>NZ_JBHIOD010000054.1:0-7781 GCF_042195355.1 Bartonella sp. CL266QHHD
AAAAGATATGTGAGCAACAAAAGCATGAGGCAATGCGTAATCTCCACTCTTTAAAAGACAGAGTTTTAGAGGTTTAAAAAAATAGTGTTTTAGAGGCTTTATAGATTTTATATTCTTGTAGGTGCTGTCGCAAAATGGGCTTGAGGGTTTTGAGAGATGTTTCTTTAAAACACGCATGTGCATTGGCAACCAAAGTGTCTTGAATTTGAGTGTGTTTGGTTTGAAGCGTTGTCGTATGACATGAGGGGCGTGATCGCCAAAAAGATATGTGAGCAACAAAAGCATGAGGCAATGCGTAATCTCCACTCTTTAAAAGACAGAGTTTTAGAGGTTTAAAAAATAGTGCTTTAGAGGCTTTTGAAAGTTGTAAAGCAGAGGGAAATGGTAAGGTTGGAAATTGGTTTTTTACCTTGACAACTTTCTGTTCTCTCCAAATGAAGCTGTCTCCCCGTTACAGAAATTACACAAACAGAAAACCGCAATATCCTTTCTCCACTCTGGCATACAATAGCTGTAAAATACGGTCGTTTGAAGTGTGGTAATATAGGGCATACTTCCTTGAAACGTTACAGTATTTTTTCGCTGTGTGTTGAATATTCTTCAGTGTGTTTGTCTTGCTTTAGGCTTAAGGGCATTCCATGAGGAGGAGCCCAGAGAAGCTCGCCCAAGATCCCCCTAAGAGTCCCCAAGAGTTTTTGTGCTTTTATAAACGGACATGGTGTTTAAAAATGGGTGTTTTAAAATGGGTTTTTAGAATCTTTATCCTTTAAGAGCGGGGAGGCCAAGTCAACATCATCCTATAAAACTGCAATTGATGCACAATATCCATATTTCTTTTAAAGAAATATCTCTTAAATACCGGCTCTCATTTATTTTACGATGGCGCCCAGTGGTATGGTGGTAAAGCTTTTATATATTCCCAATGCACGACATGAAAGGCTGAGAGGATAGGAGCTTGCTTTAAGAGAGGGAGAGGTTGGATTGTTTCGTGATTATTTGTTTACAGTTTAGTACTGGTTTTTAGAATCTACGTCTTTTTAGTGCAAAGGGGCATTAAAAAACCCCGTTTTTAACAGGGTTTTTTAATCGTTCAATTTTTCTACAAAACTTAGAATTTATAAGCGATACCAAAGCGAACATCATGCGTTTGAGAAGAGATTTTAAGGTTATCGTTTGCAAATTTCTTTTTAAAAAAATCTGAATAACGATATTCTGTACGCATGATGATATTATCTGTCATTGCAAGATCAAAACCACCACCAACAGTGTAACCAAACATTGTTTTTGTCTCATCTAACACATTGCCAGAAGCAAAAATTGTCGAATCTTCTTGCGATTTTGATAAAAGTGACATGATATATTGCATCTGTCTATAGGCTATACCCCCTGCAATATAAGGCATAAGACGATGGGAAGCAAAACCAATACGCGCGCGCGCGGCACCAGACCATGTTTCTTTCAATGTTACACCGCTAACAACAATGTCACCATGGTTGGGTATCGTTTCATCCTGAGCGGCAGGTTTTATGATAGGAATTCCAGCTTCTTCAAAGGCAATGTTAATGGAGTCTAATTTATCTAGAATTTTCTTTCCATTGTCTGTTTGGGTACTTTTCTTCCCAGACCAAACCATGTCCGTATCAAAACCGAAAACAAGATCTCCCAGATCAATATTAGAACCTGCATACAAACCTGCTCTCAATCCTGATAGTTTCGGTGATAAATCTCTATCAACCAAAGCCCATTTTCCGTCCCTAGCTTCTTGTGCGTAATTTAGAGTATTTTTATTGGAAAAATATCCAATTTGTCCTCCAAAATAAAAACCAGACCAAGAAAAAGGCGCAGAAACAGTAACCGGTGAAATACGTGATGATGAATCATTTTGCAATGAAACCTTCGGTTTTGATTGCTCAAAGATTACCGTATCTGCTGCTTGCGCTGTTGAAGCGGTAATGAAAGTGAAAATAGATAGTGCAATTAAACATTTTGTTTTCATAAAAACGTCCCCAATTCATTTAAAATACAAAGCGCATTATACACGAATTGGTTAAAGAAATCTATATTTAATATCATTATGAAAATTAAAATACTCAAAAACTCTATAATTATCTATATTTAAGTGTTCTTAAAACTTGTTTTCATGCTATTATCCCGCGTTTATATTGATTTTTCAGGATTTTTTATATACGCCTCTTCAGTGTTCTCTGTGTTTTAGAAAAAAATATAATATAGTAAACAGGCTTTTTATTTGTTTAAAAAATATTATTTTATATATATTAAAATCACTTTTTGTTATTAAGTGTTAAATATATTATCCACTATGATTGATATCAAAGTGCTTAATATTCAATTGGTCGTAAAAAATGCATATTGGCACCATCATATTCTTTATCGTATTCTTTGCTTGTTTCTGATATTGCGTAGCTTTGTATGGCGATAGCCTTTTGAGCACTTAAGGGGATGAGCGACTTTATTTCTTTTTTATCTATACGCTACTTTTTCTTATGACAATCCAAGCGAATAGTTTTGATTGATTGAATGGAATACGAAGAATAAGAAGGAGCAAAGGGCGAGAATCTCAAGTTTCAAGAGGTTTCTCATGTGCCATGTAAAATGATAAACTTTCCGTTCGCTTAAAGACGGAACGTGGATGAGAGCCTAAAAACTGAATGTCGTTGGTTATTTTAAAGAGATTAGCGCGTGCATTCAGGTTTTTGTGGAAATGGGTGAGGGCGCCATAAGGGGCAAATGCCTCAAATTTCTTGCGAGCTGTCAAGGATATCACGTCAGAGAGTGGATTGTTTCAGCAAAGGTCAAAACCTTTCAGTGCATCGAATTTTGTTCCAACAGCTGTTCCTCTATTGAGCACCTCTTTTCCGCTTCATAGAGGAGACATTTTTCAATGTTTCTAAACCCATTTCACGACGGTGGCTCGTGAATGATATAATGATAAATCTATTGAGCACCTCTTTTCCGCTTCATAGAGGAGACATTTTTCAATGTTTCTAAACCCATTTCACGACGGTGGCTCGTGAATGATATAATGATAAATCTATTGAGCACCTCTTTTCCGCTTCATAGAGGAGACATTTTTCAATGTTTCTAAACCCATTTCACGACAGCGATTGTGAATGATATAACGATAAATCTATTGAGCACCTATCTTCACGCTTCATAGAGGAGACATTTTTCAATGTTCCTAAACCCATTTCACGACGGTGGCTCGTGAATGGTATAACGATAAATCTATTGAGCACCTATCTTCACGCTTCATAGAGGAGACATTTTTCAATGTTTCTAAACCTATTTCACGACGGTGGCTCGTGAATGATATAACGATAAATCTATTGAGCACCTCTTTTCCGCTTCATAGAGGAGACATTTTTCAATGTTTCTAAACCTATTTCACGACGGTGGCTCGTGAATGGTATAACGATAAATCTATTGAGCACACTCTTTCACGCTTCATAAAGGAGCAAGCCGGTGCCATTACTATATTTGCCAGTTCGTGGGTGTTGTGACAGTCCTCTCCACAATGTTGTGACAGGCCCCTTTGGCCGTTGTGACAGTCCTTGGCACTTGAGGTGGTTCATTAGAGGCGTTTTTCCTTATCTTATACAATTTCTATCCATACATTCATTCCGTTTGTGATGTGCTAGTCAGTGATTTTGATTGATGCAACATGGGACAGATTTAAAATGAGAAAATCTTACGGTATTTAGGATTCTCATTCAATATGGATAACGCTAGATTATTATTATAAATCAATACATTATCTCATTGAGATAAGAGTTATCTACCCAATGTTATCAATAATGATAACATTGTAAGCGTAACTACTATGAATTCATTAATCTTTTTATACTTTGATTGAAATTATGTCTATTAATACTGATTTTTTTGAGCTAATTCTTTTTGGTTGATAGCTAATTGATTTTTAAAATCAAGACGTGAAGCTAGAATGAAAAACACCTTACGGTCATATCCATTTAAATCACTTTCTGCCACTATAGCCATTGGGTGTTGAGCCATGACTATCCATTTCTTTCCAAAATCGTTGTGCCTTTTAAGTACAACATAAGCAACAAAACCACCCATAGCATAAATGCGGACCAGAGCCTAAAATGAACGCTGTGGGTAATGGTTATCGGTCATCATCGGGGTGTTTACACCCCGATCTTTTGACAGAACGATTTGTTTTAAGACGTTTGCATCTTTTTTAGTGGGTTGTTTATTGGGGAGCAATCATCTTTTTGGGATCAACTAATCGGTCATAATCCTCTACAAAAACACCTGCTTTTAATGCTTCGGTGCGCAAAGTTGTATCATTTTTATGCGCTGCTTTGGCAATTTCAGCAGCTCTTTCATAGCCAATTTCTGGTGCTAGAGCTGTGACTAACATGAGTGAGCGCTCCATGAGCGAGTGAATATGAACGCGATTGGCCCGTAATCCTTGGATGCAATGCATATCAAAAGAACGCATGCAATCACCAAGAAGGGTAATTGATTGTAAAACGTTATAGCCAATAACAGGTTTATAAACGTTGAGTTCAAAATGTCCTTGGCTTGCGGCAAAGGTTACGCTGGTGTGATTACCAAAAACTTGGCATGCGACCATGGTTAAGGCTTCACATTGTGTGGGGTTGACTTTGCCGGGCATAATAGAAGATCCGGGTTCATTTTCAGGAAGACTGAGTTCCCCTAAACCAGAACGTGGACCAGAGCCTAAAAACCGAATGTCATTGGCAATTTTAAACAGATCAGCAGCGAGAGCATTCAAGCTTCCGTGGAAATGCGCAAGGGCGCCATGATGGGCAAGTGCTTCAAATTTATTGCTGGCAGTTTGGAACGTTACTCCTGTGAGAGTGCTCACTGTTTGCGCAAAAGCAACGTCAAAACCTTTTGGCGCATTCAGCCCTGTGCCAACAGCCGTGCCACCTTGAGCAAGCATGTGGACATCGGTTAGAGCATTTTCAATGCGCTGACGATTGGCTTCTAATGCGGCACGATAGCCTGAAAATTCTTGCCCTAAGGTTAAAGGTGTTGCATCTTGCGTGTGGGTGCGACCGATTTTAATGATGTCTGCAAATTCTTGCTCTTTTTGTTTTAATGTCGCAATAAGAGCTTCAAGGATTGGCAATAAGTGTTGGCGTGTTTGCAACGTGGTGGCAATGTGAAGCGCCGTGGGAAAGGAATCGTTCGATGATTGGCTCATATTGACATGGTCATTGGGATGAACTGGTTTTTTGCTTCCAAGTTTTCCTCCCAAAATCTTACTAGCACGATTAGCAATGACTTCATTGACATTCATATTGCTTTGTGTGCCAGAACCTGTTTGCCAGACGGACAGTGGAAAATGCTTATCAAAATCGCCAGCAAGCACTTCATCAGCGGCGGCAATAATTGCTTTTCCAATATTTTCTGGTAGTTTTCCTTTGCCCATATTTACAATCGCTGCTGCTTTTTTGACAAGGACTAAGGCATAGATGATGGCAAGAGGCTGCTTTTCACTGCCAATATTAAAATTATGCAGAGAACGTTCAGTTTGTGCGCCCCAATAACGATCTTGACGTACCGAAATCGTTCCAAAGCTATCCGTTTCCTGACGTGTTTCAACCATGATAAGATCCTTTTTTGTTCACGGGTTCTCAAAAAAGATAGATAACGCGAAAGTGCAATAAGAGGCAAGACTTTGAAGCTTCATTTAGAGAAATTATTTTTATGGCTATTCTTGACATTGAGAGATGCCGATTTTATATCTAACACATGCTAGCACTCGTAGTTTGAGAGTGCTAGCAAGAACTTTTAAGATTAATGCAATTATGTTCAGTTTTAAGGATTTAAAACATGGCTAATATACAATTCCGCCCACTTCACGACCGTGTCGTTGTCCGTCGGGTTGAATCTGAAAATAAAACGGCTGGTGGGATTATCATCCCTGATACAGCAAAAGAAAAACCCCAAGAAGGCGAAGTGATTGCTGTTGGCAATGGCGCTCTCGATGATAACGGAAAGCGCGTGCCTTTAGAAGTCAAAACAGGAGACCGTATTTTGTTTGGAAAATGGTCTGGAACTGAAGTCAAGATTAATGGGGAAGATCTCCTCATCATGAAAGAATCTGACATTATGGGAATTATGGGCTAATTGAAGCACTTAGTTTTTCATTGTGTACTATTTTGAGAAAACTCCAAGGAGAAATTAAATGGCTGCTAAAGAAGTCAAATTTGGCCGTGAAGCGCGTGAGCGTTTGTTGCGCGGTGTCGACATCCTTGCTAATGCTGTTAAGGTGACACTCGGCCCTAAAGGTCGCAATGTGGTGATTGATAAATCATTCGGTGCACCTCGCATCACAAAAGATGGTGTATCCGTTGCAAAGGAAATCGAACTGGAAGATAAGTTCGAAAATATGGGTGCACAAATGTTGCGCGAAGTTGCTTCTAAAACCAATGATATCGCTGGTGATGGAACAACAACAGCAACTGTTTTAGGACAAGCTATTGTGCAAGAAGGTGTTAAAGCTGTTGCTGCAGGCATGAACCCAATGGATTTGAAGCGTGGGATTGATGCTGCTGTTGAAGAAGTGGTGGCAAACCTCTTCAAAAAAGCAAAAAAAATTCAAACTTCAGCAGAAATTGCACAGGTGGGAACAATTTCCGCTAATGGCGCTGCTGAAATCGGTAAAATGATCGCTGATGCTATGGAAAAAGTGGGCAATGAAGGCGTCATTACCGTGGAAGAAGCTAAAACCGCTGAAACGGAATTAGAAGTCGTTGAAGGAATGCAATTTGACCGTGGGTATCTTTCCCCTTATTTTGTCACAAATGCTGAGAAAATGGTCGCTGATCTTGATGATCCTTACATTCTCATTCACGAAAAGAAATTGTCTAATTTGCAATCTCTTCTTCCTGTGCTTGAAGCTGTTGTGCAATCTGGAAAACCACTTCTCATTATCGCTGAAGATGTGGAAGGTGAAGCTTTGGCAACGCTCGTTGTTAACAAATTACGTGGTGGTTTGAAAATTGCTGCTGTAAAAGCTCCTGGATTTGGTGACCGTCGTAAAGCAATGTTAGAAGATATCGCTATCTTGACATCTGGACAGGTTATTTCTGAAGATGTGGGCATTAAACTTGAAAATGTCACTTTGGATATGCTTGGACGTGCAAAGAAAGTGAATATTTCTAAAGAAAACACCACCATTATTGATGGTGCTGGACAAAAGAGCGAAATTACTGCTCGCGTCAATCAAATCAAGGCTCAGATTGAAGAAACAACTTCTGACTATGACCGTGAAAAATTGCAAGAAAGACTTGCTAAACTCGCTGGTGGTGTTGCTGTTATCCGTGTGGGTGGTGCAACAGAAGTTGAAGTGAAAGAAAAGAAAGACCGTGTTGATGATGCTTTGAATGCAACACGTGCTGCTGTTGAAGAAGGTATTGTTGCTGGTGGTGGTACCGCATTGTTGCGTGCAGCAAATGCGTTGACCGTTAAGGGAAGTAATCCTGACCAAGAAGCTGGTATTAGTATCGTTCGTCGTGCTCTACAAGCACCAGCGCGCCAGATTGCAAGCAATGCTGGTGAAGAAGCCGCTATTATTGTGGGCAAAGTGCTGGAAAATAATGCTGACACTTATGGTTATAATACCGCCACGGGTGAATTTGGTGATTTGATTGCTTTGGGAATTGTTGATCCTGTGAAAGTTGTGCGTTCTGCTCTTCAGAATGCGGCTTCAATTGCGAGCCTTCTGATCACAACAGAAGCAATGGTTGCTGAAGTTCCAAAGA
>NZ_JBHIOD010000055.1:0-128338 GCF_042195355.1 Bartonella sp. CL266QHHD
TAATATAGGAGCTCTTCTACGTGGTGTTGATCGTGAAGGGATTGAGCGTGGTCAAGTATTGGCGAAGCCAGGATCCGTTACACCTCATACGCGTTTTAAAGCAGAAGCTTACATTTTGACAAAAGATGAAGGTGGACGTCATACACCATTTTTCACGAATTATCGTCCTCAGTTTTACTTCCGTACGACGGATGTTACAGGTATTGTTACACTTCCAGAAGGAACGGAAATGGTTATGCCAGGTGACAATGTTGCGATGGATGTTTCGTTGATCGTTCCGATAGCGATGGAAGAGAAACTTCGTTTTGCTATTCGTGAAGGTGGTCGTACTGTTGGTGCCGGTATCGTCTCTAAGATCATTGAATAAATAATGCTTGTTAAAGGGGTGTTAAAAGTGTTTTAGTTTTGAGAGTTAGGGGTATAGCTCAGTTGGTAGAGCGGCGGTCTCCAAAACCGCAGGTCGCGGGTTCAAGTCCTGCTGCCCCTGCCAAAGGGGGGATTTTACATATAAGGGAGTGGATTTTGCTGCCTTTTTCGCTTTTTTTGATATGGGGCTTGTTTTTTTGTGTGTGAAACGGTATTGAATAGAAAGTAAGGAAATTGCATAAGTCTGAAAGTTGGCTTTTGCATTTTTTCCTGTTTATTTTGTTCTATAAAACACAATAGGACTAGAGAGAGTATAGTGTGACGATGGCATCTAAAACCAATCCGATTACCTTTTTGAAGCAGGTTTATGCAGAAACAATTAAAGTGAAATGGCCTACACGTCGTGAGACGGTTATTTCTACTATTATGGTTTTGTTGGTAACTGCATTGGCTTCAGCTTTCTTTTTTATTGTGGATCAGGTTATGCATTTTGGTGTTTGGCGGGTTATTGATCTTCTGAAATATCTTTTTAGTTGAGAATGTAAGGAAGTGTGACTGTGGCAGCTCGTTGGTATATTGTTCAGGCATATTCAAATTTTGAAAAGAAAGTAGCGGAAGCTATTGATAAGGAGGCAAAGCAAAAGGGACTTGATCATCTTTTTGAAAAGATTTTTGTTCCAACAGAGCGTGTTGTAGAGGTTCGTCGTGGACGCAAAGTTGATACTGAGCGAAAGTTTTTTCCTGGTTATGTTCTTGTTCGTGCTGAGTTAACAGATGAAGTTTATCATCTTATTAAGAATACACCTAAAGTGACAGGTTTTTTAGGATCGGATGCGCGTCCTGTTCCAATTTCTGATCGAGAGGTTGAGCAAATTCTCAAACAAGTTCAGGAAAGGGTTGAGTCTCCAAAGTCCTCTGTATTGTTTGAGGTTGGAGAGCAAGTTCGCGTTGCTGATGGTCCTTTTGTTTCGTTTAATGGAATTGTTCAAGAGGTTGAAGAAGAGCGCTCTCGTCTTAAGGTTGAAGTGCTTATTTTTGGGCGTCCTACGCCTGTTGATTTGGAATTTGGTCAGGTTGAAAAACTCTGATTAAACTTAGAGTAGTTTTAATTACTTTAAGGAAGGAGTGGGAGGTGATTTATAGCTTTTGTCGGCTTAATGATCCGAACCACGTGACTGCAGCGGGTAACGGGCAAGGTGAATTGTCAGTATACCAGTGAAATTAAAGGCAGATTGTTATGGCAAAAAAAAGTATAGGTCAGCTTAAGTTGCAGGTTCCTGCAGGAGCTGCTACTCCATCTCCACCGATTGGTCCAGCTCTTGGGCAGCGTGGTATTAATATCATGGAGTTTTGTAAGGCGTTTAATGCAGCTACACAAGAAATGGAAAAGGGAGCGCCGATTCCAGTTGTTATTACGTATTATCAAGATAAGTCTTTCACATTTTCTCTCAAGACGCCTCCTGTATCATTCTTTTTAAAGAAGGAAGCAAACCTGAAATCTGGCTCAAAAGAGCCTGGTAAAGTGTCTGTAGGAAGCATTTCTCGCGATAAAATTCGTTCGATTGCGGAATCAAAGATGAAAGATCTTAATGCGAATGACATTGAGGCAGCAATGCGTATGGTTGAAGGTTCTGCTCGCTCGATGGGCTTGGAAGTGGTGGGCTAATATTATGGCAAAAGTAGCAAAAAGAATAAAAAATATCCGAAAAGATATTGATTTTAATGAACTTTACGCTTTAAAAGATGCCGTTTCAATGGTTAAGGAGCGTGCTGTTGCTAAGTTTGATGAAACAATCGAAATTTCAATGAACTTGGGTGTTGATCCGCGTCATGCTGATCAAATGGTTCGAGGCGTTGCTCATTTGCCTAATGGGACAGGGAGAAATATTCGTGTTGCCGTTTTTGCTCGTGGGGATAAGGCTGAGGAAGCTAAGGCGGCAGGAGCTGATATTGTGGGTGCCGAAGATTTATTTGAAAGCGTTAATAGAGGGACTATAGACTTTGATCGTTGTATTGCAACGCCAGACATGATGCCTCTTGTTGGTCGTCTTGGTAAGATTCTTGGTCCACGGAGTTTGATGCCAAATCCGAAGGTTGGTACTGTAACACTTGATATCGCCGGTGCTGTCAAAGCTTCTAAAGGTGGTGCTGTTGAGTTTCGTGTGGAAAAAGCTGGTATTGTGCATGCTGGTATTGGTAAGGCTTCTTTTGGTGTTGAAAAAATCGTAGAAAATATAAAAGCCTTTGCAAGTGCAGTTATTAAAGCCAAACCGCAAGGTGCAAAAGGTGAATATATTAAACGCGTTGCTGTTTCGTCGACTATGGGAGTTGGTGTTAAAGTTGATCCAGCAACGGTTCGTTCAGAGTTAATGTAAGCTGATTTATGATTTTGTTTTTTGGGGTATGGGAATATCAAAATTGTATTTTAAAGTGCTGGTTTTGATCAGCATTTAGCTATCTAAGCTTTATAGGGCTTAGGTTGTGCCGGGAGAAATTCCGGAATATCCTGTCCGAGATTGTAGGTGATACTTTTAAGTATCTTAATCAAAAAAAACCTGCATGAGACTGGGGTAAAAACTGAGAGTTAAAAGACTTAAAGGGTTTGAGCCAAGGTTGCCTTTGAACGCTGTGCGTGAAAAAGGGGACAGGATCCTCATCGGTGACATGAAGTATTTTATGTTATCAAAGGTAACCAACAGGTTTGTTTTAAGTAAATCTGTTAAATGGAGAGAGACAGTGAATAGAGCGGAAAAACGCGAATTTGTTACATGGCTTAACGAGGCTTTTCGGAAGTCTGGTTCTGTTGTTGTTGCACATTATTCCGGTCTGACAGTTTCACAGATGAATGATCTGCGTTCGAAAATGGGTGAAGCTGGCGGTGCCGTTAAAGTCGCCAAAAACCGTCTTGCTAAAATCGCTCTTCAGGGCACGGAATCTGAATCGATAGTGGGTTTGTTTACTGGGCAAACACTTATTGCTTATTCAGAAGATCCAATCACAGCACCGAAAGTTGCTGTTGATTTTGCGAAAAGCAATGACAAATTTGTCATACTTGGCGGTTCAATGGGTGCAACAAGTTTAACTGTAGATGCTGTGAAGTCATTGGCTTCATTGCCTTCATTAAACGAGTTGCGTGCAAAACTTGTGGGTATGATTTCTACCCCTGCGACCCGTATTGCACAGGTTGTTAATGCCCCTGCTGGTCAGGTTGCACGTGTCATTGGAGCATATGCTCAGGAGGATAAGGCGGCTTAAGGCTGTTTGTATTCACGTTTATGGAAGAGCCTTAATGCTTTTCTGTTTTTTTGGATAAAATTTAATAATGGTTCAAATCTTTTAATTGAAGGAATTTAAAAATGGCTGATCTAGAGAAGATCGTAGAAGACCTTTCTAATCTAACCCTTTTGGAAGCCGCTGAGCTTTCTAAGTTACTTGAAGAAAAGTGGGGAGTTTCGGCTGCTGCTCCTGTAGCTGTCGCTGCTGTTGCTGGTGCTGCTGCTCCAGCTGCTGAAGAAAAAACAGAATTTGATGTTATTCTTGTTGAAGGTGGCGCACAAAAAATTAATGTTATTAAGGAAGTTCGTGCTCTTACTGGACTTGGTCTTAAAGAAGCTAAAGATCTGGTTGAAGGTGCACCTAAGCCTATTAAAGAGGCTGCTTCTAAAGAAGAAGCAGAAAAAATTAAATCTCAACTTGAAGCTGCTGGTGCTAAAGTGGAACTTAAGTAAATTTAATTTTATCGGCGGGCATTTATGTTCGCCGATTTCTTTCTCTTAATACAAAGAGGGAAAATAATGAGTAAAAAACCTTTTCCTAATGGTTTCGTAACAGGAATGGGATAGGTTTAGATTACTTACTCCTTCATCATAGAGTCAAAGAGATAAATGGCTTATGTTGGTGGGGAAAGTTAATGATGCTCATTATTGAGTGTCAAGTGAACTGGTCTGCATATGCAGGTTAATGATATAAGGCTTTCAAGGTTGGTCTACCTTGAAGAGTAAAGATCAAGGAGCGACGATGGCTCAGACTCACGCAATGATGTCTCAATTCAATGGTCGTAAGCGCGTACGCAAATTTTTTGGTAAGATTCCTGAAGTAGCAGAAATGCCGAATCTTATTGAGGTTCAAAAAGCGTCATACGATCAGTTTCTCATGGTTGAGGAACCGAAAGGTGGACGACCAGATGAAGGTTTGCAAGCTGTTTTTAAATCTGTTTTTCCTATTTCAGATTTTTCCGGTACAGCTATGCTTGAGTTTGTAGGTTATGAATTTGATTTACCAAAATTTGATGTTGAAGAGTGCCGTCAACGTGATTTAACTTATGCTGCCCCATTAAAGGTCATATTGCGTTTGATTGTTTTTGATGTTGATGAGGATACTGGCTCCAAAGATATCAAAGACATTAAAGAGCAAGGCGTTTATATGGGCGATATGCCTTTAATGACGACGAATGGTACCTTTGTTGTTAATGGTACGGAGCGTGTTATTGTTTCTCAGATGCATCGTTCTCCTGGTGTCTTTTTTGACCATGATAAAGGAAAGTCCCATTCATCAGGAAAGCTTCTTTTTGCTGCTCGTGTTATTCCGTATCGTGGTTCTTGGCTTGATATTGAGTTTGATGCTAAGGACATCGTTTATGCGCGTATTGATCGACGGCGCAAAATTCCTGTTACAAGTCTTTTGATGGCATTAGGTATGGATGCGTCAGATATTTTATCAACGTTTTATGATAAAGTGACTTATGAGCGTGATGGAGAAGGATGGCGAGTTCCTTATTCTGTTGATCGCTTTAAAGGAATGAAGCTCATTTCTGACCTTATAGATGCAGATAGTGGTGAAGTCGTTGCGGAGGCTGGTAAAAAATTAACAGTTCGTACTGCGAAGTCTTTGGCAGAAAAAGGACTCAAAGCGGTTAAAGTTAGTGAAGATGATTTATTAGGTTGTTATCTAGCCGAAGATATCGTCAATTACGAAACAGGTGAAATCTACCTTGAGGCTGGTGATGAAATTGACGAAAAAGTATTAAAAATTTTGCTTGATGTTAGTGCTGATCAAATCAATATTCTTGATATTGATCACATGAATATTGGCGCTTACATCCGCAATACTTTGAAGGTGGATAAAAATGAAAGTCGGCAGGATGCGTTATTTGATATTTACCGAGTAATGCGTCCAGGTGAGCCTCCAACAATTGATACAGCAGAAGCAATGTTCCATTCATTGTTTTTTGATCCAGAGCGTTATGATCTTTCTGCTGTTGGGCGTGTTAAGATGAATTTGCGTATGGATCTTGATTGTCCAGACACAGTTCGCATTTTACGCCAAGAGGATATTCTTGCTGTTGTTAAGATGTTGGTTGAATTGCGTGATGGACGTGGTGAAATTGATGATATTGATAATCTTGGCAACCGTCGCGTTCGTTCCGTTGGGGAGTTGATGGAAAATCAATATCGCATTGGTCTTCTTCGTATGGAGCGTGCGATAAAAGAGCGTATGTCATCGGTTGAAATTGATACAGTTATGCCACAGGATTTGATCAATGCAAAGCCTGCTGCAGCAGCAGTTCGTGAGTTTTTTGGGTCTTCACAATTGTCGCAGTTTATGGATCAAACCAATCCATTGTCGGAAATTACCCATAAGCGCCGTCTTTCTGCTCTTGGTCCAGGCGGTTTGACTCGTGAACGTGCGGGTTTTGAAGTCCGTGACGTACATCCTACGCATTATGGTCGTATTTGTCCGATTGAAACACCAGAAGGCCCCAATATTGGTCTAATCAACTCCTTAGCAACATTTGCGCGAGTTAACAAATATGGCTTTATTGAAAGTCCATATCGAAAAATTATTGATGGAAAAGTTACAAAAGAAGTTATTTATCTTTCAGCGATGGAAGAAGCAAAGCATTATGTCGCTCAGGCTAATTCTTCATTAGATAGCGAAGGTCGTTTTATAGAAGAGTTTGTTGTTTGCCGTCATGCTGGTGAAGTTTTAATGGCGCCGCGTGATCATGTTGATTTGATGGATGTTTCACCAAAACAGTTGGTTTCAGTTGCAGCAGCGCTTATTCCTTTTTTGGAAAATGATGATGCGAATCGTGCACTTATGGGATCGAACATGCAGCGTCAGGCAGTTCCTCTTGTACGCGCTGAAGCACCATTTGTTGGGACGGGAATGGAATCCATTGTTGCGCGCGATTCAGGAGCTGCTGTGAGTGCAAAACGTAGTGGTGTTGTTGATCAAGTTGATGCTACCCGTATTGTTATCCGTGCAACAGAAGATTTAGATCCTTCAAAATCAGGCGTTGATATTTACCGCTTACAGAAATTTCAGCGTTCTAATCAGTCCACTTGTATTAATCAGCGTCCTCTTGTAAATGTTGGTGATAGGGTAGAAAAAGGTGATATCATTGCAGATGGTCCATCCACGGATCTTGGTGATTTGGCTCTTGGGCGGAATGTTCTCGTAGCCTTTATGCCTTGGAATGGATACAATTATGAAGATTCTATTTTGTTATCCGAGCGCATTGTTGCTGATGATGTGTTTACTTCAATTCATATTGAGGAATTTGAAGTTGCGGCACGCGATACAAAACTTGGTCCTGAGGAAATTACGCGCGACATTCCTAATGTTGCGGAAGAAGCGTTAAGAAATCTTGATGAAGCTGGCATTATTTATATTGGTGCTGAAGTTCAACCGGGTGATATTTTAGTTGGAAAGATTACCCCAAAAGGTGAAAGTCCTATGACGCCGGAAGAAAAGCTTCTGCGTGCGATTTTTGGGGAAAAGGCATCCGATGTTCGTGATACTTCTATGCGTATGCCTCCTGGGACTTTTGGTACTGTTGTTGAAGTTCGCGTTTTTAATCGCCATGGCGTGGAAAAAGATGAACGTGCGATGGCAATTGAGCGTGAAGAAATTGAGCGTTTAGCAAAAGACCGTGATGATGAACAGTCTATTCTTGATCGCAATGTTTATTCGCGCCTCACCGATATGTTGACAGGTAAAGTTGCTGTAGAAGGTCCGAAAGGCTTTTCGGGCAGCAAAAAGCTTGATAGTACAGTGATGGGGCATTATCCACGATCCCAGTGGTGGCAATTTGCTGTTGAGGATGAAAAACTTCAAAATGAAATTGAAGCTTTGCGCAAGCAATATGATGAATCAAAGGAAGCATTACAACGTCGCTTTATGGATAAAGTTGAAAAGGTCCAAAGAGGTGATGAAATGCCTCCTGGTGTCATGAAAATGGTGAAGGTTTTTGTGGCTGTGAAGCGCAAAATCCAACCAGGTGATAAGATGGCGGGACGTCACGGAAATAAGGGTGTTGTTTCACGTATTCTTCCCGTAGAAGATATGCCATTTCTTGAAGATGGGACCCATGCTGATATCGTCTTGAATCCGCTTGGTGTGCCTAGTCGTATGAATGTTGGACAAATTCTTGAGACGCACCTTGGTTGGGCATGTGCGGGGATGGGCAAGAAGATTGGTGATTTGTTAGAGTTGTATCAAGAGACTGGGGATATATTGCCGCTGCGTCAGCGTATTGAAAATCTTATGCCTGATGATAATCATAATGAACCAGTCCGTCAGTATGATAATGAAAGCCTCTACAAATTGGCATTACAGATGAAAAAAGGGGTTTCAATTGCAACGCCTGTTTTTGATGGAGCACATGAGTCTGATATTAACATGATGCTGGAAGACGCAGGCTTAGATAGTTCAGGGCAGGTTACGCTTTATGATGGTCGTACTGGGGAGCCTTTTGATCGTCCAGTAACGGTGGGATATATTTACATGTTGAAATTGCATCACCTTGTTGATGATAAGATTCATGCACGTTCTATAGGTCCCTATTCACTTGTTACGCAGCAGCCATTAGGAGGTAAGGCACAGTTTGGTGGTCAGCGTTTTGGTGAAATGGAGGTATGGGCACTTGAAGCTTATGGTGCTGCATACACTTTGCAGGAGATGCTAACAGTAAAATCAGATGATGTGGCTGGGCGGACAAAAGTCTATGAGGCAATTGTGCGTGGTGATGATACATTTGAGGCAGGGATACCCGAAAGCTTTAATGTGTTGGTAAAAGAAATGCGCTCACTTGCTCTTAATGTGGAGCTTGATGATGCGCGTGAACTTATTGCACAGCGGGCATTGTCTGATACGGCAGAGTAATAATTCAAGGAGCGCACTGGAAAAAGGCTGCGCTCTTATTACTTTAAGAGGCTCAATAACCTTATTAAGGCTATACAGGTCGTTTTTAAAAGTAAATGTCTTTTAAAGAAGATCTGTTATAAAATAAATGAGATATTACAACAGGTTCTAAGAATCTTTGAAGGAGAACAGCATGAACCACGAGGTCATGAATCTTTTCAATCCTCAAGCGCCAGCGCAGACATTTGACTCTATTCGTATTTCTATTGCGAGTCCTGAGAAAATTTTGTCCTGGTCGTATGGTGAGATTAAGAAGCCTGAGACTATTAATTATCGGACTTTTAAACCAGAACGTGATGGTCTTTTTTGTGCACGTATATTTGGCCCTATTAAGGACTATGAGTGTCTATGTGGCAAATATAAACGCATGAAGTATAAGGGCATTATTTGTGAAAAATGCGGTGTAGAGGTTACTCTTTCGCGCGTACGTCGTGAGCGTATGGGGCATATTGAACTTGCGGCACCTGTTGCACATATATGGTTTCTTAAATCATTACCAGGTCGTATTTCTACACTTTTAGATTTAACTTTAAAAGATATTGAGCGGGTTCTTTATTTTGAGAATTATATTGTAACCGAACCAGGATTGACATCTCTTAAGCTCCATCAGCTTCTTTCTGAAGAAGAATATATGCTTGCTATTGATGAGTTCGGAGAAGATCAATTTACAGCTATGATTGGCGCTGAAGCTATTTACGAGCTTTTAGCTAGTATGGAGTTAGATAAAATCGCTAATGATTTGCGTCTCGAATTAGCTGAAACAACTTCAGAGTTAAAGCAGAAAAAATTGATTAAACGACTTAAAATCGTTGAAAATTTTCTTGAATCTGGAAATAAGCCAGAGTGGATGATAATGAAAACAATTCCGGTTATTCCACCGGATTTGCGTCCATTGGTTCCGCTTGATGGTGGGCGTTTTGCGACATCAGATCTGAATGATCTTTATCGGCGTGTTATTAATCGTAATAACCGCTTGAAACGGCTGATTGAATTGCGTGCTCCTGGAATTATCGTGCGCAATGAAAAGCGTATGGTACAAGAAGCTGTTGATGCATTGTTTGATAATGGACGGCGTGGGCGTGTGATTACTGGAGCCAATAAACGTCCTCTCAAGTCTCTATCAGATATGTTGAAGGGCAAGCAAGGACGGTTTCGTCAGAACTTACTTGGGAAGCGAGTTGATTACTCGGGGCGTTCTGTTATCGTGACGGGTCCTGAATTAAAATTGCATCAATGTGGTCTTCCTAAAAAAATGGCTCTTGAATTATTTAAGCCTTTTATTTATGCGCGGCTTGATGCAAAAGGCTATTCATCAACGGTAAAGCAGGCAAAGAAGCTTGTTGAAAAAGAACATCCAGAAGTTTGGGATATCTTGGATGAGGTTATTCGTGAACACCCTGTTTTACTCAACCGTGCGCCAACATTGCACCGTTTGGGGATTCAGGCTTTTGAACCTATCTTAATTGAAGGCAAAGCTATTCAACTTCATCCACTGGTGTGTACTGCTTTTAATGCAGATTTTGATGGTGATCAGATGGCGGTTCACGTTCCGCTTTCTCTTGAAGCACAGCTTGAAGCCCGTGTTTTGATGATGTCCACCAATAATATTCTTCATCCGGCCAATGGTGCTCCCATTATTGTTCCCTCACAGGATATGGTTCTTGGTCTTTATTATCTTTCAATTGTTTCTGAAAAAGAACCAGGTGAAGGAATGGCCTTTTCTGATATAGGTGAGCTTCATTATGCCTTGGAAAATAAGGTTGTAACGCTTCATACGAAGATTAAAGGCCGTGTTAAGAATATTGGGAAGGATGGAAAAGAAGTTTCTAAACTTTATGATACGACACCTGGTCGTTTGATTATCGGTGAGCTTTTGCCAAGAAGTGCGGATATCTCATTTGATATTGTCAATCAAGAGATGACGAAAAAGAATATTTCTAAAATGATTGATCATGTTTATCGGCACTGTGGACAAAAAGAGACGGTTATTTTTTGTGACCGTATTATGCAGCTTGGCTTTTCTTATGCTTGTCGTGCAGGAATTTCATTCGGTAAGGATGATATGGTTATTCCTGATAGTAAGTCTCGTTTAGTTGCAGAAACAGAAGCTTTGGCTAAGGAGTACGAACAGCAATATAATGATGGTTTGATTACACAAGGTGAAAAATACAATAAGGTTGTAGATGCTTGGGGTAAATGTACAGATCGCGTTGCAGATGAAATGATGAAACGTATTCAAGCCGTCGATTTTGATCCTAAAACAGGTCGTCAACGGCCGATGAATTCGATCTATATGATGTCGCACTCTGGTGCTCGTGGTTCTGCTAACCAGATGAGACAATTGGCCGGTATGCGTGGATTAATGGCAAAACCATCGGGTGAAATTATTGAAACGCCTATTATTTCAAATTTTAAAGAAGGTCTAACTGTTAATGAGTACTTCAATTCCACGCATGGTGCACGTAAAGGACTTGCTGATACTGCGTTAAAGACGGCGAACTCTGGTTATTTAACACGGCGTCTTGTTGATGTTGCACAGGATGCTATTATTTCAGCAGTTGATTGTGGTACCGCAAAAGGGCTTACCATGCAGCCGATTGTTGATGCAGGACAAATTGTTGCCTCCATTGGGCAAAGAATTCTTGGTCGTACAGCGCTTGTTGATATTCTACATCCTGTCTCTGGAGAGGTTATCCTTGAAGGTGGAGCAATGATTGAGGAAGCTGATGTTGCGAAGATTGAAGCAGCTGGGATTCAATCTGTTCAAATTCGCTCTGCTTTAACATGTGAAACACGTCTTGGTGTTTGTGCAAAATGCTATGGTCGTGATTTGGCGCGTGGAACACCTGTTAATCAGGGAGAAGCCGTTGGTGTTATTGCTGCTCAATCCATTGGTGAGCCGGGAACACAGCTTACTATGCGTACTTTCCACTTAGGAGGAACTGCGCAGGTTGTTGATTCATCGTATTTAGAGGCATCTTATGAAGGTAAGGTGGAGATTCGTAATCGTAATGTGGTTCGTAACTCTGAAGGCCAATTGGTTGTTATGGGGCGTAATATGGCTATCCTTATCAAGGATGAGTTAGGAAAAGAGCGCGTTGTACATCGTGTTAGCTATGGTGCTCATATTTTTGTTGATGATGGTGATGTGGTTAAACGTGGCCAACGTATAGCAGAATGGGATCCTTATACACGTCCAATTTTAACGGAAGTTGAAGGTTATGTGGGTTTTGAAGATATGATTGATGGTTTATCTGTCACTGAAACAGCTGATGAATCTACGGGTATTACGAAGCGTTTAGTGATTGATTGGCGCGCTAATCCACGTGGTGCGGATCTTAAACCAGCCATTATTATTCACACAGATAAAGAAGGTGAATCCATTGCTAAATTGTATAAGGGAGGTGAAGCCCGTTATATGATGTCAGTGGAAACTATTCTTTCTGTTGAGCTTGGTGCTCATGTTAAGGCTGGTGATGTTATTGCTCGCTTGCCAATGGAAAGTGCCAAGACGAAAGATATTACGGGTGGTTTACCACGTGTGGCTGAGCTTTTTGAAGCGCGTCGTCCAAAGGATCATGCGATTATTGCTGAAGTAAGTGGCACGATTCGATTCGGCCGTGGTTATAAGAATAAACGTCGTATCATTATTGAACCAAATGATGAAACTCTTGAGGCAGTAGAATATTTGATTCCAAAAGGTAAGTTGTTTCACTTCCAAGAAGGCGATCAAATTGAAAAGGGAGATTATATCCTTGATGGTAATCCAGCACCTCATGATATCTTGGCGATTAAGGGGGTTGAAGCTTTGGCATCTTATCTTGTTAATGAGATTCAGGAGGTTTATCGTTTACAGGGAGTTCTTATTAATGATAAGCACATTGAAGTGATTGTTCGTCAAATGTTGCAAAAAGTTGAAATTACTGAATCTGGAGATTCTGGTTATATTCCAGGTGATAATGTTGATCGTATTGAACTTGATGAAATCAATGATAATTTGATTGCAGAAGGGAAGAAACCAGCATCTGGTAATCCCATTCTTCTTGGAATTACAAAAGCTTCTCTTCAAACGCCTTCTTTCATTTCGGCGGCATCGTTTCAGGAAACAACACGTGTTCTTACTGAAGCAGCAGTTTCTGGTAAAATTGATACTTTGCAAGGACTTAAAGAGAACGTTATTGTCGGTCGTCTTATTCCAGCAGGTACAGGTGGTACGATTTCTCAAATCCGTCGTATTGCTGCGGTTCGTGATGATTTGATTGTAGATGAGCAGCGTAAGTCTAGTAATAACGAAGTGGCTAAGGCTATGTTGACAAATATGACAACTGGGGCCGTTGCTGAATAATTTAAATACAACATCACATAATATAAAGACGTCTGAATAGAAAGTTCAGACGTTTTTTTATCTCAAAATGCAAAAGTTACATATTTTCTTGAAAATGTCAAAAATTATAAGGCGACAGTTATTGGGAACGTCTTTAGTAGCTTATTATTTTGTAATGATGTTTATCTTTTTTGTTACTTTATTTTAAAGTTTCTTAATTTCTAAAAGCAGTATAGAATTTTTTCAAAATATGTAAAACTCAAAAGCCATATTCAAGGAAAAGAGTGATTATCTACAAATCAAATAATGATTGATTTTGAATTTTAGGAAAATTTTTGATTGATATCTTCTATAAAGATTTAAAAGGACTTATAATGAAAGGTCAATAGTCTTTTCTGTAATCTAAAAAATAATTGATTCTCTACTATACAATGCTTGTATGATAAGAATGTATTTTCTTATAAATTAGAATGCAGGAAAGTAGAGATTAGGGTGCTTACTAAGTTTTTTATAAAAAATAGACACATTTCTTATAACAATGTGATCTATGCAGACAGAATGATAAAATGTACGAATATTATTCAATTGGAAAATTAACACGTGAGTTTTCAATAACAGCTCGAACTTTGCGTTATTATGAAGAAGAGGGACTTCTTAGTCCTTTTCGGCGTGGAAGTACACGGCTTTATACACAAACGGATCGTCATAAGTTAAAGCAAATACTGCGTGCTAAAAGAGTTAAATTTTCGTTGTCTGAAATATCTGATATGTTGACAATAGTTGGAAAACCACCAGATGATGAGAAAAAGCTTAAGAAATTAATTGCAGGAATTCATAAAAAACGAGCTGATTTAAAGCAGATGCAGCATGATGTTGATGATCTTCTACAGGATTTAGAACGAATTGAGGAGAGTTTTTTTGAGAGCTTAGCGGAGTTGGGGGTTAGTCATTGATTATAAAATTTATTTTGTCTACTTTTAGACAATTTTCTTTCTCTTAAAAGGGATAGGTTATACTATCTCTAAGGGGGATATTTAACACTGCGTGAAATGTGTAAGTCATTTAAAGAAATAGAGTGTTTGAAAAAGCTGCAAAGGTATTTTCGCAGTATATTGTCCTTGATAAGAAGGAATTATTTTTCATAAAGAAAGTAAAAACAATGACAGTTTCTCCTATGAGTGTTTTTCAATCTATTTTGTCACGAAAGTCAATTCGCGCTTTTACTGATCAGCCAGTTAGTTTGGAAACAATCAAAGAAATCTTAAAACTTGCAGCACGTGCACCATCTGGAACAAATATTCAGCCATGGCAAGTGATTGTGCTTACAGGAAGTGTATTACAGAAAGTAGGGCAAGAGCTTTCACAACTTGTGCTTTCAGGTGTAAAAGGAGAGCGTGAATATAGTTATTATCCACGTCAGTGGCGTGAGCCTTATATTTCAAGGCGTCGAAAAGTTGGTTTGGATCTTTATCAGAGTCTTGGAATTCAAAAAGGAGATAAAGAAAAAATACTTCATCAAAAGGCGCGAAATTTTTTATTTTTTGATGCACCTGTAGGACTCTTATTTACAATGGATCACGACATGGAAATGGGGAGTTGGCTTGATTTGGGTATGTTTATGCAGACCATTATGTTAGCTGCACGTGGATTTGGATTAGATACCTGTCCTCAAGCTGCTTTTGCTGATTATCATAAACAGATTCGTACGCTTTTATCTATTCCTTCTGATCGCCATATTATCTGTGGTATGGCACTTGGTTATCGCGATATGAGTGCTCCAGAAAACAAGTTTGAGACAGAACGAGAATCGTTAGAAAACTTTGTACGTTTCATTGAAACATACCCATAAAATATTTCATACAATTAAGCATACGTTTTGAAGAACTTAGTGCATTATGAAAAATATTTCCGATAAGATTTCTCATCCTTATTGAATTTTAATATTGCATATTAACACTTATTTTACTACGCTTGGAACATTAGGAGTGGTGACTCTAGGGGCATTGCCCGTTTTGAAGGTTGGCTAATGGAAAACACTATAGAAAGAAAGTGTTGGGTGGTAGCAAGACGAGCGACATTCGTGTTTATTGCTGTTATTTTTTTAGTTTATCTCGCAATTTGATTTTAAACGGGAGAAACGTTATGAAAAAGCATATATGCTCAAACTGTACTATAGTTTTGAGGTGATACGTGTTTCTATCTGTTTTTGAACTTTTTAAAATTGGGATTGGTCCTTCTAGCTCACATACGATGGGACCGATGACAGCTGCTAATATGTTTTTGCAAAAGATAGGAGATTTTTCTCAGTCGTCTGATATTCAAGTTTCTCGTATACGTGTTTATCTTTATGGTTCGTTAGCTTTCACGGGTATTGGTCATGCAACAGATAGGGCTATCATATTAGGACTTTTAGGAGAAAAAGCTTCTACTGTTGATCCTGATAGCATGGGGTTTCTGTTAGAAAAAGTTATACGTGAAAAAAAAGTGCAACCAGAAGGCCATCCCGCTTATCAGTTTGATGTGCAATGTGATCTTATTTTTGAACGAAAGCAAATCCTCCCTGGACATACAAATGGACTAGCCTTTGAAGGACTTAATACTGATGGGAATGTTCTGTTGCGGCAGATTTATTATTCTATCGGTGGTGGCTTTGTTGTGACTGAGGATGAATTAAGCCATATGAATGATAATATACAACCAGAAGCATTTGAGGTACCATATCCATTCGATTCTGCTTGTACAATGTTATCAATGGCAGAAAAATCAGGACTTTCAATTGCTGAAATGAAGCGCTTAAATGAAGAAACAAAGATAGAGCGTTCTTCTCTTGATGTAGGGCTTGATGAAATTTTTTCAGCGATGACAAATTGCATTGATAGAGGTCTTTCACAAGAAGGTGAGTTGCCTGGTGGATTGCGTGTTCTAAGGCGTGCTAAAAAGCTGCATGAAACGCTTTTGGAAAATCAAAGGAAAAATCACAATTATCCACTTTGGGCAAATGATTGGCTTTCGGTATATGCTATAGCAGTCAATGAGGAAAATGCAGCAGGTGGTCGTGTTGTTACAGCACCAACAAATGGCGCAGCTGGTGTTGTCCCAGCCGTTTTGCGTTATTATCTTCAATTTAATGATGATTCAGATCGAGAGGGAATACATAATTTTCTATTAACGGCAGCAGCTATAGGCGGTGTTATCAAACATAATGCCTCTATTTCTGGTGCAGAAGTTGGGTGTCAAGGTGAAGTTGGAACGGCATCTTCAATGGCCGCAGCAGGGTTGACCGCAGCATTAGGTGGAACACCAGCTCAAATTGAAAATGCGGCAGAAATTGCGCTTGAACATCATTTGGGAATGACATGTGATCCTGTTGCAGGTCTTGTACAAGTTCCTTGTATTGAGCGTAATGCAATGGGAGCTGTTAAGGCGGTAACGGCTTCTTCTCTTGCATTATATGGTAATGGAGATCATTTTGTTTCTCTTGATGCTTGTATAGAAACAATGCGCCAGACTGGTCATGATATGAGTGAACGCTATAAAGAGACAAGTAAAGGTGGTCTTGCAGTCAATGCAATATCTTGTTAAGAGCTAGAACATTTTTCAATCCATAACTGGACGTTTTGGAGAAGAATCGTATTTCCTGATAAAGCTTATGTTTTTTGTTCCTTATAAATCAAAACTCCAAATTAATTCAGCAGCATGCTTAAAATAAATTTGAGATGGCTCAGTGCTTTCTTAACGAATAGTAGCTGTTGATGCAAGTTTGGAGAGAGTGTATTGTTGATATATGTTTGATTTGTCCTAAAATGGAAAAAATAAAAAAGCGTAAAGTAAAATTAGTGATCAATTTACCATTATTTTTTAGCTGGGTTTTATGGTTTTAAAAAGTTTCCATAGCCATATCTTTTAAGTAATGGAAGATTATACCTGAGTATCTAAGGAAAATTTATTTTAAATCTGAATAATTATGATAAAGAGAGATTTTTAAAGATTTTAATTTTTTAAAAGTGAAGTTTTTTGCTACCTATATGGTAAAAAAATATCTTGAAAAGAAACACTAATTTACAATAATTAAAGATATATTGGGAATATCTTTTTTATTTATAAATTCTGTACCGACAAAAAAATTAAAATAAATAATAACGTATACATTAGGAAATATTTATAAAAATTTTCATGAGAATAGAATGCACACGATAGAACATTATCGTGTTACTTGTTCGTGAGTTCGTTTAAAAAATATCTCTCAACGCTCCTAAGCTCATTTCGCGATGGCACCCGTGAATGATATAATAACGGTAAATCCATTGAGCTGTCCCATCTTTATGCTTAATAAAAAGAGTACGCTGGGCATGATTGCACACTTTGCCAAGCCCCCCCGTACAGGGATCAAAGCCCTTAGCATTTGAAATGGTTCATTATAGGTATTTTGAGTATTTTGGGTACAGTTTTACGCCACACACTAATCTCGCCCATAACATGCAAGAGAACGGTTTTTATTAATTCAACATAAACAAGTTTCAAATGAGAGAATCTTACGATATTCGAGATTATCATCTAACATGCAAAATAATGAATTATCTTTATAAATCAGCATCTTGAATATGAGTAGTATAATGTAAGTCATTCCATGAATGGTATAAAATCTATAGAGTATTAGCATCTTTATTTATAAAGGGAGAAAACCAGCACTATCATCCTTTTTTCAACGATCAATGTTACAAAAGATCCTCGTACTTGAAATAATTCATAAGGGATATTTGATTCCTTTTTTAAATAGTTTATATGCCAATCTTTCTCGTGATGAGCAGGCGGACGATTTTGACTGATTCAATATAAGAAGGAAAATAAGAGAATTTTACGAAAATCTCTTATTCAATATGCAAAAAGTAAATTATAATTATAAATTAAAATCTTATGGAAATCGTTATCATGATATTTAATCTGATAATTTCTTTTACGTTTTTTCATCGATAGTATTTGTATTTTCCAATTTGCTTTGTCTGTTGAAAGAAATGCAAGTAAGAGGAGTGAGATTATTTTTTACAGCGTTTATGTTGTCAGGGGAGCATTAGTAAGAGGGACTTTCTTTATTGAACGTTTAGAATAATTCCTAAAATGATAAGCTTTCATCCAATGAAGCTATTCATTTTCAAAAAGATATCAAGGATAATTTTTTATATTAAATCCAAAAGTGGAAAAATATTGAGTATTTTTTATGTTCTTAACAATGGTTTTATTGAAAGCTTGGAGATATTGGATAGTTGGAAAAGCTGTCAGAACAATTCCACAATTTAAGAAAAAAGTATGTTTATCAAAGGGTTTTCTAAGGCTATAGATAATGGTTAATAATAAAATAGTTTTTTAGAGATGGTCTGTAGAATTAAATATTTGTTGCTCCTAGACGGATTTTAATAGGCACATTACCAGTTTGGCTCGCAACGCGTAAATGAATACGTACAGGAGGCATTATGAGACGACGGTTGCGCATTGTTTGGCAAATGAGAAGGTTAACAAGAGATTGTGTATCTAATGCAGTCGAATTATATTTTAAACCAGTAAGTTTTGCAACAGCATCGTGAAGAGAACGCAATGAAAGGAGGGATGATTGCTTCAATAAAATTTCTTTTTTATGGAATGAAGCAAAAGCATTATCTGTCATAATACTATCCTTAACGCAGAATTCAAAATTTTTTAGTAGGCTACAGTATAGCAGTTAAAATTTGCTTTCTTTAATGTAGAACAAGCATCAAATGCAGCTTTTTTTGATTGAAACCCTGTAAAGCGCGCCCGGTAATAACGCTGCCCATTCTTTTCAAACAGTTGCATATGTGAAGATGCGTGCTTTAAAGTAGAAAAAGCTATATTTTTTGCTTTTAAAAGTAGAGTTTTTGCTTGTTCTTCACTAGGAAGAGAACCTATTTGGATAGCCCATCCGGCATTTTCGGACAAAGAGGCTGTTACAATTTTATGAGTCTCAACCGGTATAGTTTTTTGAGGGTTCGGTATTGGTATAATTACCTTATTTACAGCCGTTATTGCGATGTTGGAGTTTTTAGGTTGTTCTGCAAATGCTGTCAACATAGTCGAAATTTCATCGTCAAAATTACTTAAATCATCTTTAATGGTTGGTATAGGAGTATTGGCGCCAGTGGGTAAGTGATAGCGTACAGAAGCTATTAAATGTTCACCACTTTTCATTTGGCTTGCTTTGGGCAAATATTGATTCAATAAGCTAGCCATATGCTCGTCACGTGCAGTAGATGATTTACCTCCCATAACAACAGCGACAATAGAGCGCCCCTCAAGACGCATCGAAGTTGCTAAATTAGAACCTGACATTTGTGTGTATCCTGTTTTAATTCCATCGACACCTTTCATTATTTTAACAAGTTTATTGTGGCTGTTAATTTTATGTCCACGGAAATTAAAACTTTTTGTTTTGAACAATTTATATTGTTTGGGAAAATGTTTACGTAAAGCTAATGACAAAGTCGCTATATCTCGTGCTGTAGAATAATTGCGCACATCCGGAAGTCCTGAAGCATTTGCGAAATGTGTATGTTTCATGCCAAGTTTATGAGCTTTTGCTGTCATCATTTGAGCGAATTTTTTTTCACTACCTCCAAGATATTCTGCAATGGCAGCAGCAACATCATTTGCAGATCTTGTAATGAGTGCTTTAGCTGCTGATTCTGCAGAAATTGTTTGGCCTGCTTTAAACCCAATTTTTGTCGGTGGACGCATTGCTGCATAATGTGAAACAGGAATTGGTGTATTGGGTGTCACACGACGCATCTGCATAGCTTCAAAGAGTAAGTACAATGTCATCATTTTTGTTAAAGAAGCAGGATAACGTTTCAGTGTTGCATTGGCTTGAAATAGAGTTTTTCCCGTAGTAGCATCTATAACAATAGCCGCATACTTATCAGGATAGGCGCCTTGAGGTGTGGCTGATGCCCAACAGTAAGAAAAAGCTAACACAACAAAAGAAATTGCTATTGTTTTACAGTAGCGCATAATTTTTTGATAATTAATATACACTTGCAGTATCCTATTTCTCCATTTATCCTGAAAAACTTCTATAAAGCTTCCTTTTCTGTAATTTGTTGATGCAATTTAGACGAATGGTATTACTAATTTGTTTACAGAAGTTATTTTATGAGTGAGTGATTGAAGTCTAACCATAGAGGGAAATTTTTTTCTAATACAAACAGGTATTGCAATAGTTATGAAAGAATTTAAAATTAATAAAAAATGTGCTGCATGGAAAACGATAATGGGACAGACGCTCATAATAAACTCTATAGCTCATATTATGCATAATGAAAAGGGCAAGAATTGGGATGAAGGTAGGCATGGTGCGGTTATAATGCCTAAGGCTAGAGAAAAACTCGAAAAACCTAAATTATGTCGAGTTTTTTTGCTTAATGATGATTACACACCTATGGATTTTGTTGTTTTCGTTTTGAAGAACTTTTTTAAAAAAAGTTTCGAAGAGGCAACGCGGATAATGTTAAATGTTCATCACAATGGGATAGGAGAATGTGGGACTTATACTTATGAAGTCGCTGAAATGAAAATATTACAAGTGAGAGAATGTGCGCGTCAAAATGAACATCCGTTACAATGTGTAATGGAATGGAAGTGAGGAACTATGCCATCTTTTACACCTAGTCTTGAAGAGGTTTTGCATCGTGCATTAACAATTGCTACTCAAGCACGGCATGAATATGCAACATTAGAGCATCTTCTACTTGCGCTGTTAGATGATGCCGATGCAAATTCCGTTATTCAGGCTTGCCAAGTAGATGTGGAGGAATTGCGAGAGCGCTTAACCAATTATCTTCGCTCAGAGTTAGATGAACAGATTAGAGCGGATGAGGATACAAAGCCTACAGCTTTTTTCCAGCGTGTTATCCAACGTGCGGTGATTCATGCACAATCGGCTGGAAAAGATGAAGTATCGGGGGCAAATGTTCTTGTTGCAATTTTTTCTGAACGTGAAAGCCATGCAGCATATTTTCTTCAAGAGATGGGAATGACACGCTATGATGCTGTACGTTTTATTTCACAGGGTGTCACGCGTGATGATGGGTTATCCATGTTACTTGAAGGACTTGAAGAGCAATTAGATCAGCAGATTTCGGATAATGGTGAAAGAGGAACAAGTGCTTTAACGAATTATTGTGTTGATCTCAATTGTAAAGCACGTAATGGAAAAGTTGATTTATTAATTGGCCGTGAAATAGAAATTTCACGCATGATTCAGATTTTATGTCGAAGGTCGAAAAACAATCCGCTTTTGGTTGGTGATCCTGGAGTGGGGAAAACCGCTATAATTGAGGGATTGGCAAAGCGCATTGTTGATGGGCAAGTGCCTGAAGTTTTATCAAATGCAACAATATTTTCTCTTGATATGGGGGGACTTGTTGCAGGTACACGTTATCGCGGTGATTTTGAAGAACGCTTAAAGCAAGTTATTAAAGAGTTTGAGCTGTATCCCGATGCTATTTTATTTATTGATGAAATTCATACCTTAATTGGAGCAGGAGCGACATTAGGGGGAAATATGGATGCAGCAAATCTTTTGAAACCTGTATTATCTTCTGGAACTATGCGATGTATTGGTTCGACGACTTATAGAGAATATCGCAAATTCTTTGAACAAGATTGTGCTTTAGAGCGTCGTTTTCAGAAGATTGATATTAATGAACCTTCTGTTACAGATGCGATTAAGATTTTGCAAGGGATGAAGCCTTACTTTGAAGATTTTCATCAGATTAAATATACAGATCAGGCGATGAAGGCATCTGTAGAATTATCTTCACGTTATATAATTGATCGTAGGTTACCTGACAAAGCAATTGATATTATTGATGAAAGTGGCGCAGCGCAAAAGCTTTTGCCACAAAAACAACGCAAGAAGAGTATAGGTGTTAAAGAAATTGAAGCGACTGTTGCTACAATTGCAAGAATTCCACCAAAAACAGTTTCTCGGAATGATCAGAAGATACTGAGTAAGCTTGAAAGAGAACTCAAACATGTTGTTTATGGTCAAGATCAGGCAATTTCCGTCTTAGTTTCATCCATAAAATTGGCGCGAGCAGGTTTACGCGAACCGGATAAACCAATAGGAAGTTATTTATTTTCAGGACCAACAGGTGTAGGAAAAACTGAAGTTGCAAAACAGCTTGCATCATCTTTAGGCATTGAATTATTGCGTTTTGATATGTCAGAATATATGGAACGGCATACGATAGCACGTTTAATCGGTGCACCTCCAGGTTATATAGGGTTTGATCAAGGAGGTCTCCTTACAGATGCCGTTGATCAGAAACCTCACGCAGTTCTATTGCTAGATGAGATTGAGAAAGCGCATCCAGAGTTATTTAATATTTTATTGCAGGTAATGGATTATGGTAGATTAACAGACCATAATGGTAAGAAAATTGATTTCCGCAATGTTATTTTGATTATGACGACCAATGCGGGTGCTTCAGATATGGCAAAATCAGCTATTGGATTTGGGAAAGTACATCGTGATGGTGAGGATATAGAAGCAATCAATCGGTTATTTACACCAGAATTTCGTAATCGGTTAGATGCAATTATTCCGTTTGCACCTTTATCTCATTTAATCATCAATCAGATAGTGCAAAAATTTATTTTTCAGCTTGAAGCACAATTAGCTGATCGGGGAATTTGTTTTGAATTAAGCCCTTCAGCAACTTTATGGCTTTCCAATAAAGGATATGATTCTCAGATGGGAGCACGCCCATTAGGGCGTGTTATACAAGAATATATTAAAAAGCCATTAGCTGATGAAATTTTATTTGGAAAGTTACGCAATGGTGGTATCGTTCGCGTATTGACACAAAAATCAAATGGTAAAAAAGAAAGCTTACAGTTAGAAATTTCATCTTCCGATATATCTGTAAGTTCAAAGAAAAGTAAAATGGAAAATTTTACAAAAAAACGTGTAGGAAAAAAAAGCTCAACAACTTAAGAGTGTGTTATAAGGCAGCACGGATTTTTTTTGCATTCTCTTCAAGTATTTCTGTAGGCGTTATCATATCATTATGAGGGGTAAGTTCTATTCCCTCCATACGTGGTATAATATGAAAATGGAGGTGATAAACGGTTTGTTGACTAGCTGCTTCATTAAATTGCATGACAGTTATGCCATCTGCCTGAAAGGCTTTTTTGACGGCATTTGCAATTTTTTGAACAGCTTTAATAACAGGAAATAATGTTTCAGTATCCGCATCAAGTAAGTTTCTCGAGCCTTTTTTAGGAATGACCAGCGTATGACCTGGTGCCTGTGGCATGATATCCATAAATCCAATAACATCATCATCTTCGTAGACACGAACAGAAGGGATTTCATTGCGAATCAATTTAGCAAAAATATTGTTATTGTCGTAAGCTTGTTTCATACAAATATTTCCTTTTATTGTAATTTTAAGATTCTAATTTAAAAACGAAAAAATGCAAGGTTTATCAGAGTGTAAGACAAAGAAGTATTTTGACTTCAGTTATATTTAGGATGGTGCACTGTCTTAATGAAGGTTTAGATTTCTATGATGGCTTCAACTTCTACAGGAACATCCATAGGAAGAGAGGCAACACCAATAGCAGAACGGGCGTGTTTTCCAATTTCACCAAGGATATTGACGAATAAATTAGAAGCTCCATTGGCAACAAAAGGAATATCGGTAAAATGAGAATCTACAGCCACAAAAACAGTAATTTTTACCACACGTTTTATTTTATTTAAGTCACCCAGAGTTGCCTTGAGTTGCGCGAGAATATTGAGAGCGCAAGCTTCGGATGCTTTTTGGGCTTGTTCGGTATTCACAGTTGCACCAACTTTACCGATGGCTATTGGTTTTCCATTAATAAGAGGGAGTTGTCCAGAAATAAAGAGTTGATTGCCACTTTGTGAAGTGGTGATGTAATTGGCAAGGGGGGAGATTACTTCAGGAAGAGTGATTCCGAACTTCTCTAAGTTTTTTTCAATCATATTGGTCATAATGTTAACTCCATAGCTGCTCTATAATATATTCATTGCATAATCTATTTTTTGATTTAAGAAAATGTGTGGTTAATTGAGAAATTAGCCTTTTTTGCCTTATTGTATGATGTTATGCAACGGGGATAAAGTTCGGAAGTTGGGAATGATTAGATCATTATTTATAATAATTTTATATATTGTTTTTTTATGTACTGCGAGAGCTGAAGAGCCCATTTTTATTGTGCCTCATCGAGCAATTTATGATTTTCATCTCGATAGTGTTTCTCATGAAATGACAATTTCTGCGATGTCAGGACGAATGGTTTACGAGCTTACTGGTTCGGCATGCCAAGGCTATAGCACACGTTTTCGTTTCATTAGCCGTGTTCACATTGAAGATATGCCAGTACGTTTGACGGATCAACAGACGACGAGTTATGAGACAGGAGACAGCCGTACATTTCGTTTTAATATCACAGATCAAGAGGGAGAAGAGGTTGTGCATCGTGCCGAGGGGGTTGCGGAGCGTACTCAAGATGGTATTACAGTCACCTTAAAAAAGCCAAAGGAAAAAGAGTATAAGCTTGCAATGGCTGAATTTCCAATAATGCAACTAAAAAATATTATCCGCCATGCAAAAGCAGGAGATCATTTTTACAATGTTACTGTATTTGATGGGACAAATAAAGCAGATAAAGTTATAAAAGAAAGTATCGTCATAGGGGAAAAGAAGACGCTTTTATCTGATAGCGAAACGGAAAAAGTAAGAAAATTGGATGAAGAAGAATATTGGCCTGTTACAATTTCTTATTTTGATGATGGAGAAAATAAAGATGGTTTGCCGGTTTATCGTAGCAGTTTTCTCTTACATGAGAATGGTGTCATGCGTGATCTTCATATAGATTATGGAACTTTTTCAGTGCGTGCAAAATTGAACAGTCTCGAATTCTTGGAACTTGGAAAAGCTCTTAATCAATGTGAAAATGCAAATATTAAATGATTAAAGAAAATAACTTGAAAAAGAATCAAATATTAGTATGTTTGCGCTATTCCACACGCGGAGTCTGGGTGTTTGCAAATGATCTGTGAGAAAATTCTAGCAAGCATCCGCCGGTAGCAGGTCTTTCTGCTTTTTCCGCGGAGGTTGAACCGGAAAGGATAAGATTTATGGCACTACCCGATTTTACTATGCACCAGCTTTTAGAAGCCGGTGTGCATTTTGGTCACCAGACTCATCGCTGGAATCCCAAAATGACTCCCTATATTTATGGTCAGCGTAATAATATCCATATTATTGACCTTGCTCAGACCGTTCCACTTTTACACCAAGCGCTTAAACTTGTTTCAGATACTGTAGCGCGTGGTGGTCGTATTCTCTTTGTTGGTACGAAACGGCAAGCATCTGACATTATCGCAGATGCGGCGAATCGTTCCGCCCAGTATTACGTTAATGCACGTTGGCTTGGCGGCATGCTCACAAACTGGAAAACGATTTCCAATTCGATCCATCGTTTGCGGAAGCTTGATAAAATTCTTGCTGCTGAAGCGCAAGGCTTTACCAAAAAGGAACGTTTAAATCTTGAACGTGATCGTGAAAAGCTTAATCGTGCGCTTGGTGGTATTAAAGATATGGGTTCTGTTCCAGATCTTATTTTTGTTATCGATACGAATAAAGAAAATATTGCACTCCAAGAAGCAAAACGTTTAGGTATTCCAGTGATTGCTATTATTGATACCAATTGTGATCCCGATGACGTAACACATCCAATACCAGGTAATGACGATGCTTCACGTGCAATTTCTCTTTATTGCGATCTTTTTGCCCGTGCTGCTCTTGATGGTATTGCACGCCAGCAAGGAGCAATGGGTATCGATTTAGGAGCTCAAGTTGATGCACCTGTGGAGCCTATTTTGGAAGAAAATGCAGTTTCAGAAGTTTCTGAATAATATAAAACGCCTAATTAAGGTACTTTTATTGTCTAAAAAAGAAGTTATAGGCGTGCAGAGGGATTTTGCACGCTTTCACTGTTACAAAATAAAGAGGCAAATATGAGCATTACTGCTGCACAAGTAAAAGAACTTCGAGAATTATCTGGCGCTGGTATGATGGACTGTAAAGCCGCTCTAGCAGAGACCAATGGTGATATGGAAGCTGCTGTTGATTGGCTTCGTAAAAAAGGAATAGCTAAAGCAGATAAAAAGGCTGGTCGTACAGCAGCTGAGGGATTAATCGGAGTCGTATCAAGAGATTCACATGCAGTTTTAGTTGAGATTAATTCTGAAACAGATTTTGTTGCACGCAATGATGGATTCCAAGATATTGTGCGTAAAGTAGCAACTGCTGCCTTAGATACCCCAGGGGATGTTGAATCTGTTTCTGTTTCTCTTTATCCAGGCTCTGAGAAGACTGTAGAGCTTACGATTAAAGATGCAATTGGTACAATTGGCGAAAATATGACATTTCGTCGTTCCGCTAAATTGTCTATTGAGAATGGTGTTGTTGCGACTTATATACACAATAGTGTGGCTGATGGGCTTGGAAAACTTGGTGTTTTGGTTGCGATTGAAACAACAGGAAATAAGGAAGCTGCTCTTGCTTTTGGTCGGCAGGTCGCGATGCATATTGCGGCAACCAATCCATTAGCACTTACAGCTCAAGATGTTGATGCTGCTGCTGTTGAGCGTGAAAAAGCAATTTTTTCAGATCAAGCACGTCAGTCTGGAAAACCTGAAAATATCATTGAAAAAATGGTAGAAGGACGTATGCGTAAGTTTTTTGAAGAGGTTGTTTTGCTTTCTCAAGCTTTTGTTATGAATCCTGATATAACTGTTGAGGCCGCTTTAAAGGATGCTGAGAAATCAATTGGTGCTCCAGCAAAAATTACAGGCTTTATTCGTTTTGCATTAGGTGAAGGTGTGGAAAAAGAGGAGTCTGATTTTGCTGCAGAGGTTGCTGCTGCTGTAAAAGGCTAGTTATTGCAAACTCTTGAACAGAGATTTAAAGTCATATCGTTGGTTGTAGAATCTCTGAGGGGAACAATGTAATTGTTGAGAGGGCGTCACGTGAAAAAAGTGGTGCCCTTCGTGATGTCAAAAGCAAAAAGTAAATAGGCTTTTGGGGAGATTATTAATGGCATTAGCACTTCCGTATAAACGTATTCTTTTAAAGGCTTCTGGTGAAGCTCTTATGGGAGGGCAGAATTTTGGCATTGATGTTTCTGTTGTAGACCGTATTGCCGCTGATATTGCAGAAGTGCGCACAATGGGGATAGAAGTTGCGGTTGTTATCGGTGGGGGAAATATTTTTCGTGGCGTTGCTGTTGCTTCGCATGGTGGGGACCGAGTGACAGGTGATCATATGGGAATGCTTGCAACTGCTATTAACTCTTTAGCATTGCGAACATCTTTGACAAAATTAGGGGTTGAAACTGTTGTACTCTCTGCGATTGCTATGCCACAAATTTGTGAAAGTTTCTCGCAACGTAAAGCAATAGCTTATATGAATCAGGGAAAAGTTGTTATTTTTGCAGGTGGTACAGGAAATCCATTTTTTACCACTGATTCTGCTGCTACTTTACGTGCAGCAGAAATTGGTGCGGATGTCCTTCTTAAAGGAACACAAGTTGATGGTATTTATTCAGCAGATCCAAAAATAGACCCTACGGCTAAGCGTTTTGACCAATTAACACATGTTGAAGTTTTGCAATGGGGATTATCTGTTATGGATTCAACGGCGGTCACTTTAGCACGTGAGAACAATGTACCGATTATTGTGTATTCCATTCATGAAAAAGGCGGTTTGGCTAAGGTCTTGAATGGAACAGGACGCTTTACAATAGTATCGGAATAAGGGTAAGCTTCAAAGGACAATTGAAGGAGACAGAAATATGAATGTTACATCAATTATGGATGATCTGAAACGTCGCATGGATGGTGCCATTACGGCTTTTAAACATGAATTAGGTGGTTTGCGGACTGGACGTGCATCGGCCAGTTTATTAGAGCCGTTGACCGTTGAATCTTATGGTTCTGTTGTGCATATAAATCAGGTTGCTAATATTTCTGTTCCCGAACCTCGGATGCTTTCTGTTTCTGTATGGGATAAAACGATGGTCGGAGCTGTAGAGCGCGCTATTCGCGATTCTGGTCTTGGTTTAAATCCCATAACTGATGGTACGAATCTACGTATTCCTTTGCCTGAGTTGAATGAAGAGCGCCGTAAAGAACTTGTAAAAATTGCGCATCACTATGCAGAGCAAGCGCGTGTTGCTACACGTCATGTCCGTCGGGATGGTTTGGACAATTTGAAAAAGTTAGAAAAAGATGGTGAAATTGGACAAGATGAAGCCCATAGTTTGTCTGAAAAAGTTCAAAAACTCACAGATGAAACTATTGCTGATATTGATAAAATTTTAGCCGTAAAGGAATCTGAAATTATGCACGTTTAAGACGGTTTTGTCGCTAGAAAAAGGATGTTACACTCCCAAGCCTGTAAATTGTTTCTAGGGATAATAGGAGGGGTGGTGTGTTCTGTGATAGCAAGGTGTGATGCAGGAAGGTATTCTATCATTTTGATATGGGAGAGACTGATTTGAAAGGGCAGATGTTTAAATTTTTTAATCTGCGTGGTAAATCATGCCCTTTGCTGGAAGACACTATTTAACAGCATAGTGTGGGCTTTTAGTTGAGTACGTCTTTGTTAAACTGCATAATGAAAGCATTATTAGAAATTATTCAAATATTCTAAGATGAAGGTTGGGGAAAGAATATTAAGCCTAACCTTTCTCTTATTTCTCATTATAAAACATGTGGGTATGATCGATCAAGCAGATGTTATGTGGCGTAATTCGTTTTTTAATGACGAATAGTTGATAGAAAAGTGTTTTTATACGAAACCTATATTAGTTAATTTGTATGGGGCAGAGGTAGCTGCTTTTTCATTTTATATTTGAGAAAATATTAAAAAAATATTTAGGATTAATCTTGACTGAGATTTTTGAAGCTGTTTTCATTGATTATTAGTCTCATAAGCGCTATCTTAGTAGACTGAATTATTTATGATAAATTATAAGAGAAATTATACAGGTATGAGATAAAAACACTGCGTAGGGGAATTTTTCTTGCGTTAATTTCAGGGCTTGTATTTTCTATTTTTATTGTTTGGATGTTGTTTTGTCTAATTTGGTTTATCGTATTCTGACAGCTTTTGTTTTTGGCGTTATTGCGTTGTATCTAACATGGTTGGGAGGAAACTTCTTTTTTTTATTTGTATGGTGTATTGGCGGTTTTGTTCTTTATGAGTGGATGAGTATTACTAAAGAGAAGTGGTGTGTTTTACAAAAAATATTAGCAAGTATCTTTTACTTGATCTTTGGCTTTTTTTTAGTGTTGAGTGTATCTGCTCCGTTGATTTTTTGTGTTTTAATCGTTTTGGCTGCGGTGTTGGCTATTATATCTATAAAAAAGAGTGGTTGGGTTTTTTGTGGTTTTTTATATGCATCTTTTCCTGTTGTTGCTTTATGCTTTCTACGGGATCATGAAATGTTGGGGTTCCAAGTTGTTATTTTCTTATTTACGATAGTGTGGGGAACAGATATTGGTGGTTATTTTATCGGACGTGCATTAGGGGGCCCTAAATTAGCACCACAATTTTCTCCTAATAAAACATGGTCAGGAGCACTTGGTGGTACATTTGTCGGAGTTTTCGGTGGTATATGGGTTGCTTTTGGATTTTTTGATATAAATTTAGCTAGTTTTTTTGTGCCACTCCTTACACTTGTTTTATCAATTGTTTCACAATTGAGTGATTTAGGGCAATCGTGGCTCAAAAGACGGTTTTCTGTTAAAGATTCTAGTTCTTTATTGCCTGGACATGGTGGTTTTATGGATCGTATAGATGGATTGGTAGGGGCAGCTTTTCTTCTTTATTTAATTGGTTCATTTATGTCTGATATGGATGCGCCTTTTAATCTTTTTAGTATGATCTAATTGGGAGAAGATCGTTTGGAACTTTTAAATCATATCGTCACTATGGGTGATTTTCTTTTAAGAAGTTTGAGTATTCTTTTCATCATTATGATTATCATTTTTGTGCACGAATTTGGGCATTATCTCATTGGTCGGTGGTGTGGTATTAAGGCGTTAATTTTTTCGCTTGGATTTGGACCAGAAATAGCGAGTTATACAGATAAGCATGGCACGAAGTGGCGTTTAGCACTTATCCCCTTAGGAGGTTATGTAAAATTTGTTGGGGATGAGGAAAAAATCGATACGGAATCATTCCAATCATCTCTGATTGTTGATGGTTCATTTGCTAGTGCGCATGCTTGGAAAAAAGCAGCAACTGTTTTTGCCGGTCCTTTCTTCAATGCCCTTTTTACTGTTGTTATTCTAACATTTTTTTTCTTTATCTATGGTCGTGTAGCCATTGAGCCCGTTGTTGGTTCTTTGGTAAAAGATAGCCCTGCTCTTCAATCCGGTTTGGAATTAGGTGATCGTTTTGTTGAAATGGATGGACGACGGGTTGAAAGCTTTGAAGATTTGATGAATTATGTAGCTTTTCATGGAAGAGAACCCATAGAGTTTAAAATAGAACGCATGGGGCGAGTCTTTACAACGATGATTACCCCGAAAGTCGTTGAGCGAGATGATGGATTTGGTAATCGAACACGAAGTGCTATGATAGGTGTAGGTGTTCCTGTTGATTTAAATAATCCAGCACATTTAGATCCAACTTATATAAAACATATTCGCTATGGTTTTGTAACAGCTGTAAGAGAAGCGTCAGACCGTACTGTGTTTATCGCCACTCAAACTGTTCTTTTTATGAGTCGTTTAATAGGAGGAAAAGAGGATCGTTGTCGGCTAAGTGGACCTTCTAAAACCGTTAAAATTGCTTGGAAAGTGAGCGAGACAGGTTTTATCTCTTTGTTGAATTTGGCAGCTTTTCTTTCAATAAGTGTTGGGCTTATTAACCTTTTTCCGATTCTACCGCTTGACGGTGGGCATCTTTTATTGCATGTCATTGAGGTCATTACTGGGAGGAGAATATCTACCAAAATTCAGGGAATTGTTTTTCGTTTAGGTTTTTCCATTCTTCTCCTTTTTATGATCTTTGTCTTTTTTAATGATTATTTTTGTTGGTTTAGCTAATTAAATTATGGAAAACGCTTTATAAATTAAGTAATAATAGCAAAAACAAATTTAAGGTTGTTTACCATGTCTACAAAATGTTGTGGCGTTGTAGATTATAATGAGTAATTAAGGAATGAAAAGTCTCGCTGTAAAGCTGTAAAAAGGTTGTTATGGCAGTTAGCTTTTTAAGGCATCATGTCCAAGGAACGAGAGTAAGGTAAAAAAGCCAATGACTACGAATTCAAAGTTTTTAAATGCAGCATCTGTATTGGTGTTAAAGATGGGGATGATTGCCCCAGCAACGGTTTTTATGTCAATTGCTGCGGTCGGAGAAATACAAGCGTCTGTAGTCCGCTCTATTGAGGTTCGTGGGAATAAGTTTGTAAGTTCTCAGGCGATTCGAGACAATATGGGGATTAAGGTTGGGCAAGGTGTTTCCAGTGGTGATGTTGATAGTGCTGTGAAGAACCTTTTCGAATTGGGTTTATTTTATGATGTTAAAATAAATCCGGTGGGTGATAAATTGGTTGTATTCGTAAAAGAATATGAGGTTGTCAATCAAATATTGTTTCAAGGAAATAAATCTTTTAAAGACCCAGATCTTAAGCGGTTTATTTCTTTAAAACCGAATGAGCCTTTTAATTCTGCTAAGCTTTCTGCTGATATAAATACAATTCGTGAGGCTTATAAAACTCTTGGTCGTAATAATATCACTGTTAACGTTCAAACGATTAACCTTGGAAAAGGGCGGGTTAATGTGGTATTTAATGTCGTTGAAGGGAAAAAAACAAAGATTGGTGATATCACTTTTAAGGGCAATAGTGTCTTTGGAAGTCGCCGTTTGCGTGATGTGATTTCAACAAAAACTTCAGGAATTTTTTCGAAGTTGTTGGGAGGTGATGTTTACAGTGAAGAGCGCCTCGCTGTTGATGAAGAAGCTTTACGTCGCTTTTATTATAACCGTGGTTATGCAGATTTTCGTGTAGTCTCTTCTAAAGCAACTTTTGATGCAGCAAGCAATACGTATAAAATTTCTTTCGTTCTTGATGAGGGTGCGCTCTATAAAATTAGCGATATTCAGGTTGAAAGTGATGTTGATGGAATTGACGTTCAATCTGTGAAAAGGGTGCTTAAAACCCAGCCAGGTAATGTTTATAGTGCAGAAGATATTGAACAGTCTGTTGCAACTATTAATAACAAAGTTGCTGATTCGGGATATGCTTTTGCTAAAGTTGAACCGCGGGGAAATCGTAATTTAGCAAATCATACAATTTCAATTTTATATAATATTGAACAGGGTACACGTGCTTATATTCAACGTATTGATATACGTGGCAATGAGAAAACGCGTGATTACGTCATTCGCCGTGAGATTGATTTAAATGAAGGAGATGCTTACAATCAAACTTTACTACAGCGGGCGAAACGTCGTCTAGAAAGTTTAGGTTTCTTCAAAGCCGTTAATATTTCAATGGTTCCCACAGATCAATCTGACCAAGTTGTTTTGGTAATAGATGTCGTTGAAGCTTCAACAGGAGATCTCTCTCTTTCTGGAGGGTATACAACAGGGGGAACAAGTCCTGGTATGTCACTTGAAGTTTCTGTTACTGAACGTAATCTTGGGGGACGTGGTCAATATGTTCGTTTAGGATTAGGTGCGGGGCAAGAAAAATCTCGTAATTATAATTTATCATTTGTTGATCCTTATTTCTTAGGATATCGTTTATCTGCTGGCGTTGATGTTTTTCGTAGTACTTATCGTGCTGATAAAGCCTATGATGTACGGCAGACAGGTGGATCGCTGCGGTTTTCGTTACCTATTAATAATCAATTATCTGCTAATGTAGCTTATTCTTATGTGCAGGAAGAATATGATTTTGGCGGAGAGTATGATTTTGACAAAGAGGGTGACATAATAGAATTATATGGGAAATATTCTGGTGCGATTGTTCAAGCTGCAAAACACAGCCCTTGGAAACGTTCATCAATTAGTTATGGTTTCACCTATAATACGATTGATGATATGAGATCCCCCCATGATGGGTGGTACGTGCATCTGCTTCAGGAATATGCAGGGCTTGGTGGGAGTGCAAAGTTCTTGAAGACCACGGGTAAGGCGATGATGTACAAGACTCTTTCTGACCAGAAGGATATCGTTGGTTTGCTTTCCTTTGGGGGTGGTTATATCCATGAAGTAGGCAAAGAAGGTGTTCGTATTTTCGATATGTTTAAAGTAAATTCTGATATGATTCGAGGGTTCAAATATAATGGAATAGGTCCGCGCCAGGTTTCCAGTAAGGGTGAGGTTTATTTCTTGGGGGGAACGACATATATGAATGCGACTGCTGAAGTACAGTTTCCTATCCCTGTTGTGCCTGAAGGATTCGGGTTGCGCGGTGCTTTATTTGCGGATATTGCCACGCTTTATGGCAATAATTATAAAGCCGTTTTTCAGGGTGAACCGTCTGTTACCAATACCAAAAGTGCTTGGCGTTCATCTGCAGGTGTGAGTTTGATGTGGGATTCTCCGTTTGGTCCTTTGCGTTTTGATTATGCTTGGCCAATAACGAAGCAGGAAGGTGATCGTTTGCAACAATTGAACTTTGGTATTTCTACGAAGTTCTGATTTGAGCGATTTTAAGAAGGAAAAATTTGAAGAGAATAGCTTAAGCTGGGAGAGAAAGTGTTTTGATGGCGGATACATTTTTTTTTACGCCGTCCCGACGATTGACAGTTGCAAATGCTGCTGAGTTGACGGGTGCAAAGCTTCTTAATCCAGAGTTTTCTCATAAAGTTATCAATACTCTTTCTTCACTTGAGAGTGCGGTGGAAGGTTCGCTTGTTTTTGTAGAGCATCGGAAGTTTTCTGATGCTTTACTGGACAGTTCTGCTGTTGCTGTTTTGTGTACGAATGAGATTGTTTTTAAAGTTCCCGAAACTATGGCAATTTTGGTGACATCCACACCACAGCGTGACTTTGCTCAGATTGGTCGTATTTTGTTTCCAGATTCTGTCAAGCCAATGCCTTGGTTGGGGCAGAAGGGGATTTCATTACATGCGCATATTCATCCAACGGCTAAGTTGGCACATGATGTGTGTATTGAAGCTGGAGCTGTTATTGGTAAAAATGTTGAGATTGGTGCAGGAACTCTTATTTCATCCACAGCTGTTATCGGTGAAAATTGCCGTATTGGATGTGACTGCTATATTGCTCCTAAGGTAACAGTTCAGTGTTCTATAATAGGTGATAAGGTTCAGCTTTATCCTGGCGTTTGCATTGGACAAGATGGTTTTGGTTATGTTGGAGGCGGAGTTGGAATCGAGAAAATTCCACAGCTTGGTCGTGTTATTATTGAGGATGGTGTAGAAGTTGGTGCGAACACGACAATTGATCGTGGGACATTTCAAGATACTGTTATTGGTGAAGGAAGCAAGATTGATAATCTTGTACAAATTGCCCACAATGTAAAAATTGGCCGCTATTGTCTTATTGCCGCTCAATGTGGCATTGCGGGAAGTACATCTATAGGGGATATGTCTCAGCTTGGCGGAAGTGTGGGAGTAGCTGATCACATCATAATAGGTAAATCTGTTCAGATTGCTGCTCGTAGTGGTGTTATGAATGACATTCCGGATGGCGAAAAATGGGGAGGTAGTCCAGCGCGACCATTTAAACAATGGTTTCGTGAAGTAGCGGCGTTGCGCAGTATGGGAAAAGTTAAAAAGGAGAAACGCTGATATGATCAGCAGTGAAAAAACTAAAAACTTAGAGGCTGTCGATATTGAAAAACTATTATCAATATTACCGCACCGTTATCCATTTTTATTGATTGATCGTATCGTTGATATTGATGGTGAACAAGAAGCGATTGGTATTAAAAATATAACGATTAATGAGCCACATTTTACGGGACATTTTCCCGCAAAGCCTGTTATGCCTGGAGTTTTGATTTTAGAAGCTATGGCACAAACGGCAGGAGCAATAGCACTTTTAAATTTAGGCAATAAGCAAACAAATTTAGTTTACCTTATGACGGTTGATAATGCGAAATTTCGTAAGCCGGTTATGCCTGGTGATCAGCTCAAGATTCATGTTCAGCTTTTGAAAAAAAGATCTGGTATGAGACGTTTTTCATGTGTTGCAAAAGTAGAAGATGTCCGCGTCGCTGAAGCAGAAATTGCTGCGATGATTGTCGAAGAAGAATAAACGATATTTGATGGGAATTTAAAAATGTCCGGTACGAAAATCCATCCAACTGCTCTTGTGGAGAAGGGAGCGCAGCTTGGTGAGAATGTACGCGTTGGACCATTTTGCCATATTAGTTCAGAGGCTGTTATTGGTGATGAATGTAGTTTGACAAGTCATGTTGTAATAATGGGAAAGACAACATTAGGAGCCAAGAGTAAAGTATTTTCTCATGCTGTTTTGGGGGCAGATCCGCAAAATAATAAACATAAAGGAGGAGCTACAACTCTTTTTATTGGTAAGAATTGTACGATTCGTGAAGGTGTAACAATGCATAGGGGTTCCGATTCGAGTGTAGGAATGACAGTTGTTGGTGATAATTGCCAATTTTTTTGTTATGCGCATATCGCTCACGATTGTTATGTAGGCAATCATGTAACATTTGCCAATAACGCAATGATTGCTGGTCATGTCACTGTTGGTGATTATGTGATTATTGGTGGTGGTGCTGCTGTTCATCAATTTGTTCGTGTTGGACATCATGCATTTATCGGCGGCGTATCTGCACTGGTTGGTGATCTGATACCTTATGGAACAGCTGTTGGTGTGCAGGCAAAACTTGCCGGCCTCAATATTATTGGCATGAAGCGTGCAGGACTTGAGCGTCAAGATATTCATGCACTCCGTCATGCAGTTGCCATGCTTTTTGATCATAGCAAACCATTTAAAGAGCGTGTTAGTGATGTTGCTTCTTTTTATTCTTCTTCTCAGTCTGTTTCTGAAGTTGTTAATTTTATTAAAGAAGAAGGAAAGCGTTTTTATTGTACACCAAAATTTGAAGGTGATAAAATAAAAGAACATAAGGATTAAAAATGCCTATTTGGGGAGCCAGAAGTTTTCTTTCCGGCCGTACTGCTATTATAGCAGGAAATGGTGTTCTACCGATTACTGTTGCGCAGACTCTTGAGAAGAATGGAGAAAATCCTTTTCTTGTGCTTTTGCATGGTGAGGCAGATTCTGTTCTTTATCGCTATGAGCATTGCGAGCTATCAATTGTAGAGTTAGCGCGACTCGTTAAAATTTTAAAAGAGGCTGGTGTATATAATGTTGTTTTGGCAGGTGGTGTGAAAAAGCGTCCACTTCTTAAACAATTGCGACTGGACTGGACAACATTTTTAGCTCTTCCTAAGTTAATCGGAGCTTTGAAGAGGGGAGACGATGCGTTATTAAAAGCTTTTATACGGGTTATTGAAGCACACGGTTTTTGTGTTATCGGTGCTCACGAAATAGTCCCAGATCTTTTAGCTCCCATAGAATTTAATTTAACAGTACGGCGCGCTACTCCAAAAGAGAAAAAAGATATTTTTTTAGCAGTAGAAGCAGCAAAGCTTTTAGGTCAATTAGATATCGGGCAAGCCGTTGTCGTTGTCCAAGGAAGGGTGGTTGCTCTGGAGGGTGCTGAGGGAACTGATAATATGTTGTGGCGTGTTTGTGAAATGCGAGAAAGAGGGCAAATTCCCCTTAAAGGTGGCATTCTTGTAAAATGTGCAAAACCACAACAGGATAATCGCGTTGATTTGCCATCAATTGGGCCAGCGACAATAATAAATATTGCAAAGAGTGGTTTATCTGGTGTTGCGGTGGAGGCAAATAGAAGTCTAATATTATCGGTGAAAACAACAATAGAAAAAGCCAACAAATATTCTCTATTTATAGAGACATTTGAAAGGTTTGGTCATGAATAATTGTTTCTTAAAGATTGCTGTGGTTTCAGGTGAGGAATCTGGTGATTTACTTGGGGCCGATTTAATTACTTGTTTATCACAACAGATAGGATGCAATATTCATTTGATTGGTGTTGGGGGGAGGCATTTAAAGGCATTAGGTTTAAAAAGCTTTTTTGATTCCCATGATATTGCTTTAATAGGTTTAAAGGAAGTATTGAAAAAACTACCATTGTTGTTGCTACATATTCGCAATTTATCCAAATTTATTGCACAAGAACAACCTGATTGTTTAATTATTATTGATAGTCCTGATTTTACACATCGTATTGCAAAAAAGGTACGTGCTTTAGCGCCTTCTATTCCTATCATTAAATATATTGCACCAACCGTTTGGGCATGGAGGCCAGAGCGTGCAAAAGCTATGCGTGGATTTGTTGATCATGTTTTAGCGGTTTTTCCTTTTGAAGAAAAGATTATGCAAGATTTGGGAGGTCCTGCCACGACCTATGTTGGACATCGTCTTTTGACATATCCTCCCCTTTTGAGAGTTCAGTCAGAAAAAAAAAGCCAATTAGAACAAAGAAATTTGATCGATACACAAATATCATCGCCTACATTAGTTATTTTGCCAGGATCACGCAATTTAGAAATTCGTTCCTTAATGCCTATTTTTCGAGAAACAGTAGAGATTCTTGTACAACGTATTCCTCATTTACGTATTATTTTACCAACCTTACCTCATTTGGTAGATAGAATCCGTGATTTTGTGCAAGGCTGGAAAAGCAAGATAGAAATTGTCGTTGGTGAAGATGAAAAATGGCGTGCTTTTGCACAAGCAGATGTTGCTCTTGCGGCACATGGAACTGTTTCACTTGAATTAGCCTTAGCAAAAATTCCTATGGTTCTTTGCTATAAACTTGATCGTTTTTCTAAATTATTTATTTTTCCTAAAATGATGTTATGGAGTGCTGCTCTTCCAAATATTATTGCTGATAAGCCTATTGTTTCGGAATATTTGAATGAATTAATCCGTCCTGGTATGTTAGCAAGACAAGTAGAACAACTTTTGGCTAATCCTTTATTGCGACAGGCACAACTTGATGCCTTTGAGATGGTAGAACAGAAAATGAAAACTGAAGTACCATCAGGGGTTGTTGGCGCACAAACAATTATCGCTCTTTTAAAAAAACAAGAATAAAATTGTATAAATAAAGCAATATTTTAATGATTAATATTTAATTTTAGCAAGAAAATTACAAGCACGTTGGCTTTTAGGATTGGTAAAAAATTCTTCAGAGGCTGTATCTTCAACAATTTTTCCATTTTCTAGAAAGAGTATTCTTTCTGAGACTTTACGTGCGAAGCCCATTTCATGGGTAACACAAAGCATTGTGATCCCTGTGTCGGACAATCGAGCCATCACTTCCAAAACTTCTCCCACACTTTCTGGATCAAGAGCAGAGGTTGGTTCATCAAAAAGCATGACTTCAGGTTCCATACAAAGTGCACGGGCAATCGCAACACGTTGTTGTTGCCCACCAGAAAGTTGTAAAGGATATTTTTCACAGTGTTTTTCAATACCAACATGTGTTAAGTAACGAATTGCCCGTTCTTGTGCTTGTTGTTTGGAAAGCCCTTGAACGGTCATAGGTGCTAAAATACAATTTTGTATAACGCTCATGTGGGGAAATAAATTAAAATTCTGAAAGACCATTCCTATCTTACGAAGAACTTTTTTTTGCTGTTGTATAGGAGCGGTATGGATATCAACGTTATGGATACAGATTGAACCTTTTTGTGCTTGTTCTAATTGATTAATACAACGAATTAACGTTGATTTTCCTGATCCGGATGGTCCACAAATAACGATATGTTCACCAGCTTGAACATTAAAGTTGATATCATGTAGGACCTGAAAGTTTCCATACCATTTATTTAGATTTTGAATAGAGATCACTGGTTTTTTATTGGGAGAGATCGATTTATTATTTTTCAAATTCATCTTATTTTATTCTTTCATTGATGAATAACGTGATTAATTCAACATTTTGGTTTGGTAAAGTTTTTTATGATCATTTTATTTAACGTAAATATCGAGTGAGGCGCTGTTCGATAAAAACAATAAAACGATGAATGAGTTCAACGATAAAGAGATAGATAAGAGCAGCCCAAACGTAAACTTGAAAATCAAAAGTCCGTGAATAAGTGAGTTTAGCAACTCCCATTAAATCATAAACAGTAATAAGTGAGGCAACAGCACTGGATTTAATCATTAAAATCAACTCATTTCCTAGGGGGCGTAATGCTACAATCATTGCTTGTGGAAGAATAACTCTAAAAAATGTGACAGAGTTGCTTAAACCTAAAGCTTTTGATGCTTCACGTTGTCCAGTTGTTACGGATAAAAAACTTCCTTTAAAGATCTCAGATTGATAGGCAGCAGAATTGAGTGTAAAAATAAAAAGACAACAATACCACGCATTTTGAAAAAACCACCATAGTCCCACCTGTTGCCAAAAACTATTCATTGAACCAAGCCCATAATAAAAAAGAAAGAGTTGAGCTAATAAAGGAGAGCCACGGAAAAAATAGACATAAGCATTTGCAAAATATTGTAAAAATGTATTCTTTGATAGACGAGCAAAAGCGATAAGCATACCAAGAAAAAGACCTAGAGAACAAGAGATAGAAACAAGCTCAACAGTAACAATAAAGCCATTAATAAATTTGGGTCCATAATGGCTTAAAAGATCAGGATTAAAAAGGAAATAAAGCCACTCAGGAATCATTGACCTAGCACCTTTTTATAGCCTATTTGAGTGTATGTTTCCAAATGGCGTAAGATTGCAGTAAAAACCGCTGAAAATAACAAATAGAGTAAGCATGCTACAAAATAAAATAGCATGGGTTTATTGGTAGCGGCGACAGCTAAATTCGTTTGTCGCATGAGGTCAACAAGCGCGATGGTAGAAACAAGGGATGTATCTTTCAGTAAAGTAAGCCAATTATTAGAAAGTCCTGGCAAGGCATTTCGGATGAGCTGAGGGAAGACAATACGAAAAAATGTGGTTGACCGTGAAAGTCCTAAAGCTTTAGCCGCTTCATATTGACCTTTATCAAAAATATTAAATGCTCCAAGCCAAACTTCACAAGAAAAAGCTGCAAGAACCATACTAAGGGCAAGAACACCAGCAACAAAAGCATTGATACTGAACATGATTTCAAAATTAAAATAGTCAAATAAATTTTGAATAAGGCTTTGTAATCCGTAGTAAACTAAAAACAAAGTTAAAAGCTCTGGTAGCCCACGGAATACTGTTGAAAAGAGGCGTGCCATAGCTTTGGCCATCTTAATATTGGATCGAATCATCACTGCATTGAGAAGTCCTAGAGGAAATCCTAGAAAGCCACAACATAATGCCAATGACAAAGTCATTCCTGCACTGGAAAGTATAACCACTCCCCATCCACCATTGCTAAATGATAGCAATGCTAAATTTTCAATCATTCCTGTGTTCCTCATGAAAGAGTTCGATAATATTTTTTAGCAATAACCAGTAGGTTTCATTTAAATATCATATCGATATTTAATAAACATCACCTGTAAAATACTTTCTCATAATTTTTTCATAAGTTCCATCCAAACGGATTTCTTTTAGCGCCTTATTGAACTTATTTTTAAGTTCATTATTATTTTGACGGACTGCAATTGCAATAGGAAATCTTGTTTCTTCTAGAGTTCCCAAGAGGAGACAGCAATCTTTTCCTTCATTTTTAAGCCAATTTAATGCTTGTAATTTATCAACAATAATCACATCAAGTCGATGATTTAAAAGGTCACGATTCACTTCTATTGTGGAAGGGTAGAGTTTGATTTTCACCTCTTTAGAAGCATAATGATCTTCTGCATAGAAAGCTTGTGTTGTATTTGATTGCACACCAAGATTTTTACCTCTAAAGTCTTGTGTCGAGATTTCTTTAATTCCCGAAGCTTTGGTAACGATAACAGCCAGTGCTGTATCGTAGTAAGGATCTGTGAAGTCAATTTTTTGTAAGCGCTCTTGTGTGAGAGAGAGGGAAGCAATGATAGCATCATATTTTTTTGCAATAAGTCCAGGGATCATTCCCTCGAAGTCTTGTGTAACAATAGTACACTCAACATTCATTTTTTTACAAAGTGCATAAGATATATCAATATCAAGTCCCTGCAATTTATTATTTGAGTCAATATAACTAAAGGGAGGGTAGGTGCCTTCACTCGCAATTTTTAATGTTTTCGCATCAGCCAATTGGGTGAATAGTACGGCGCTTATTATAAGAGCTCCTGCTAATAATTTCATGATGTTCTCCTATTGGATAAGCGGGCAAATATGAAATCATTATGTTTTTATAATCTGTAAGCTTTTTTGGAGCAATTCAAAAATTTATTGATGCTTATTTTAGATCATTATGTTGGGCATTATTATCAAAAAATTAGATTTTGATACGATAAAAATACAACTTTATCGTTGTCATTAGATTCTATAAAGTGTTTAAATATTGAGGAACAATTAAAAATTATTTTGATAAATGTAAATTTTCTTATAGAAATGCCGAATTTCCAATTATACCTGCATGTCCAATAAAGAGTTAAAGATACTCCTTAAATATACAGATTGAATTTTAATTCATAGTGAGATCTAATCGATATCGAAAGTAAAATATTTTCTCATAATTTTCTCATAGGTTCCATCGGCGCGGATTTCTTCTATTGCTTTATTAAAACTGTTTTTAAGATCATTATTATTTTGACGGAGTGCAATTGCAATAGGAAAATTTGTTTTTTCTAGAGTTCCCAAGAGGAGACAGCAGTCTTTTCCTTCATTTTCAATCCAATTTAATGCTTTTAATTTATCAAAGATGATGATATCAAGCCGATGGCTTAAAAGATCACGATTAACTTCTGCTGCTGTAGGATAAAGTTTGATATTAACTCCTTCAGAGGCATAATGATCTTCCGCATATGCAGCTTGTGTTGTATTTGATTGTACACCAAGGTTTTTACCTCTAAAGGCTTGTGTTGAGATTTCTTTAATTTCCGAATTTTTGGTAACAATAACAGCGAGTGCTGTATTGTAGTAAGGATCTGTAAAATCAATTTTTTGTAAGCGCTCTTTTGTAGGAGAAAGGGAAGAAACAATAGCATCGTATTTTTTGGCAAGAAGACCGGGAATCATCCCCTCGAAGTCTTGTGTGACAATAGTACATTCAACATTCATTTTTTTGCAAAGAGCATAAGATATATCAATATCAAACCCTTGAAGTTCGTTATTTGAGTCAATATAACTAAATGGCGGATAAGAAGCATCGCTTGCAATTTTCAGCGTTTGAGAATTGGCCGATAGGGTAAATAGTGTCGCGCTTATTATAAGAGCTCCTGCTAATAATTTCATTATGTTCTCCTATTAGATAAGCTGGCAAATATGAAACCATCATGAATTTTTATAATCTGTAAGCTCTTTTGGAGCAATGTAAAAAATTTATCTGTGGTCATTTTGCTATCATTATGTTGAATATCATTGTCAAAAAATAATTTCTTTTTATCAAGTATGGGAATAAAAAATACAGGAAAGAAGGACACCTCTATTGATTATATGATTTAATGATTTTACTTAAAAAATCAATAATTTATCTTTAAAAGAAAAACTATTAACTTAAATACAAAGAAAATTTCAGCTCTTAACAGGACAAAATGTAAAGTATTTTTATTCGAATCTATTTGAAGAGGGATAAGAAGTTTTGGCATCTTAGAAAAGCACTTAATGTAAGCCTTTTGCAATTTTATCTGAAGAAGATAGAAAGAAAAATTCTGACATTGCTAGATTTTAATATGTAATAGGGCTTTTAAACATGGGGGAATGATAGGGAATACATTTCTATTAAAGATAATGAGGATTATAAGGTAAAATTTTCAATTTCTTTTTGCTAAATGTTTGGCTAATTCGCAGAAAAGTATTCTCAATTTCTTTACAGAGCTAAAACTTAGAATTTTTTAGTAAATTTTTATGATGATGTTATCTCTGTAGAAAGAGTTTTAAAATCACGTTTTATAAAAATTCTTAAAGGATGTTTTTTGATTACTCTCAATAAAGCTTCAGTAAATTGAAGCTTTATTGATCTCTTTTTTTAATTTGCACGTTCATCTATAGGAACATAGTCACGCATAGCATAGCCTGTGTAGAGTTGTCGAGGACGACCAATTTTTTGTGCAGGGTCTTCAATCATTTCTTTCCATTGTGCCACCCACCCGACACTGCGCGCCAATGCAAAAAGGACAGTAAACATTTCAGTTGGAAAACCTAGAGCTTTTAATGTAATGCCGGAATAGAAATCAACATTGGGATAAAGCTTTTTCTCAATAAAATATTCATCACTTAAGGCAATTTTTTCAAGCTCTATTGCAATATCAAGAAGAGGGTCATCTTGAATGTTGAGTTCTTTTAAAACTTTATGACAGGTTTTTTGCATGATTTTTGCACGTGGATCATAATTTTTATAGACACGGTGCCCAAAGCCCATAAGGCGGAAAGGATCATTTTTATCTTTTGCACGTGCAATAAATTCAGGAATTCTTTTAATAGAACCTATTTCTTGTAGCATTTTTAGACATGCTTCATTGGCACCACCATGTGCTGGTCCCCAAAGGCATGCAACTCCTGCTGCAATACAGGCAAACGGATTAGCACCCGAGGATCCAGCAAGACGTACCGTAGATGTAGAAGCATTTTGTTCATGATCTGCATGAAGGATAAAGATTTGATCCATCGCCCGAGCAAGCACAGGGTTTGTTTTATATTCTTCACAAGGAACTGCAAAGCACATATGGAGGAAATTTGCAGCATAATTAAGATCATTACGTGGATAAACAAATGCTTGTCCGATACTGTATTTATAGGCCATAGCAGCAAGCGTTGGAACTTTTGAGATAAGACGAACAGAAGCAATCATTCTCTGGTGAGGATCTGTAATATCAATAGAGTCGTGATAGAACGCAGACATAGCGCCAAGGCAGGCAACCATGACGGCCATAGGATGAGAATCACGACGGAAGCCATGGAAGAAGCGTGCAAACTGTTCGTGTACCATGGTATGCTGCATAATACATCGATCAAATTCATTTTTTTCTTGCTGTGTTGGGAGTTCACCATAAAGTAAAAGATAACAACTTTCGAGAAAGTCTCCTTTTTCAGCCAATTGATCAATAGGATAACCACGATAAAGCAATATACCTTTATCACCATCGATATAAGTAATTTTTGATTCACAAGAAGCTGTTGAAGTAAAACCAGGATCATAAGTAAAAATATCGGTTTTTTTGTAGAGAGAAGCAATTTCAATGACTTCAGGTCCACTCGTGCCTTTACGCAAGGGAAGCTCTACTTTTTTATCATTCACAATAATATATGCGTTATTCTCAGACATTCGGTATTCCTTTCAGATCCTTCACTTCTAAAAATTAAGACTCTGCTTCATCAGAGTGGGGGATGTATAACTGAAGCTTTTCTTACTTATATTAAGGGTAGATTGCCTCTAAAAGTGAGTACATGCAATCTAAAAATATTTCCTTATTGATCATTATTACTCAATAAGAAATGTATTTCAATGATATAACATAAAAAACTCTTTTAGGGCGCGTTGAGATATCTGTATAGATCCTTATTTGAGGAAATATACTCAGTGCACATCATGGGCATATTGTTGTGATAAGTTGGTCCTTGATGCGATGAAGGGATTCATCGCGTCCTAATAAAATAAGAATATCCAAAACACCTGGTGATGTTGCACATCCTGTAAGAGCTGCGCGAAGTGGTTGGGCGATAGATCCAAATTTGAGATTCTGTGTTTGGACAAAAGAGCGAAGTGTTTCATCTAGAGTTTTTGTATCCCAAGAGGGGCACGCTTTCAGAGCAAGATAAAGATCGTTTAAAATGGTTCGTCCATTTTTATCTAAGAGCATTTGAGCTTTTTCATCAAGTTGTAAAGGTCGTTGCGTAAAAATGAAGGAGGCATTGTCAATCAGTTCGCACAGTGTTTTTGAACGTTCTTTCAAATGCGGGATTGCTTTTAAAAATTGAACACGGCGTTTTTCATCAAGTTTTTCAATAATTTGTGCTCCCCTATCGGTTTCTGGTAGAATATTAAGAGCGGCATCAAAAAGTTCTTGATCATTACTCATACGCATATAGTGTCCGTTGATGGAATCGAGCTTTTTGAGATCAAAACGAGCAGCACCTTTGTTAATATCCTCAATATCAAACCAAGAAATCATATCTTTAAGTGACATCAGTTCGTCATCACCATGACTCCAACCTAAACGGACAAGGTAATTGCGCAAAGCAGCAGGAAGATATCCCATTGTTCGGTAGGCATCAACACCGAGCGCACCATGTCGCTTTGATAATTTTGCACCGTTTTCACCATGGATAAGAGGAATATGGGCCATAACAGGAATGTCCCATCCCATTGCTTTAAAGATAATCGTTTGTCGGGCTGCGTTGGTAAGATGATCGTCACCACGTATAATATGTGTGATGCCCATATCATGATCATCAACGACAACAGCATGCATATAGGTAGGCGAACCATCAGAACGCAAAATAATGAAGTCATCGAGATCTTTATTAGGAAAACGGACATCACCTTGAACACGATCATGTACAATCGTTTCTCCATCTTGAGGGGCTTTGATGCGAATAACAGGCTTAACACCTTTAGGAGCTTCAGAACTATCACGGTCGCGCCAACGTCCATCATAACGTGGTGGGCGCCCTTCTGCACGGGCTTTTTCACGCATTTCAGCTAACTCTTCAGGTGAAGCATAACAATAATATGCTTTACCATTCTTGACCAACTGTTCAGCGATTTGGCGGTGACGTTCTGCTCGTTCGAATTGCGAAATAGGGGCGCCATCATAACTAAGACCCATCCAGTGCAAGCCATCTATAATGGCTTTTACAGCTGCTTCTGTTGAACGCTCTCGGTCTGTATCTTCAATTCGTAAAAGCATTTTTCCACCGGTATGTTTTGCATAAAGCCAATTAAAAAGAGCAGTACGAGCACCACCAATATGAAGGAAGCCAGTGGGTGAAGGGGCAAAACGAGTAATAACAGACACGAATATTTTCCTTTAAACTAAGATATTACTTATGGAATTTTATAGAAAAGTCATGTTAGCATAAGTGATGGGGCGTGCAATAGCCGTATTGCGAGTTAAAGTGGGGGACTGATGTTTTATAAAAGTAAAGAGGGTTTATCCGAAAAATCTGTTACAGAAGGAAAAAAGCCATGTCAGATAGGGCAGAGTGTTTTTTCTAGATATGATGATGCAAAGAACGGTAGCTATAACCAACAAAAACTTTTTTTATTGACACTCTTAAAAGAAGTAATCATTTTTTTTCGCAAATGGTTAGAAGATTGTATCAATAAAGAAGTTTCTTTTGGTATCCTTTTTTCGCTGATTTTAGTCTTTTTTGCCCTAGGAATCATTTTCTATTTTCATTTAGAGTGGGAACCAAGTTGGGGACAATTGGGGGCGTTGGTCAGTATTTTTCTGGGAATATTCTATGTTGCACGTTTTTATCGAAAAATATGGATTCCCGTGGGGTTTCTGTTTTGTATTATATTGGGTGCTTTAGCGGCAAAAATAGAAACGTGGCGTATTGCAACACCCATGCTAAGCAGTGACATTGTCACTACATTGACGGGAAGAATTGTTTCTATTGAGTCAGGTGCCAAAGGAGGATTTCGTTTAGTTTTGGAGATTTTGAATACAGAAAATCCTGTATTACGCCATAGTCTTCATCGTGTTCGTTTATCGGCAAGATATTTGCCATCTGGCTTAGCGATTGGTGATGGACTGCATGGAAAAGTTAAGATTCGTGCATTCTCTGGGCCTGTGCGTCCAGGAGGCTACGATTTTAGTTTTCATAATTATTTTAAAAGAATTGGAGCACAAGGCGTTTATTTAGAAAAACCAAGAAAAATATTCGTTTCGCAGCCTGATGGAATATTCGCTATCATTCTACAGAAAATTGAAAATTTACGCACGAAGATGACACAAAGAATCCATATAGCCCTTGAAGGAGAAAAGGGGAGTGTTGCAGCTGCCCTCATAACAGGGCAGCGTGCTGGTATTTCAAATGAGACAAATGAAGCATTACGTACAGCTGGATTAGCTCATATTTTATCAATATCAGGTTTACATATGGCGTTGTTAAGCGGCATAGTTCTTTTGAGTATCCGTAGTTTTTTAGCATTTTTTCCAGTTTTTTCTTCCTATTATTCCAGTAAAAAATTTGCTGCTATCGTTGCTTTTATGATAACAGCTTTTTATTTGTTATTGTCGGGCTTAGCAATATCAGCGCAAAGAAGTTTTGTGATGATTGCTGTTATGTTGGTTGCTATATTGTGTAATCGCTCTGCTATAACAATGCGTAATTTTTCCATTGCAGGGTTGATAACTCTAGCGATGACACCCCATGAAATATTAGGTCCTAGCTTTCAAATGTCCTTTTCTGCGACTGCTGCTTTGATCGCTTTTTTTGATTGGTGGAGTGGAAGATCATTTTTTCGTAAAAGAAAAACAACACCCTCTTATGTTGGAGGAGGAGTGATAAATTTTGTTTTCTCATCGATGCTTTCAACATGTGCTTCTTCCTTTGTTGCAGGGAGTGCAAGTGGAATTTATGCTGCTTATCATTTTTCTAATATGGCATCTTTGAGCATTATTAGTAATGCTTTTGCTTTGCCTGTCATCTCAATTTTTGTCATTCCCTTTGGATTAATCGCAGTTCTTGCAATGTTAGGAGGATTCGAATGGCTTCCTCTTCAAATTATGGGTTTTGGAGTTGATCTTGTAATAAAGATTGCACATGCTATCAAGGCTATTTCTCCTGATTTGAATCCTGGTTTTATGCCGTTATCAGCGTTAGTTTTATTGAGCATAGGCTTGGTTGGACTGACTTTTTGCAAAACACCCATCCGGCTCTTTTTTAGTTTGTTTATTTTGGCAGGTATTTCTATTTGTGTAATGCATTCACCTGTACAACTGATTATAGCAGATAATATGCGTCTCGTGGGCGTTATCCATGATAAAAAATTATATATTGATCGTTACCATATTTCTAAGTTCACGACATCCATATGGAAAAAGTCATTTCGTGTGAATGAAACGATTAAACCAACAAAATATGGTCCTTCGTTGCACGGACAATTTATTTGTGATTATCATGTATGTACATCTTTATTGGATAATGGATTAAAAGTGATCGTTTTACAGAGAGAAACAGATCAATGTGTAGAGGCAGATATTCTCATTCAGACATTTATGATGCATAATCCAACTTGTTACAAGAAGGCAAAAATAATATTTATGCCTCAACAATTGTTATCACGAGGAAGCGTTATGATGACCAAAGGTGGAGATATTATTTGGTCTTCTCTAGGGTTTCATAGACCATGGAATATGCACAGACAGCATTCATAAAAACATATAATCGGTCATATTTTGCTTCACATTTGGATAATGACAAAACAAAAAATAACAGAAGACTTTTCTCATAATATTTTACGGTATTTAGATTGGTAATTTTATCAACGTCATTGAAACGAGATAATAATCTACAGTTTTCTAGAAATAGATGATTTTTTATATCTGATCATTTTAATTTTTTCAAAAAAATTGATATGTGCATCTTTGTGCATCCTATTGATAGCACAAGATAAATCAAAAATTCTTATTGAATGAAAAAAATGCTAACAAATCTTCTCAAAGAAATAAAAAAGATAATTGTTGATTATTCTATTTTATTCTTATCATATATTTCTATAACGGGTAACATCTCTTCAAGCAAAAGATGATGGTAAATTTAAATAGATTGCGTCAAGAGGTTATCTTTTATTATCATTATTATCGGTGGTAATAGGGGTGATAAATGCTGCTTATACGGATAGAAGGCAAAGTCATTCATGAATGTTCAGCAGTTAAAAAAAATGGCAGCTATTAAAGCGCTTGAGTTTGTTGAAGATGGTATGCGGCTTGGTATCGGATCTGGTTCGACAGTCAATGAATTTATTCGTCTTCTAGGTGAGCGTGTTGCGGATGGTTTGCGTGTGACTGGTGTTGCTACTTCAAGATATTCTGAACAACTCTGTCATAAGTTTGGAGTGCCTGTTAGCACTTTAGAACAAATACCTGAGCTGGACCTTGATATTGACGGAGCAGATGAAATTGGTCCTGAGATGATGCTCATTAAAGGGGGAGGGGGAGCATTGTTGTATGAAAAAATTGTAGCATCGGCATCTCGTGCAATGCTTGTCATTGCGGATGAAACAAAGGTGGTAAAAAGACTTGGTGCTTTTGCACTACCAATTGAAGTTAATCCATTTGGTATCCACACAACATGCAGAGCCATTGAAAAAGTCGCTGATGATTTAGGGCTTTCTGGAAAAATTTCATTGCGAATGAATGGAAAAGATCCTTTTGAAACAGATGGTGGCCATTTTATTCTTGATGCATTTTGGGGCTGCATTTTGCAACCAAAACCATTATCGGATGCACTTCTTGCTATTCCTGGTGTTGTTGAGCATGGCCTTTTTTTGGGGTTGGCTTCACGTGCAATTGTCGCTATGGCTGATGGTCAAATAAAAGTTTTAGAACCGTTTGATTTTTAGAAAAGGCATTTACATGATGATATGTTAGCACAGTAAATAAAGGGTCTTAAAGATTTTAGGTAGAATAACGAATTAAAATTATAATTAGCTATCGGGGTAATCATTAAATGAAAATAATATTTTCTTTTCAGCGTTTTGTCGTATATTTTGGTGTAATTGCTATTTTTTTTGTAAATGTTGGAACGGTTTATGCACAAGGTGTGAGTGATCAACATTTGGATTCAGCGCGAAAGGCAATCAGAGCTATTCATGCAACGGATCAATTTGATAGTTTTTTACCAAATGCGGTCCATGATTTCAAAAATGAACTGATCAGCGATGATCCGAATTTAGCAACAGCTATTTCTGATATTGTTGATAAGCAGGCGCTTGCTTTAATTAAAAGGCGCTCTGATCTAGAAAAAGAGATTGCTCATGTATATGCAAAATATTTTACTCAAAAAGAGCTTGATGCGATAACAACATTTTATAATTCTGATACCGGTAAAAAGTTTTTGACAGAAGTCCCCAATATTGCACGTGATTCTTATTCAGCATTTGATATATGGCGTACTGCTCTTATGCGGGATCTTGTAGAAAATGTGAAAAAAGAGATGTCTGAAACACTTAATTTGAATAATTCTACTATGCCTACAAATATGCCAATAAAATCAGAATCTTCAGAAAATAAAAAATAGCTTGATCGATATCATGACAACAATGGGCAATTTCTGATTTTTTTTATAGCGGCGGTTTTCCCGCCGTTTTTAATATTTTAATGAGAGTAGGTCTTTTTAGAATACTGCTTTATAAAAAATGCTTCTTCAAAAGAAAAAAAGACTTTCATTTGATAATAAAAGACCTTAGCCTATTCTTGCAGCTATATAAGAAGGAATAATTCGTGGGCTCTTTTGATTTTGATTTATTTGTTATTGGAAGTGGTTCTGGTGGAGTGCGTGCAGCACGGCTTGCTGGAGGTCTTGGCAAGCGGGTCGCTATAGCAGAGGAATATCGTATAGGGGGCACTTGTGTTATTCGTGGTTGCGTTCCCAAAAAACTTTATGTTTATGCATCACAATATGTAAAAGAATTTAAGAAAAGTGTTGGTTTTGGGTGGGAATATGCGGATCCAATTTTTAGCTGGGAAAAGTTGGTTGCAGCTAAAAATAAAGAAATATCAAGGTTAGAAGGGCTGTATCGTAAGGGATTAGAAAATAACAATGTGCATATTTATGAAAGTCGTGCTACTTTTATAGATGATCACACATTAGAGCTTTCTGCCACGGGTGAGCGGGTAAGTGCAGAAAAAATTTTGATTGCAACGGGAGCAAAATTTGCACAAAATACTCCCATAGAAGGTGGTGAATTTTGCCTTACTTCTAATGAGATTTTTGACCTTGATCAACTCCCAAAATCAATAGTCATTGTTGGTGGAGGGTATATTGGTGTTGAATTTGCTAATATTTTTCATGAATTAGGTGTAAAAACAACACTCCTCCATCGGAGTGATTTAATCCTTCGTAATTTTGATCATGATTTGCGGCAATTGCTCAGCGATGCAATGATTGAAAAAGGGATTTCTATTCTCTACGGAATAACAATTTCTAAAGTGCAGGCTGCAGAAAATTGTTATGAAGTTGTTTTATCAAATGGGAAAATAATCAGTGCCGATCAGATTATGTTGGCTACGGGGCGTGTACCAAATACAACGGGTTTAAGACTTGATAGGGCAGGTGTTCAAGTGGATGAATTTGGTGCAGTTGTTGTTGATGAGAAAATGACAACAAATATCCCCCATATTTGGGCTGTTGGTGATGTAACAGGTCATATTCAATTAACACCTGTTGCGATTCATGATGCAATGTGTTTTGTTAAGACAGCATTTGAGAATATTCCCACAACACCTGATTATGATTTAATTACAACAGCAGTTTTTTCACAGCCAGAGATTGGAACGGTGGGGCTTTCAGAAGAAGAGGCGGTAAAGCGTTATAAGCGTCTTGAAATTTATCGTACAGTTTTTCGTCCTATGCGTAATGTTCTTTCTGGTAGTTCAGAGAAAATGCTTATGAAACTCATTGTTGATGGTGAAAGCCGTATTGTTGTGGGCGCTCATATTTTAGGGGAAAATGCTGGTGAGATGGCACAGCTTATAGGGATATCTCTCAAGGGTAAGCTGACGAAGGATATCTTTGACGAGACGATGGCAGTGCATCCAACGATGGCAGAAGAATTGGTAACAATGTATAAACCAAGTTATATATATGAAAATGGGAAGAAAATAGAAAGTTAAACAGCATATATTATGGTAAAAAGTTTTTGATATGCTAATCTTTAAGCTTAATCTTTAGAGAGAGTGTAATGATAAAAGAATGGGCGCCTGACACTTGGAGAACAAGGCCAATTAAACAAGTTCCGACTTATCCGGATAAGTCTATGTTAGAAGATGTTGAGCGAAAACTGAGAAGCTATCCTCCTTTAGTTTTTGCCGGTGAAGCACGTGATTTAAAAAATGAATTAGCAGCCGTTGCGAAAGGCCAAGCTTTTTTATTACAAGGTGGTGATTGTGCCGAAAGCTTTGCAGAACATGAAGCTGATAATATCCGTGATTTTTTTCGCGTATTTTTGCAAATGGCGATTGTTTTAACCTTTGGTAGTTCTAAACCGGTTGTTAAGATTGGTCGTATTGCTGGTCAATTTGCAAAGCCTCGCTCTTCTGATATAGAAAGAAAAGAGGGGGTTGAATTTCCTGCTTATCGTGGGGATATTATTAATGGCATTGAATTTGAAGCCGGTTCTCGTATTCCAGATCCGCAACGGATGTCTATGGCTTATCGCCAATCTGCGGCAACACTTAATCTATTGCGTGCTTTTTCACAAGGTGGCTATGCTAATTTAGAAAATGTTCACACATGGATGTTGAGTTTTGTTTCTAACAGTCCGCAGGGGGAACGTTATGAATTATTGGCAGAGCGTATTTCTGAAGCAATTGATTTTATGCGTTCTATAGGGATTACATCCAAAACACATTCTTCATTGCGTGAAACATCTTTTTATACCAGTCATGAAGCACTGTTGCTTGGTTATGAAGAGGCTTTGACTCGGATTGATTCAACTTCAGGAAATTGGTATGCAACATCTGGTCATATGTTATGGATTGGTGACCGTACGCGTCAGATTGACCATGCTCACGTTGAATATTGTCGCGGCATTAAAAATCCTATAGGATTAAAATGTGGTCCTTCCATTGAGTCTGATGAGCTTTTAAAATTAATTGATATTTTAAATCCTGAAAACGAGTTGGGGCGGCTTACTCTCATTACGCGCTTTGGTTATGATAAAGTTGAACGTTATCTGCCTAAACTCATCCGTGCCGTTGAACGCGAGAAGCGTGCGGTTATATGGTCATGTGATCCAATGCATGGCAATACAATTACTGCCAATGGTTATAAGACGCGTCCCTTTGATTATGTTTTAAAAGAAGTAGAGAATTTTTTTGCAGTGCATCGTGGAGAAGGAACTTATCCAGGAGGCATTCATATTGAGATGACAGGTCGTGATGTTACTGAATGTACAGGAGGGGCGCATGCCATTTCTGTGGACGATCTATCTGATCGTTATCATACGCAATGTGATCCTCGGCTAAATGCAGATCAAGCGTTAGAATTGGCTTTTCTTGTTGCTGAACTCCTTAAAAAAAATCGTGCGACTGACTCGTTAGCAATTGCTGCTGAGGGGTAGGCAAAAATTTACTTAATATTTTTTTAGGTCATTATGGCAGAAGAGAATTTTTAAAAAAGTGATATTTCCGATGATGAAGAATAAAGTTGTGGTTGCTAAACTGATGAAATGATACAAAGGCTTATGAAAAATGATTTTCGGGTATCAATTGCCCAATTGAATCCTATTGTCGGTGATATTGAGGGGAATTTTTCTTTAGCTGTCATGGCGCATCAAAAGGCCAAAGAAGAGGGGGCTGATCTTGTTTTATTCACGGAACTTTTTATAAGCGCTTATCCGCCGGAAGATCTTGTTCTAAAACCTGCTTTTACAAAAACATGTGAAGAGACTGTTGAAAAATTAGCAAAGATAACCGTAGGCGGACCAGGAATTGTCATTGGTCTTCCATTAAGGCGCAATGGTAATATTTACAACGCTGTCATGGTTCTTGATGAAGGGAGAGTCATTGCCGAAAGTTTGAAGTTTGATTTACCTAATTATGCTGAATTTGATGAAAAGCGTTTATTTTCTTCAGGTCCACGTCCTCAGCCTATTGTCTATCATGGAATCAAATTAGGAATAGTCATTTGTGAGGATCTTTGGAATGATTCCTCTCTGAGTACAGAGCTTAAAGATAAAGGAGCGGAAATTATTCTTGTCCTTAACGGATCTCCCTACTATCGTAATAAAACTTTAAAACGTATAGATGTTATTCATACGCAAGCTCTACGATCTGGAGTGCCAATTATCTACGCTAATCAAGTAGGTGGTCAAGATGAGCTCGTTTTTGATGGTGGGTCTTTTGCCTTGAATGGACAAGGCAAAAAGATATTTCAAATGAAACACTTTGATAGCCATATTGCTTTAAGCCATTGGCAAAAAACAACGACGGGATGGCACTGTATTTCAGGTCCTAATGAAAGTCTTCTCAATGGATTAGCGGCTGATTATCAAGCTTGTGTTTTGGGGTTGAAAGATTACGTTAATAAAAACGGCTTTAAGGATGTTATTCTTGGTCTTTCAGGAGGAATTGATTCAGCCCTGTGTACGGCAATGGCGGTGGATGCTCTTGGTGCTGAGAGGGTTCGCACCATTATGATGCCCTATCATTATACTTCGCAAGAATCATTAAAAGATGCTAAAGAATGCGCTGATCTTTTGGGATGTCGTTATGAAATCATACCGATTGAGCAAGCTGTTGAAGCTTTTCTTGAAACAATGGCACCTGTTTTTTCAGGGTTACCCCCTGATATAACAGAAGAAAATCTTCAAAGTCGTATACGCGGTACAGTTTTAATGGCGCTTTCAAATAAATTCGGTTCAATGGTGGTAACGACAGGCAATAAGTCAGAAATGGCTGTGGGATATGCAACACTGTATGGGGATATGAATGGCGGGTTTAATCCTATAAAAGATATTTATAAAATGCAGGTTTATGCATTAGCTGAGTGGCGCAATAAAAATCACTTGCACAATTTAAGAGGACCAGAAGGGATTGTCATTCCATCCAATATTATAGAAAAAGCGCCTTCTGCAGAGTTGCGAGAAAATCAAAAAGATGGAGATTCTCTTCCGCCTTATCCTATTTTAGATGATATATTACAATCTCTTGTAGAAAATGACATGAGTATTTGTGATATTGTTAAACGTGGACATTCACGAGAAACTGTTGCGAAAGTTGAACAGCTTCTTTATGGTGCCGAATATAAAAGGCGTCAATCTGCGCCTGGTGTAAAAATCAGTTACAAAAATTTCGGACGCGATCGTCGCTATCCCATAGTCAATCATTTTCGCGATAAAAATTGAGTATTATTTTATGGTTAAAGTTCGTTTTGCTCCCTCTCCAACAGGTTATATTCATATTGGCAATATCCGTATTGCGCTTTTCAACTGGCTTTATGCGCAAGCGTATAAGGGAGAATTTATTTTACGCTATGATGATACAGATATTGAACGTTCTAAACAAGAATATATCGATGCTATTGCTGTTGACCTTGAATGGCTTGGTATTCAACCAGATGCAATTTATTACCAATCCAAGCGATTTAATCGATATGATGAAGTGGCAGAAATTCTCAAACAACGTGGTCTTCTTTATCCTTGTTATGAGACAACAGAGGAATTAGAGCGGCGTCGTAAAATCCAGCTTTCACGCAAATTGCCTCCTGTTTATGACCGTGCAGCATTGAAGTTGACAACAGAAGAGAGAAAAAACTTTGAATCACAAGGTCGTAAACCCCATTGGCGTTTTCTTCTTCCTAATTTTGAAAGTGATCCTTTACACACAAAGCGAACAGAAGTTTGCTGGAATGATGCAATAAAGGGAAAGCAGACGATTGATTTAGCTTCTCTTTCAGATCCTGTTCTTATTCGTGAAGATGGAACCTATCTTTATACATTGCCGTCTATTGTTGATGATGTAGATATGGCTATTACGCATATTATTCGTGGGGATGATCATATTACAAATACAGGCGCTCAAATTGCTCTTTTTAAAGCTCTTAATGCAGAATTACCGGTTTTTGCTCATACCAATTTATTGGCGACAGTTTTAGGAAAAGGATTTTCAAAACGTAATAATGATCTTTCTATTCGTTCTCTACGGGAAGAAGGATTTGAATCTATAGCTGTTCAATGCCTTGCCGTTTTGATTGGGACATCGCAAAATGTGCATCCCTATCCCAATCAAGCTGCGCTTTTAGAGCATTTTAATCTCCAAGATACGTCAAGATCCGTTGCAAAATTTGATATTGCTGATCTTCTTGCTTTAAATAGTCATCTTGTCCATGAGTTAACCTATGAGGAAGTAAAAATGCGCCTTAAAAAACTTTCTATTGAGGGAGATAAGGCGGAATATTTCTGGAACGCGATAAGAAGCAATATTAATAAAGTCAATGATGCTGTTTTTTGGTGGAAAATCATTCATGATGAACAGAATTTTGATACAGTAGCACTAGAGGATCGTGCTTTTGTGCACCAATCACTCGATTTCTTACCTGAAGGTGCTTTGAATGAGGAAAGTTGGAAAATTTGGACAACAGCATTAAAAGAAAAAACAGGTCGAAAAGGAAAAGCTTTATTTATGCCATTACGTCAGGCACTTACGGGCATGGATCATGGACCTGAAATGGGAAAAATTTTGCAGCTTTTAGGGCGTGAAAAGGTAACGGAAAGGCTCTCTAGGAAATAAGAGCGGATTTTTTTAAAGTATTTCGTTCATTTCACTCTTAAAGAGAGTAAAGAACGGGTTTATTTACACGTTTTTATAAGCATGAAAGCAGGAATATCATCACCAAATCCAATGGGTGTGTAATTCTTATTTTTTCGTGAGCGTTGTTGCTCAGATGGCTTCTCCTTATTATTTGCATTTTTGATATATTCTATTTTATTCTCTTCTACAGATTTTTTAGTGTGAACAACAGGCTCTTTTGGAGCAGTTTTCTTTGATGGTTTTGAAGATTTTTTCTTTACAACAATATCTTCTGTTTGATCATCAGCTATTAAAGTTGAGAGATCTCCATTGAGCCATTCAATTTTTTCATTACTCATTTCTTCGATGGCATTGATATATTTTTGATCAGCTTTTGTGACAATTGTAAAAGCTTTTCCGCTGCGATTTGCACGCCCTGTACGACCAATTCGATGGATATAGTCTTCAGCATGTGTAGGAACATCATAGTTAAATACATGACTTACAGCTGGAATATCGAGTCCACGGGCAGCAACATCAGAAGCAACAAGAAGTGTAAGTTTATTATTTTTAAAATCAGCTAGGGTGTTCATGCGCGAATATTGGTCCATATCTCCATGAAGTGCCCCTACATTAAAGTTATGTTTGATGAGCGATCTAAAAAGTTCAGAGATATCTCTCTTTCGATTACAGAAAATGATTGCATTTTGAAGCTCTGCACCTTCATTTTGGATAAGCTCTCGTAAAACCGCTCTTTTATCCCATGATTTATTTCCAGATTTGACAAGCCGCTGTGTAATTGTGGTTGCAGTTGAGGATGCTTTTGTAACTTCAACAGATACAGGAGAATGTAAAAATTGTTTCGTTAGTTTTGTAATTTCTGGCGCCATTGTTGCAGAAAAGAACAAAGTTTGACGCGTAAAAGGAGTTAGCTTACAGATGCGTTCAATATCAGGAATAAAGCCCATATCCAACATGCGATCAGCTTCATCAATCACAAGGATTTCAACGCCCATCAGGAGCAGTTTACCGCGCTCGCAATGATCAAGAAGGCGCCCTGGTGTTGCTATAAGAACATCAGCTCCCCGTTCAAGTTTGCGATCTTGGAGTTCAAAAGAAACTCCACCAATCAAAAGAGCAACATTTAAACGATGATTTATTCCGTATTTATCGAAATTTTCTTCAACTTGAGCTGCAATTTCTCTTGTTGGTTCTAAGATGAGCGTACGGGGCATTCGTGCTCTTGCACGACCTTTTTCAAGGAGAGTGAGCATAGGCAATACGAAAGAGGCAGTTTTACCTGTTCCCGTTTGGGCGATTCCTAAAACGTCTTTTCTTTGAAGGACATGCGGAATTGTTTCGCTTTGAATAGGTGTTGGAGCTGTATACCCCGCTGATTTCACCGCATTAATAACCTTTGCGGAAAGACCTAAATCATCAAAACTGTTTAAAGATGGTATCATTTTTTTATCAACTGCTCTGTGATTTTAACTGCGTTATCTAAATGATAATTATAACCAATATTCTACACTCTTTAAAAGTGTTAAGATGTTTTTACAAAAAAATTAACTATAACAATCATATACACATAAAACGCATAATACAATCATTAATAGCGAAATTGTTCTGATAAAATGCGCTCATCCCATGAATGATTTGAGTCAAAAAGGATTGAAGCTGTTACTTCTGTTGCCATTGAAATAGTAACTGAATGGACAGATTTAACTTCAATATTATCTGCAGCAGCATTTACAGGGCGTTTGTCAGGTTCAAGCATATCAAAGCGCACTGTTACTGTATTGGGAAGCAAAGCTCCATGCCAACGCCGAGGGCGAAAAGGGCTAACAGGAGTGAGGGCCATAAGGGGAGCCATAAGAGGTAAGATAGGTCCTTGTGCTGATAAATTATAGGCGGTTGATCCAGCTGGTGTAGCGACGAGGACACCATCACAACTTAATTGTTCCATGCGTACGTTGTTATCAATGGTGATGCGAATTTTTGCGGCTTGATAAGATTGCCGAAAGAGGGATACTTCATTAATTGCAAGCGCCTCGATAGAATCTTGACATTCAGATTTTGCAATCATGCGCAGGGGATGGATTTCTTTTTTATGTGCGGCAGCAATACGATTGGGCAATTTTTTTTCATGAAATTCATTCATAAGAAATCCTACAGAACCTTGATTCATGCCATAAATAGGTTTGCCTGTGTTCATGACGTCTCGTACGGTTTGTAACATTGTCCCATCACCACCGATTGCAACAACAATATCAGTTTCTTCCAGAGAAGAATGACCATAAACGGAAATTAATTTATGGGTAGCTTTGATAGCCTCCTCAGTTTCTGCGGAAATAAAATGAAAGCGACTTGGTAATGTAGCCATTTAAAAATTATCCTGATACTTATAATTTATGTTGTAACTTATTTATGAGAGTTTTGAAGTTGTAATAAAAGCTCTTTTTATAATAAAAAGAGCATTGAATAAAGAGAAGTTATTTCAAGGTAAAGTATCATTAAAAAGTAAAAGGAGTGCGTCGTTAGATAAATCACAAACAAGTAATTTTTTTATTAGAATGATAATTTAGCATTGAAGCTAAGAGTATGATTAGTTAAAAGACCATAACTGATTTTAATAATCAGTGTGAAGCACCCGTAGCTCAGCTGGATAGAGCGCTGCCCTCCGAAGGCAGAGGTCACAGATTCGAATTCTGTCGGGTGCACCAAATTTTTCAACTTCATATTATCCTAAATAACAATATTACCTAAAAAGAAGCCAATTTCCTCTTTTATGAAAATGGTTATTTGAGTTGTTTATTAAGTTTTTTAGCGAATAAGCAAATGATTTTAAGAGAAGCAAAATTTACGGCTGCGTATATAATTCTTCGGTTAGTCATTTTGAATATCGAGATAAAAAACAAGATTATCTAAATATGCTTTCAATTTAACTATAAACATTTATAACATAAAAATACATATTAATTCAATATGTTATTGTACAACTGATCTGGCAATGTTGATAGTAGATCGCTAAATATATTGTTTTGAGCATTAAAATAGATAGCTAAATTTTCTTTTATTCTATTTTTGGAGCTAAAGGCTGTTATGGTGAGATGGAACGCGGATGAGAAATATCACCAGTTAAAGGAACAATAAGGAGGAAAAACAACCTTCAAGATTTGAATTGTTTCAAAATGCTGTATTCGGTATGGTTTTGCTATGGGTATTTGGTGATTTCTCTATACACCAATATTGCCAGTTATGTTGGATGAGGGATTGTTTACCTTTAATCAACGTTCTTATATACCAAGCGCTAATTATGATGGTTATTTAGTTGGGAGTATGTTCTTTACGTTTGGCAGAATTTGGAATATATTTCTTGCTCCTCGTATGCTATCTTATGCAGCTATAGTAATGAGTGCACTTATTATTTTCATAGCATTAACACTTAGTCCTTTTGATCCGTTTTGCTGCTGGTGTTGCGAGTGCAGCAATGATGATTTTTGGTTCTATTATAGTCATACAGCATAGCCATATGGGCGGATTATTGCTTCGCTTTATGCAGGTGTAGGAGTTGATATTCTACTACTAGGTAATGAATATGTTATTATTAGTTTGAACAGAGCACTTGATTCAACAAACATTTGGTTTGGAGTTAGCTTAATGTCTGTTCAAAATTTTTAAAAACATATAGGTTTAATTATAACAACTATATCAAAAAACACCTCCGTTATTTCTTTCATTGCAAATGAAACCGCTCCTGTTAATCAGAAAAAACCATCCAAAATATGAATAGATCAATCAAATGGATTTCGTGACTGGCATTATATCGCATTCGTACTTTAAGAGATTTTGGTGATGTAAGAAAGGCGGTCTAGATGCTTTTATTGAAATTGAAAGCAACCTCTCTCATGATGGCAATTACTGGGTTGCTGATAATGCCGTGTTGTAAAATCTAGTCGTGTTTATGAAAATACAAGGGGCTATGGCAATACTGCCATTGGGGGCTATGTCTATGGCAATACCCTTATATGTGATAAAACCTATGTGTATTTTGGTGCTCATGTTTATGACAATGCTCATCTTTTTTATAACGGTTGAGTTTATCATTATGCGTGGGTTTATGGGAATGAAAAATTATCCGGTAGTGTACGTATTTATAGCAATGCCGCGGTTTATGATCATGCGGTTGTTTAGGCAAGGTTTAGGGCAATGCTAGTGTGGGGTGTCATACTAAGGTCTACGGCTCTGTTTATGGCAATGTCAAGATCTCCTGATTATATCGTGATTAGAGGTAATGTATATGGCAATGCAAGACTTGTTGTGATGATAGTATCTCCATAATGTCTGCCTATCATTTACTAACTTTTTAGTAAGTGGTGCTTTAAAATTGACTTGTCTTTAAATCCTTTTATGTGCCCTTAATGAATTAAAACCTATCTTATGATAGTTTCAAATGATTATTTTTTTAAGGTTTAGCTCAAAAAAAGAGTAAACCCCATACCATTCTTTAAACGTATGCAATTTATGTTTATCGATAATTTCAAACGATTACGTTTTTAACAATACGATTTGTGTGTGATAAAAACGTATCATAAAATTTATGAACTGTTATGAATGATAGCTGCTTTTCACTTCATTTGAATGTTTACATGCGTTATAACATTTGCATCATGATTTGCTTTTTGTGGTCTATTCATACATGGTAATTGTTTATAAAAAATGGTCAATTAAATCACGTATAAAAGTGTAGATTTTAAATGGGATTTATATAAAATAATTGCACAAAACCTATTGACTTTATTGTGTTTTTTTATGAATAAGATTCCATCTCGTTTAGACGTCGCAAAAGAAATCACCAAAGACCTTATTGATAAGATTCTTCTCTTACACGGCGTTATCACTTTTGTTTGCAAAAATCTGCTTCGCTTTTGACTTTTGATATGGATACAACCTCTTTTGAGGTAGAGCAAAGAATTTTTTCATCATGGAGAGTACAAAAGTGTTCTTCAAAAATCTTGATTGGTCTGTTGAAAAAATTAAAGAGGTAGATAATTATTCAGCACGTTACAAACTACCAGATTGTGAAGTACAAATTCTTTATAATGACGCAATTATCAAAGGTTATCCGCAATTTGATTTTGGAGTTTCGATTACGACTGGTATTTTAGCTGCTGCCTGCGTGGTAATTGATCCCTATCAATTCTCAGCACTTACAAGATCTACAGCTTGATTTTGATAAAAAGGGGTGGAGAGTTTGTGAAGAAGAAATATAATGCAGATTGGTTGGAATTAAGCTTGATTATGTCTTGAAATAGGCGATAGAAAAAATTGATCTTCATAAATGCTTTTATTCCAGATATGGAGCACCACCTTGGCGATAGAGTGAAGTTGGAGGCACATAAAGGTTATCAAGGTATATGATGCAGATTATAGCTTACTTCATATTGGTGCACTGTCTTTATTGGGTGATGTTGCAACCTTACAATCTTATTATCAAAGTTTCAGTGCAGAGGATCATTTAGGCTTTGATGAAAATACCCAACAGATTCATCTGAACGTGCATTGGCTTTAGTCAAAGAAGTGGTGAAATCTAAGCAGCTCAGCTACGCTTTAATTAAAAAGTAGCAAAAATATGAGCTATCTAGAAGAAAAACAAAGTTCTTAATAAGGGCCTTTCCAGAGAGGTTGAGTCTCATTCTTGGAAGGAAAAAAATAGCTAAATTTATCGAAACAAAAGATAAGGAATAGCTCCTTAAGAAATATCAAGAAGATCTAAAAAGATTATAGGAGCCAGAGTCTGGTTTAAAGATGCCATCATCAGTTGAGTGAACTCAACAATGGTGGAGTTTTATCCATTGGCGGAAATCTGATGTTTGAAAGAGGCTTTCTTGATATAAAGGTAATATTGTAATAAATAATTATTATAAATCAATATGTTGTATATATTCATTGTTTTGAGATTAATGACCATTGACAAATAATTTTGCACCATTTTCTCTCTTCCAGCTTTTCGTCAATCATCAATGAAAATTTTTTATAATGGAAAGTTCATTGATATATAACTTTTGTATGTCATTATTTTACGCTTAAAAAAATATAAAAATAATGAAATGCAATTGAGTTATCAACTGCTTATTCTTTTCAATTTTTAATCATAAAAAAATCTTTTTATTTATTTTGCTGATAAAAAGAATTAGTTTTTTTCTGGTGATACAAGTGGAGAAATAAGGATTTTAGATATGTTTCGGCGTTCCATTTCAATCACTTTAAAGTGTAAACCATCAGTTTCAAAGCTTTCTCCCTCATTTGGTAAATGACCAAACTGCCAAAGCATAAAGCCTGCCAGAGTCGTATAACGATCTGCTTCATCCACAAGGTTACGCCCAAGATAACCACTTAAACGGCGGATATCAGCATATCCCTCAACAAGAAGACTGCCATTTTCAAGTTGTTCTGCGATCATGAGTTCTTCATCGTCATCAGGAAAGTCTCCTGCAATAGCTTCAAGAATATCGGTTGGTGTTGCAATTCCTTCAAAAGATCCATGCTCATCAACAATAATTGCAAGCTGAATCGAAGAATGACGTAATTGCTCCATCAATCGTAAAACACTTGTGTTTTCATGAACAACGAGGGGTTCTCGCATAGCTTTTTTCCAATTAATCTTTTTCCCCTCAGCCAAATTCAAAAGAAGATCTTTTGTCAACGCAACGCCAACAAATTCATCCACTTTTTCACGCGCAAGAATTAAGCGGCTATGTTTAACCTTTTGTAATTCTTCACGCATTTCATTTTCATCAGCATTTAAATCTAACCATTCAATTTCATTACGCGGCGACATGATAGAGCGAACAGGGCGATCAGCTAAATCGAGAACACCACGAATCATCTCCTTTTCTTCTGGTCTAAACAACTCAGATGCTGCGGCCTGTTCAGCAATAACATCTACAGTCTCAGCAAGGTGACTATCTTTGCTTCCTCCTCCTAAGAGCCTCAAAACAGCATCAGCTGTTCTACTGCGTAGATCATTCGTTTTAATCATTTTTTCACGGTTACGACGTCCAATTTGATTAAAAACTTCGATGAGAACAGAAAAACCAATAGCAGCATACAAATACCCTTTTGGAATATGAAAACCAAACCCTTCAACAATGAGAGTAAAACCAATCATCATCAAAAAACCAAGACAAAGGATTACAATAGTGGGATGACGATTAATAAAACGCATAAGAGCACCAGATCCGCACATCATTACTCCCATAGCAGCTATGACTGCGATATACATAACTGCTGCCTGCTCTTTTGCAATCATACCTGTTGCGGTAATAATACTGTCTAGTGAAAAAACGGCATCCAGCACCACGACTTGGACGATTACTTGCCAAAAAACAGCATAACCAAGGCCTGTTTTTCTTTCATGTGATACCCCTTCTAACCTTTCATGTAATTCTAGCGTTCCCTTTGCTAGCAAAAAGGCTCCACCACCGATTAAAATAAAGCTATGCCAACTAAATACAAAAGATGAAAGTGAAAGAATGACCCTATCGAGTCTCATAACCCATCCAATAACTGTAAGAAGGAAAAGCCGCATAATTAATGCTAAAGTAAGACCTATAAAGCGTGCGCGGTCACGCAAATGCAGTGGCAATTTTTCAGCTAAAATTGCAATAAAGATAAGGTTATCTATTCCTAAAACAATTTCGAGAAAAACCAGCGTGATCAAACCAAACCACGCATGGGGATCAGTGATCCATTCCATCATTCCTTACCTTTTATAAGCTTAAAAGCGCGCGATTGACAAAAAAAATTCATAGGCTTTTATTCGTATATTGGATCATGAACATTGTATGTAAGAAAACTTATATTCAAAGAAAAAAACAACACAATATTGCTTGAATGCATGTGATTGCTGATAAAACAAAATGATGCCCCATCCCGCTTACAACCACAAGAAGGTCCCTCTAAATTTTGCTCGGGCATTATGCTCGATAATCCTCTAACTATAGGTTCTGTGTAACAATCAGAACATTTATTTATAAAGCTTCTTATAATGGGTTTATTTTTATATAAGATCAAGTGGTGAATATCATATTTTTAACCTTACAGACAATGAGTTTATATAACAAACAACAAAATATCTGGACATCCATCCTTAGGAGCGTTATAGAAACGCTCATTCTCGTCTTTTGAGAAGCTTATGGGTGATTAGCTCAGTCGGTAGAGCAGCTGACTCTTAATCAGCGGGTCGTGGGTTCGATCCCCTCATCACCCACCATTCTATTTTATACCGTAAATAACTCATTGATTGCGTAAATTTTTTTTAAGATACGAGTTTCTAAATAAAATTGGGCAGTAGGATTTCCCCATATCTGTTTGTTTAAAAGTGAAGATTGTTGATATAGCTTAGTCATCGGTTTTTGTACTTTTTAGGGGACACAAAAAACTTCCAAAGGACATTTAAAGATCTTTTAATGCGTATTGTTTCTTTTTTTAAAGTCGCAATTGGTAAGGAGAAGCTTCTTACCGACAATTATCTTATTTAAAGGGGTATAAAAATCAACAGTTTTCACTTCTTTTAATATAAATTGATTAAATTTTTTTTGGATTTTTAGCATATTGTTTAAAGACAGAAGAAACTTTGCACTTTAGTTGTATTAGCAGCGTGGATATTTTTTGATAACTCTCCCGCTTAAACAAAAAACTTCTGTAATAATCATCAGTATTCCAAGAGGGTAAATCAAGATAAAATAAAGTATTTAGCGGACATAACAGGAATAAAATTAGATCAGTTTAATTGTTTAAAACTAGTACCTGTTAAACGAAAGACAATAGGCTTTAATGAGGCTTCAAGTTTAAAAATATTAAACTATGAAGTTATGCTATGCTGTCTTTCCGTTAGCTTAACCTCTAAAAATATAAATATTAAGAAAGCCGCTCAGAATCATTATAATATATTGATTTATAATGATTAATTATTCTTTTTTTAAACTTTACTATCATAAACTTCTTTTGTTTCAATCCCTCTTATAATGAATCAATTAAAATTATTATTTTTGCATTATAAATGGGATTAACGTGCGGATAAAGACTATTGAAGAAAAGCATAAAAATGATTCTTATTAACGTTCTTAGGCGCCAAAAATTATCACAACATTGGGAAAATAGTATAATGGTGCAGGCTTACTCTTTTATTAAGTATAAAGATGATGTTGCAACAATGACTTTATTATTATACCATTCACGGGTATTGTTGTGTAATGGGGAAGAGCACTGAGAGAGTTTTCTTAAAAAAAATATGTAAATTGGTAACACGATGGTGTCCTGTTCTTATATAGGCACACAAAAAGAAGTAATTGATAACCTTTTATTTATTCAGGTGGTGTTTTGGGGGCTCTTTTCCAATATTGTTGCGCTTCAAAAATGGCGACCACAAATAATGAAATGATGAGCGGTATAATCAAATAAAACATTCTAAAGACAATAAGTGCTGCAATAACATCGGTTGGATTTATATTGGGCATGCCTGTGATGAAGAGAGCTTCAAGAACTCCTACTCCTCCTGCTGGAGCATTAGAGAGAAGAGTTATCGTAAAAGATGCTAGGAAAACACCAAGAACAGAGATAAAATGAATATCTGCGTTGTGTGGGAGAACAGCATATATAATTCCTGCTGCTCCTAAAAGTTCTAGAGGGCTAATGAGAAGCTGTTGAATAACAATTTTCAGCCGTGGATAGGAAAGTTGAATTTTCTTACCCAAGCGTAAGGGTTTTAACTGAAGCCAGCTGCCAAACGTATAAAGTGCTATACAGCTGAGTAAAATTGCTCCAGCTGCTGTTCCTAGCCATTCAGGAAGTTCTTTATGAATGAGGGTGATAATTTCGGGTTGCAGCACCAAAACGATTCCCAAAAGTAAGATTGTACCGATTACAAAAGTAAAAGAGCAAAAACCTACTAATATTGCGATTTCTGTTCCGTTTAACCCTTTCATTTTATAGGCGCGATAGCGTACAACGGCACCAGAAAAAACTGAAGCACCGATATTGTGTGAAAGAGCATAGGTTGTAAATGAACATATAGCGATAAAAATCCAAGAAATTTTATGGCCTAGATGTTGCAAGGCAATTCGATCATATCCAGCAAGAGCAGCATAAGCTAGGAGAGAACATAAACAGGCTAATAACCAGTGCTGTGCATTTAAATTGCTCAAGCGCTCCAATACATCCCCAAATGAAATGGCAGAGAGCTTCATGTAAAGAATTCGAATAGATACCAGCATTGCTAAGATACCAATCAATGGCCATATAAATTGCTTTATTTTCACGATTCTGTATCCATTTTATGTTTTCTGTAAATTTTCATGATTGAGCATATTCCTTACAGATCTTCGTTCTGTTATATACTCTATAATGCCATTGGCAATTTCTTCATCATCTGTTACTACAACATCAGCACCTAAATCAATGAGATATGTTGTTTCTGTGTCGGATAATGCATGTGTGATTATTTGGACATCTTTCTTCATATCACGGATATTCACGATACATTCTCCTACTTCAATGGTACTTCGCATTGTAATAACAACTTTATGTGCATTATTTATATTTGCTGCGTTCATTATTTCTTGTTGAATGATATTGCCGCAAATAGCCTCAAAGCCATCTGCAATCGCTTTATCAGAGAGGCGTTTTGATTCTTCTACGATCACTATAGGTTCACCTCTATTTATTAAAGATAATGCAACACACTTACCGATACGACCATAGCCAATAATTACGATATGGTTATTTTTTAAGGTCATCGGTAAAAAATCTTGGTCAGGATCTTGTGGATCAATATCAATAATTGTTTGGGTATTTTGTGAAGATGCAGAATTTTTTTCTAAACGTTTTTTAATTTTATTACAGGCAATGAAAACAAGAGGATTAAGCAAAATAGAAAAAATTGCTCCTCCAAGAATTAAATCATGAGCGTCATTGTTTAAAAGTCCTAAGCTTAAACTTAAACCAGCGAGGATAAAGGAAAATTCTCCGATTTGGGCAAGGCTTGCAGAAATAGTCAAAGCTGTTGCATTAGAATAGCGAAAAGCCTTAACGATGAAAAAGGCAACAGCAGATTTTCCGATTACGATAATGAATAAGGTTGCTAAGAGAGGGAAAAAATGAGTTAAGAGTTTCTCGGGGTCAAATAACATGCCTACAGAAACAAAAAAGAGAACAGAAAAAGCATCGCGCAGTGGTAAAGATTCTTCCGCGGCACGGTGGCTTAATTCTGATTCGCTCATGACCATACCAGCAAAAAAAGCACCAAGAGAAAGGGAAACACCAAATAAATGAGCAGCTCCGAAAGCTACTCCTAATGCAATAGCAAAGACGCTAAGACGAAATAATTCACGTGATCCCGATTGTGCGCTCATTTTTAAAAGCCATGGGATAACGCGTCGCCCAATGACGAGCATAAGTGCAATAAATACAATTACTTTCAGGATGGTGAGACCAAAAATACCCCAAATACTTAAATCCAACCATTGAACAAGAGGATCCAACGCTTCTTTTTTGGTATTGCTGAGAGCACTTGCCAAGGAAGGGATGAGGACAAGTATAAGGACCATTGCTAAATCCTCAATAATCAACCATCCAACGGCAATGCGTCCTTTTTCTGTTTCAATAAGATGACGCTCTTGCAAAGCACGTAGCAGGATAACAGTACTTGCTATGGATAAAGCAAGACCGAAGATCAAACTACCACTGAAGCCCCATCCCATAATCAGACCAAGGCACAAACCTAGAAAAGTAGAAAATGCCATTTGTGCAATAGCAGCAGGGACAGCAATAGCTTTGACAGATAAAAGGTCTTTTAATGAAAAGTGGAGCCCAACACCAAACATCAGCAAAATAATACCAATTTCAGCAAGTTGATTAATGATGACGGAATCTATTTTAAATCCGCCTGTATTGGGTCCCACAATAACACCAGCTAATAAATAGCCTACAAGTGGTGAAATACGTAAACGGCTCGCAATCATTCCCAAGAGAAATGCTAAACATAAGCCTGCAACAATAGTTGTGATAAGTGGTGTGTCGTGGAGCATGGATTATTTACTATTCTTGATCAAAAAGCGAATGAATGAAAACGACTATATTTCTATGAGAAGAGAGGCGAGATGTACCATACGCATTAAAGGGCATTTTTATTTCACTTTGATATTTGCACGATTATTTCGCTCACGCCACCAATTTCCTAGCAGGAGTAAAATAGGAGCAGCAATAAAGATAGAGGATGATGTTGCAATAATAATCCCAAAGACCATGGGTAATGCAAAATTATGAACAGCACTTCCACCCCATATCGCCATGGGGAGCATCGCAAGAATTGTTGTAGCTGATGTAAAAAAACAACGTACAAGAACCTGATTAATTGACAGATCAATCAGCTCGCGCAACGGCATTTTTTTATAAAGACGCATATTTTCGCGCATCCTATCATAGACGACAACTTTATCATTTATAGAATATCCAACAATTGTTAAGAGCGCAGCGATAGCCGTTAAATTAAAATCAAATTGAAATAAAGCAAAAAAGCCAATCATTTTTGTGGTGTCTAGAATGAGAGTGATAATTGCTCCAACGGCAAAGAACCACTCGAAGCGTAACCATATATAGAGAGACATGGCAATAGCCGCAAGAATAACAGCAGTAAAAGCAGCTGTGGCAAGCTCGCCTGAAATTTTGGGACCCACAACTTCTATTTGATCGAATGTGGTATCGGGATAGATATTTTGTACAGCTGTTTTAACCTTATCAATGGCGATGGTTTGTTGTGCTTCGCTACCGCTTTGTTTCTGCATGCGAATTAATACGGTGTTTTCGTTATCAATATTTTGCAAGGAAACTTCACCAACATTAAGAGTAGAAAGCTTGGAACGCAGAGTTGCTAGATCTGCTGGTGCTTTCGTGGTAATACTCATTTGGCTTCCGCCAATGAAATCAATACCAAAATTCAATCCAGGCTTAAAAAAGAGAAAAACTGAAGCCATTGATAAAACAATTGAGACGCCAATACCAATGAAGCGTGCTTTCATAAAGTGGAAAGTTGTGTTTTGTGGCATGATGTTGAAAGCAGAGTGAATATGCAACTTTTTAATTTTCCATTTACGAACGATCCAAATCATGATGATGCGTACAATGGTGATATTTGTAAACATGGAGATGATAATACCAAGCAACATTGTTACGGCAAAACCACGAACGGGACCGGTGCCGAACCAAAATAGTAAGACAGTCGCTATAATTGCCGTAACATTTGCATCAACAATGGTTGCAAAAGCGTGTTTAAATCCACGATCTAGGGCTGCAAAAGCACCCACACCTTTTCGACTTTCTTCACGGATACGTTCATTGATAAGGATATTAGCATCAACAGCAATACCGATGCCTAAAATAATACCAGCAATACCAGGCAGCGTAAGCGTAGCTCCCAAAAGACTCAGTGCAGCAAATGTTAAAATCGTGTGCAGAGCTAGTGCTATATTGGCAATTAATCCCCAAATACGGTAGAGAAGAAAAATAAAAATTGCAACAAGAATAAAGCCAATTATGCCGGTGTAAAGTCCCATTTGGATGGCATCAGCACCAAGATTTGGGCCTACGGTTCTCTCTTCAATGACCGTGAGTGGTGCGGGGAGGGAACCAGCACGAAGCAGAGCAGCCAGAGTTGAGGCTTCTTTGGGGTCAAAGTTTCCTGTAATTTGACCTTGTCCATTGGGAATGACACTATTGATGGTCGGAGCGGTTAAAACCTTATTATCCAGAACAATGGCAAAAGGACGGTTAATATTTTGTCGTGTTATATCGGCAAATATTTTTGCGCCAGCGGAATCTAGAGTAAATGAAATAATGGAACGTCCTGGTATTTGGGGGTCAAAACCTGCACGGGCATCTTTCAGGACATTTCCATCTAAAGCAATTTGATCATAAATTGCATAATGTTGTGTTGCATCAGTGTATCCAGGGAGAATAGAAACACCTATAGGGGGATTATTGGGATCCACATTAGAAGGAACAAGATGAAAACTCATCTTAGCGGTTGTTCCTAAAAGATCACGCAGTTGTTTTGGATCTTGTAGGCCAGGCAATTGGACCATAATACGATCATTTCCAACCTTTTGGATGGCTGGTTCTGAAACACCAACTTGATCTATACGACGACGGATGATTTCTAAGCTTTGTTCAATAGCATTGCTTACACGGTCTTTTATACCAGCTTCCGTTAATGTGACGCGGAGAGTTTCATTTTGAGCACTGATCGTGATGTTATGTTCTGTTGTGCCAAAGCTACTGTGTATGGGGGTTATTAATGTTTTCAAAGCAGAGAGTGCTTTTTCAGTTTGCGATGGGTCAGAAATAAGGGCAATAACGCTATCTTCAACGATACGCACACTTGAGGTGCGGATTTGTTTTTCACGCAATACATTGCGCACATTGCTTAAAACTATATGTAACTGATCGCGTTTTAACGTTTTGCTATCAACCTCGAGCAGGAGAGAAGAGCCTCCTTGAAGGTCAAGACCAAGTGCTACGCGGGTGTCGGGTAAGAATTTCGAGTTTTTAACTTGTTCTTGTGAAAATAAATTGGGTAAGGCAACATAAATGCTGCTTAAAAGAATAAAACAATAAAGGGTAGTTAACCAACCAGGTGTACGCATGATATATTCCGCTAATAGGCAATCTAACAGTTATTCAAAGTTAAAAGCACAAGTAAAATAAGATGATCGTTTTTATAATTCAAGGAAGAGAATTAAGTATGTTCATTGGGAGGAGCGCGTTTATTTGAGAAATATTGCGTTTTAACGTTACGAAATCGTGTGTCAACAGCTGGAATCTTTATTAAAAAGAAATCCAATGTTAGGATTCTTTGAACGGTTCTCATAAAAATAGATTCTGCATGGGGTGTTACAAGTTTTTTGTTTTCAGTTGTGGTAGCATTCAACTGATCACACTTATTTTGTAAATCAAATCTATTCGTTTTAATGATATTATTGGTGTGTGATTGTTTGATTAAGTAAGCACGCGTTCCTAAGGTACTCGTCAAGAATACACCTAAACTGGATAGAAAAATCCAGGTTGTCAAAGGAAGAAAATCTTCTTTTTTGCAATAAAGGTGCAAAAAAAACATGCTAGAGTGCCTTCGTTAATCTTATTGAGTTCATATTATTTATTATTCTTTTATCTTATTATCAGTATTATAGGATAAGGGAAAGCTTTTATAAGATTATTCTATAAAAGTTGAAAATAGCTGCTTTATACCATATTTAAAAGAGAGGAATAAAATCCTTTTTGTGCTTGTAAGGTAGATATGTATTCATTTTGTAGAAAAAACATCCACATACTTTTCCTTCTTTTGGGGATTATCTTTGTATTTAATTCTGGTGCATGGGGGAATCGGGGGGCACAAAGTACAATTGTCGAACAAACGATAGCTTCTTATTCAGTTGATGAAATTATTCAACAACAACTGTTGATTATTGAGACTCTTGAAGAAAATACTGAAACTTTAAAAAGAGATTTTGACAGAAAGCCAGAAGATGAGCGTGCTTTAGAAGAATTGCGGTTACGTGCACAAGATATCAGTGAACGTGCTATTGAGGCAGCATTTGTTTTGCGTCCTCCTCTTAATGAGATTAATACACTTCTTGATCAATTAACGGAGCTCCATCGTGACGTGAAAAAACTGAAAAGCTCAGTGAAGGAATATTCTTACTTGATAGAGCAAAAAGCTAAAATTAACAGTATCGTGCTTCGTTTTGAAGCAATTTTCTTAGCAGCAAATAGAATAGCTGAACTTTCTATTTCTCAATCTCGGGAGCTTTTTAAACGCACGCTTACGTATAGGCTTGAGTTTTCGATTCCGATGGTTAAAAATCTCGCCCAAAAAACAAAAGAGGCTTCATCAGATTTTCTTTTGTTGTTAGATTCTTGGTGGAATTTTATATTTTATTTCAAGTTTTTACAACTATTTCTTTGCTTTTTAATTCCACTTTTTATTACTTTGGGTCTTTCGTATTTTTCTCAAAAAGTTCTTGTTCATGTGTATTGCCACTTTACGAAGTATAATGAGGAAATATCTTATTTACAACGCTTATTGATTGCCTTTATTTCAGTTCTCTTACCTTCACTTGTATGTATTCTTTGCGTTTATCTTGTGTTATTTTTGTTTCGTAGTTTTAACTTAGATCTAGGTAAGCTTACAACAGTTTTTGATATGATAGGTTGTCAAATTATTTTAGTATTTTTAATCAATCGCTTAGCGATTGTTCTTTTATCATCGAATATGCCCCATGTGCGTCTTCTCAGTATTGCACCATCATCTGCTTATCAATTAGTGATTTTACTCACTTCTTTAGGGGGTGTTTTGGCATTTGACGCTGTTCTTGATAGTATTTATGAAATCATTTCAGCGCCTCTATCTTTGACAATTGCTAAAAGTTTTATTGCTGTTTTTCTTGTAGCAATATTGCTGTTTATAATATCATTTGTACCTTTGCGGTTTAGACGTAGGCGTTTTCAAGGAGAAAAAAAAGAGCCATACTTTTGTCCATTTTACATACGCATTCCTCTTATTGGCTTGGGATTACTGCTCTTTGTGTTGAATTTTTTAGGTTATGTTGGTCTTGCGCGTTTTATTATGCAGCAAATTATGATTGATGGAGCATTTTTAGTTCTCATGTATTTAGGAATACAAAGCGCTCAAGCACTTGGAACTAAAGACCAATTTATGAAAACAACGGTTGGTCACCTTTTGATGCAGAGGTTTCATTTAGAAGAAAAAACGATGAATCAATTGGGAGTTTTTGTGAGCGTTTTTCTCAATTTATTTGTTGTTATATTTTGTGCAATACCAATTGCTGTACAGTTTGGATTTTCCTATTCTGATTTAAAAGCAGTTTTGTGGCAATCGGTGACCGGTTTTCAGATTGGAAATATTACTCTTTCTTTGATTTCTCTTGTAACAGGAATGATTTCTTTTTGTGTTTGCTGGTTTCTTATTCGCCGATTTATTGGTTGGTTAGATAGTGTGGTGTTGGTTCATGGAGAGTTCGATTCTGGTATACGTAATTCTATCAAAACAGTGATAAGTTATGGAGGCATTGTTGTATCTGCTTTGACGGGATTATCAATGGCAGGTTTGGATCTTAGAAATTTCGCTCTTATTGCTGGAGGACTTTCACTGGGTATAGGTTTTGGTTTACAGAATATTGTCCAAAACTTTGTCTCTGGACTTATTATTTTAGTTGGAAGACCATTTAAAATAGGAGACTATATAGAATCTGGATCAGTAGCTGGTATTGTTAAGCGTATTAGTGTGCGTGCAACGGAACTTGAGACTATTCAGCGTAAGACGATTATTATTCCCAATTCAAGCCTTATTAATAATAATGTTAGTAATTGGACACGACGCAATAAAGTAGGACGAATTGATATACCAGTTATTGTATCATCTAAGGTTACTCCAGAGCATGTTGTTGAAATTTTGTTAGAGATTGCTTCTTCGACAGAAGGCGTTTTAAAAAATCCTATCCCACAGGTGAGTTTTACGGCATTTGATCGTAAGAGTTTTTCCTTTAATTTAGCTATTTATGTGCCTAATATTACTTCACCTTCTCATATAACCAACGCTCTTCGATTTAGCCTATATAAGCGTTTTGCTGAGGAAGGAATCTTAGAATGCTGAAATATACTTATGTTTTGATTACAGTTATTCTGTTAAGTATTTTTACCATAACAGCTTTTGCTGCAACAGTGAAGAATACTGATTTAAAGATACAATCTCTCATTGTTGTTGAAGGAAGTATACCTTCAAAAATTTCTTTAAATACTCATCAAACAATTACAATTTGTATGAAGGGATGTTTTATAACTTTTCCTAATAAAGACCGTTTTGCAATAAAGGCAGATGATAATATAGAAATCAATAGGGGAAGAGCAATTTTTAAATAAAATAATTGAGAATTTTTGTTTGGGGACAAGATTTAGAAGGATAATGATATTGTGCGTAATTAATAATCTCATCCTTTAGAAAATGGTAGAAAAAAGGTATGATTTTAGTATAAAATAGGTGTGATTTTTTATACTATGTAGAATCTACAGTTATGCATTTTTGATGTAAGATTATTGAGGTATTTATAATATTTTTAATGAATATCAATTTTCTAAAAATTATTACATCATTTTTAGAATTTTTTCTCATAAAAAATGCATAAAATGTACTATTTTGTGATTTTTTTTGCAGTATTATTGGTACAAAATGTTTTATATTTTCTCCTTTTAAAAATATAATAGGTTTTTTTATTAAATATTTATTATTTGAAGTATTGATTATTATAATATTTTAAAATTTATTTGATAATATTAAATTTTGATGTAATGATATATTAGTATAGTGATAGATTTAAATGTAACTATAAAGGAGTACATGCGATTTTGCGGCATAAGATTTTATAAAACTTTGTTTTTCTAAATGTGATTTTTGATTATATTTAAATTTAGCAATGGGGTATAATTTTATGAATACAAAATTTATAACAGCATCTGTTTTTTCGTTAATTTCACCTTCTATAGTACAGGCTGCAGATGTGGTGGCTCACGAAGAGCCAGTACATGTTGCCTCAGAAGTTGTTGCTTCTTCACCTTTTTCTTGGGCAGGTTTTTATTTTGGGGGGCAAGTTGGGGGCTTTTCAAGTAAAATTTCTGCAATAACGCCTCATGTTGATATTCCTCTCCATCCTGATGAGGAGAGTAAAAGTAAACCATGGATCCCCATCGAGAAACAGTATCTGCCCGATCTTTCTGGGTTTATAGGTGGTTTTTATGCGGGTGTTAATTTTGATCTCGGTAATAATTTTATTATGGGGATTGATACGGATATCGTTTTAACGGAAAAAAAGGATACAAAAACAAAATTTCAGGCTGATGAATCGAGTGCTGGTGGGACTGATACTGATGGAACGGACACTGAAGGATCGGGTACTAAAGAATCGGGTAGTGATACTGATGCAAGTACAGAAAAAAAAAGTCGAAAAAGGGCAAAACTTGTCAGGAGACAGGGTAGAGGCTTTTCTCGCTCTGCTGCAGAGGCTAAAGAAGAGAAAGACAGTTTAACTTTTAATCATACGTTAAAACAAAAATGGACAGGTGCTACACGGGTGCGTGTTGGGTTTTCTGCAGGGCATGTGATGCCTTATATTGCTGGTGGTGTTGCTTATGGACAGTTTCAAGATATTTTGTCGACAGTAATTACGGGAAGTGAGCCATTTAATAGGACATCGGATGTAACAAAAACGATGATTGGCTATACTCTCGGTGGTGGTGTTGATTTTGCAATGACAGACCATTTTGTTGTGCGTGCGGAATATCGTTACTCAGATTTTGGTAAAAAGAAATTTAAAGACGAGATTGAAGTTAAGTATAAGACGAATGATTTTCGCGCAGGAATAGCTTACAAATTCTAGTTTTGTAGGATAAAGGAGCTTAAATTTAAGAGGTCCTATTTCTTTGATAGGGCCTTTATTTTTTAATTTTATGCATTGCAAATACTATTTTATGGTGAAAAAAGGGAGCTTTGACTTTGAGTGAGAATGAGGAGGTAAGGAAGAGTTACTCAGATTCTTAATTGTTAAGAATGAAAAATTTTTAGTTCACGAGGTGTGGTTGAAATATTTGTTAGCAAAGAAGGATTAATTCGTCTTTCATATTATTACAGTTATCATTTTATAATATCGTTATAGAGTTGCAAACAGTAAATTTAAAGAGAGTTTTTACTATCTAAGTAATGAGAAAATAAAGAAAATTCACATGGAGCGATGCGGGCGGCGTGCACGTTTGTGCACCAATTTTTTCTTCCCTTAGAACTCTCTACAATATCATCTGATAGCGCGGTTTATCTTTGTTCTATTTAATAACTAATTGTTTTTATTTATTTATTAAATTGCCTTTTATATATAATCTTTGTACCAGATGAAAGTGCTCTAAGTGCGATTCAAAGGATGGTTTTTAAAAGGTGGTTCGAAGAACAAGAACACGTGATAGACTGTCTGTCTTATCTGTATCTATCTAAAGGCAAATATGCTGACAAAGCTGGTTTATGGCTTATCAAAACTACACCAGATCAAGGATGATAGTTTTTTAGATTTTACCTCAATAAAAGACGACGAGAAATGGGATTAGGTTCTTGTAGCAATATACCTTTAAAAGAAGTATGGTTCAAAACTTCAGCTTGTTGTGATCTTTTTGATCAAGGAATTGACCCAATTCGCCGAAAACAAAAAGAAAATTTGCGTCAGGCAGGGGAGGTATTTCTTTACGAGAAATTGCTTCCAGTGCGTTTTAAGCAAAAAAACGAATTGAAAAATGAAGGAAAAGCAGCAAGGTGGCTAATACCTCTTGAGTAACATGTTTTTCCTAAATTTGATGATACGCCAATTACTGAACTGACGCAAATTGATATAAAAGGATGCATTTCTCCCATTTGGAAGACAAAAAACGAAACAGCAAGTAAAACTCTATCCCACTTGAATATAGCTATAAAACATGCGGCGGCACTTGGTATAGATGTGGATATGCAATTAAAAGCAAAAGCTTTATTAGAAAAGTTTATTCAAAATACCAAAAATATCCAGCAATGCCATGGAAAAAAATGCCTAAGTTTTTTCAATCTTAAAATGATGAGCTTGTATCAAATCTAGCCTTAACACTTCTTATTTTGACGGGGGGAGGGCGTTCTATTCCAATCAGGCATATTCGGTCAGAAGAGATTTATAGATCAATATGGATTATCCCAAAAGAAAATATGAAGAGAATTGTTGGAAAGGTTTCTGACTTTCATGTGCCGCTTACAGCTGAAGCGCTTGCTGTTATTGAAAAAGCAAAAAAATGTTTTTTTATTTGCTGAGAGTTCTGGAAAGCCTATATCTGATGTAGCACTTTCTAACTTCATGAAAGACAAAGGTTTTGATTATAGACTTCATGGTTTCAGATCGATTCTGCGGGACTGGATAGCAGAGACAACGTCAACACCATTTGAAATTGCAGAATCTGTTCTTGCGTATTCAGTTGAGAAGTCAGTGACAAAGGCTACATGCTGACGGATTTTTTAGAACAGCGCCGTGTCCTCTTAGAACAATGGGCGTCTTTTATATCAGGAGAGGCTTGATAATATGTCTATTATCGAGTCAGGTGTCTAAGAAACACTTAAGCGATTAGCGGATAGATTACGATATAATCTCTCATTCCTTGTTTTAAAAGCGGGGAAGGGTAAATCTTTCAGTTTTTGGTTAGTCACTGTTTTAAATGTGCACAGACATTGTCTATCACATCCATAAGACGAGCAAAATCAAGGATAAGCAAAAAGAGGATGAATACAATCCATTTTGTATAACGCGACATCACTTTTACACTTTTGTAGTTCATGATGATTTCTTGAAGGATTTCTTTTTCTGCTTCTGTAAGTTCTGTATCGTCTTGTGTTTTTTTTCTAGCCATGTTTCCACCCACACACGCGTTCACCTAGATTATTGTGCTTTAAGATCTCTCTTGCTAAGTTTAAACTGAAGGCGTTCAGATCTTGCTGGCTTAAATAAATTGGCAACCAGCCAACACAAGAAGAAGCATATTTATTTGTCGCGCAACCAGTCAGAGAGAGCAGTACGCACATCAGCATCACTTTTTTGATTAACTTCACTTTCCACCTCCAGACGTGTTGTGGCTGCTTTTAAAGCTTTTTCTGTTTGCTTTTGTTGCTCTGCTTTTTTCCCAAGAGTAAAAGCTCTTGCCAAGGCAATAAAAAAAGCGGCTAAAGCCGCACCTGTTAGCATCAGATTTCTTTTCATCCATAAGATCATAGACGATGCTCCTGAAAGCGTTTAGCAACAAAGAAAATACCAGCACATGCGGCTAAAATCATAATGGTGGCCAAAGCCCATTGGATTGGTCCATTTCCTGCTAATAAGCCTCCAAGCCCAGAAAAAGAACCAATAATCGGTGCAAGGGCTTCGGCTTTGAAAACCCCCGTTGATGCTTGCGTTTCTACTGTTTGATAATTGGAGGAAACAAAAGCCCCTTTCGCCCATAAGCCTGTTTCTGCCGCACGCCGGTGAGCGAGACCTTCAAGACGCTTCCCGCCTGCTTTGGTCCATTTCTGTAGCTCGGCAGGGACAGCTTCATATTCACCTTGATTGAGCTTTTTTAACAGTGTCGAGTTACAAAAGGCTCCTGTTCCTACATTATAGCAAAAGGACACTAACGCCGCGAATTGTTCATCCGTTAATGAAACTGTAACCGCGCGTTCAACAGCATTATCAAATTGTCTTAAGTCTTGGCAAAGAAGTTCTTCTGCTTGCTTTTCAGTGATTGTCATGCTTTTGTGAACAAAAGGTTTTCCAGCACTGTTTGTATGTCCATAACCTATTGTCCACACCCCAATGGCATTTTTATAGGCGTTCAAACGCAAACCTTCCCATTGTTTAATAAGTGCTAGTCCTTCTGATGATATTTTTTGCATGTGATTCTCCATAAAAAAAGCTCCGCAAAAAGCAGAGCTGGATTAAAAAATTGACATCTTTCTCATTCGGAAAGATAGCTTGTTAAAATCTATGTAGCATATAAACACAGATGTTTGTTGTCAAAAAAACACTATATTTTATAAAGTGGTTAGATTCATTAAAAGACAAACAAGCGCAAAAGAAGGTTGCTGCACGTATTTTTCGCCTTGAATATGGTCTTTTAGGTGATATGAAATATTTTCGTGAAATTGGAGAATTAAAACTAAATCACGAACCAGGCTATCGTGTTTATTTTTTCAAATAAAGATAAAGAGATTATCTTATTACTGAATGTTGGTGATAAATCTATACAACAAAAGGATATCGAAAAAGCTCTTCAATTAGTAAAGAAAATAAAACATGGAAATTACTAAATTTGATGCAAGTGAATATTTTAATACACCTAAAGATTTTAAGATTTTATTAGAGGATGCCTTCATAGGAGTAAAAAATTTCACAGATATGTCTTATAAACAAGCCAAAATCACTTTGTTTTCTTTGAAAAAAAAGCAATGCTCGCAAATGAATCAAGCACAATAAGAGCAACAAACGGCGGTGTGAGATGGACAAAGAACAGCAGAATGTTTTCAAGCAAGGTTAGGGAAAGTCACCGCATCTAATGTCTACAACGTACTCAGTAAGACAGCAAAAGGTTTGCCTACAAGCAAATATGAAGACTACAAAACGAAACTCATGACAGAACGCTTAATAGAGGAAATAAGTCAATCTTATACAACACCTGCTATGCAATGGGGCATTGAACATGAAGAGAATGCCTTAAGAGAATATGAATTCATTTATGACGCAGAAGTCACAAGATGCGGGTTTATCCCCCACCCAAAAATGGAAATGGCGGGGGCTAGTCCTGATGGGTTGATTGGAGAGGACGGTTTAATCGAAGTCAAATGTCCACAATCAACAACCCATCTTCGTTTTTTTATTTATGACGAAATCAAGCCTGAATATATCGCACAAATGCAATTCCAAATGGCATGCACTGGACGCAAATGGTGTGATTTCATGAGCTATAATCCAAACTTTGTAGGCAAATCTACTGGTTTGAGAATGAAAATAAAACGCATTCATCCGTGATGAGAAACACATTGAAGAGATCAATAAAGCGGTCGAAATCTTTTTAGGGGAAATAGAACAAGAGATGCAAAAGATTTTGACAAAAGCCGCTTAAACCTAATGGGGGTGCTCTCTCCTTCTCCTCTTTCCTAAGCACCCCCACCCATTTAATTAATATAAAAAAGAGAAAGGTAATGAGATGATATTTGATGATGGAGATAGATGGGAATTTTAAAATAATATAAGATAAAGTTCTTATATTATTTTAAGAATATAATTATTATGTAACGACACGTGAGTGTGTACAGCTTTTTAGTGTATCCACAACAACGATTCGCAATTGGGTGCTTCAAGGGGGTGTTTCCCGGAGCCATATAAGCTAGGGAGAGCAGTGAGGTGGAGAAAAGAAAGAGATCTTAACCTTCACTCCAAAGAAAAATAAGGAGCAAATAAGAACAAATTAGATAAAATTATATAAACTGTAGAAGGTGGTCTAAAAATGGCTATTTAAAGAAAAAATCTATATATTTCAATATTTTAAATACAAAATGGTGCCCAAAAGAGGACTCGAACCTCCACGCCTTACGGCACAGGTACCTGAAACCTGCGCGTCTACCAATTCCGCCATCTGGGCTCATAAAATTCATCTAAGCGCATGACGCAATTCTGTCAATAAAATTATAGACTTTATTTCTTCAGCTTAAAACGATTGAATTGAATTTTTGGGGAGATCATGATTTTAGAAGTTTAAGGTGTGAGGACTTTCTTTGATAAAATTGTTGAATCCGGATTAAATGTGTAAATAATAGGAATACCGGTCGCTAATTCTTGAGATATAATTTCCTCACCGGAGAGACCTTCAAGCGCCATAATAAGAGCACGAAGAGAATTTCCATGCGCTGCGATTAAAACAGTTTGGGAGCGCAAAATATGAGGCTGGATATGGTAAAGATAATAAGGCCAGATGCGCGCACCGGTGTCGCGTAGGCTTTCTCCATTCGGGGGTGCAATTGTATAGGAGCGGCGCCACATTTGCACTCGCTCTTGCCCCCATTGTTGGCGTACTTCATCTTTATTTAAACCAGAAAGATCACCATAATTACGTTCATTTAATGCGGGATTTTTTATCACTTCTAAATCTGATTGTCCCATTTGCTCTAAAATGTGCTGAGCGGTTTTTTGAGCACGCTGTAAGGCTGATGTATAAGCGATATCAAACTTCAAACCATATTCTTTCAGTTTTTTTCCTGCTGCTATCGCTTCGGCATGACCTTTTTCTGTTAAATCAGGATCTTTCCAACCGGTAAAAAGGTTTTTGAGATTCCATTCACTTTGTCCATGACGAATTAGTGTAAGTATGCGTCCCATTATGAATTGCCTCTATTCTATTGATTGTTTAAAGTTCATTGTTCAATCCCAAAACATCGAACATTGAATAAAGACCGCTTTCATGATTTTGTGCCCATAAAGCTGCTTTTAATGCGCCATTGGCAAAGATAGAGCGTTCTTGCGCTGTATGTGAAAGAACAATGCGCTCATTGGAGCCGGCAAAAATGACACTGTGTTCTCCAACAACTGTCCCACCACGTGAACAGGAAAAGCCAATGGTGCCTTTTTTGCGTTTACCTATATGACCATTGCGTTCGTTGACACGCACATTTTTAAGCATAACATTGCGCCCTTCAGCTGCTGCTTGGCCAAGAAGAAGGGCTGTTCCAGAAGGGGCGTCAACTTTGTTAGCGTGATGCATTTCATAAACTTCGATATCAAAATCATCGGCTTCTAATGCTTTAGCGGCTTTCTTTACAAGGTTGGCTAAAAGATTTATTCCAAGGCTCATATTTCCGGATTTGACAATTGTTGTATATTTCGCAAAATCTGCAATTTTTTCTTCTTCTGTTTTGCTAAATCCTGTGGTGCCAATAATATGGACAAGGCTTTTTTGAGCAGCGTAGTTAGCATAAAGAATACTGGCTTCTGGTTGTGAAAAATCTAAAATACCTTCTGTATTAGAAAAGGCATTTTCGGGATCGTCAGTGATACCAATCCCAAGAGAATCTGAACCAATTAAGGCACTGGCATCTTTTCCTACAAACGGTGAGCCTTTGCGTACAAGAACAGCACAAAGTTCTACATCTCTCCTCTGCTGGATTGTTGTAATGAGTTCACGTCCCATTCTTCCATTTGCACCAACAACTGTAAGGCGCATTTTTATCTCCTTATAATACTTTACTGTGCAGTATAGGCAAATTCTTGCCTTCTTTCCAATGGTTCTTTTTCTTTATAGAAAAATTTTTTTCCTGCTTTAATTTATCTTGTTGTGCTGTAGAATACTGTTGTTTAGAGCAAGTGATATAAGATCTGCAAATTTAAATAGAGATGTTTTTCGTTAGAGTGTGTGATGAATATTCCTAAGTAAGGTTTGCTTATGTCACCTAAAGGAGATTGTGTATTACTTTACGCTTTTGTTTCTTTCGTTCTTTAAGGGGGGAGCGTTCTTCATGCAAAACAAGATCTCCCAAACAAAATACACCTATGTTGTCAATTCATGCGCTTTTCTTAAAGAAATATTTATCAATTCTTCTAAACTTATTTTATGATAGTGCTCGTGAGTGGTATCACGAGAGAGTATCCATGAATAATATAACATCTATTCTGCACCACTATCTTTATGCTTCATAAATAGAGAAAATTAGCATTATCACGTTTTGTTAGCCTTTAATGTTTTAATAATTCTTGGCACTTAGGCATTTTCATTCTTTTCTTTAATATTCTTTCATTTACCAATTCTATTTGTGACGCATAAGAAAGCGATTTTGATTGTTTTAAATGTGATGAAGGTAATGAGAAAAAGGTATTTGGAATTGATGATTAAAGTAAAAAAACGATTATTTATCATTGTATATAAATATGTTATCCATAAATACAATCACGTAAAAAGGGGGTAAAACAAGGGGCTAACAAGAAGTTGGATTGTTTACACACGAGAGTTGGTCGGATTCTTCATCTTTTAGGGAAGTCAGTTTAAAAAATTGTTATGTTGTAAAAACGCATGATGAGGATTTTTTTATTATAGAGCAAATAGTATATATGTTATGCAATGCGTTTTTTCATATATTGGGGAGACTTGAGGATAACATGCGTTAAGTATTGTTATTTTATTTGCCTAGCTTCTAATGATGCTACAGCTCTTGTATTTAAAGAGAGTCGTTAAAATGCTTTCTTAAATATTTTTTATTCCTGTGCTAATCTTTTTTTGTGACACGATAAGAAAGTATTTTTTTTGATTCAATTATAATGGGTCTTATTCCCTGTTGAATACGATTATAAATCATTATATCGTTTATACGCATGCATAAAAATTCATAAACCTATAAATATCCTTTAGATAAAATATCACTTTTATTTTTGTTTGTGAGAGAAGGCTAGAAATCAAGATCTGCATAGTGAGCACTTGCAACAATTCCGCGGACGCGATCTGTTAAAAGAGAACGAAAAGAAGGGCGTGATTTTATTCTCATATACCAGTCTTTGGCAGCAGGAGATTGTTCCCAGTCAATTTCCCCTAGAAAGTCAAGTACAGAAATAGAAGCTGCTGCTGCTAGATCTGCATAGGACAAGGCAGAACCGACTAAGCTATCGCGAGAGGCACAGAGCCAATTGAGATAGTTCATATGTGGTAAAATATTGGCACGTGCATTGCGTAAAATTTGTGAATTAGGAGCACCACCGCCAATGGCAAGTGGCATTTCACGTTTATGGATTCGTTCTCGTACGATATGGAGCGTTGCTTCATTTTCGAATTTATTTAAGAACCAGTCATTGAGACGGCGTACTTCCGCACGATCTAACGGATTTTCCGGAAAGAGCTTATTTTCTTGTCGTAAACTTCCATGTGTTTCGTCTAAATATTCGCAGATAACAAGAGGACCTGATAATGGAACCTCGTGTTCATCGAGAAAAACAGGAACATGACCAGCGGGATTGAGGGCTAGAAATTCGTGTCTTCTTGCCCATTCATATTCTTCAATCAGTTGAGTGGTTACACCATATTCCCCAAGAATGAGGCGTATGAAGCGCGAGGCAGCGGATAGGGGAGAGTGAAAAAGTGTCAGCATAATTTACACTATCAAATAGAGTTGAAGAGAATTCTTTCAAGTAATCATTTTTATAAAGATGCTTGACTAGAAGTACAAGATCATTAGCAGCTGCTAGTAATTATAATTAATAAATTGTTAATGACCAAGAATTGTTCTCTTATGCGATGGTTTGCAAAATGGCAGCACGTAATTCTTCTAAACCGATAGCTTTTTCTGAAGAGGTTACAAGAAGCTCAGGATAAGCTGCTGGGCGTTTAAGAAGCTTTGTTTGTGTGCTCATAATTAATTTTTCCAAGGCATTTGATTTGATTTTATCGCTTTTTGTCAAAACAATTTGATAAGAAACGGCTGCTTTATCAAGGAGAGCAAGAACATCTTCATCATTATTTTTGATTCCGTGCCGTGAATCAATCAAGATATATACACGTTTTAACGTTGTGCGCCCCCGTAAATAGCTAAAAATCAAATTTTTCCACTCATCAACAAGATTTTTAGGAGCAGCAGCAAAACCATAACCAGGCATATCTACTAATGCTAGAGGGGGAAGGTCTCCTAGTTGCCCACTGAAGCCATCGGGGACAAAATAATTAAGCTCTTGAGTCCGTCCTGGTGTATTTGAGGTACGTGCTAAGCCTTTTTGTTGAACGAGTGCGTTGATTAAAGATGATTTTCCAACATTGGAACGTCCTGCAAATGCAATTTCTGGTGGTCCTTCGGGGGGGAGAAAGCGTATTGCTGGTACACCACGAATAAAAATCCAATTGCGAGAAAAAATTCCAGAAAGGGAAGAATCTCTTGTCATTCACGCACTTCTTTTTTGGGCGATCTTCTCCAGATGGCTTTCAGATTATCAAAAAGCTCAATTTTAACTCCTTGGCGCTTCATCATGATACCTTGCTGAATGATTGATAATATATTGTTCCATGCCCAATAGATGACGAGACCAACAGGGAAAGAGGCGAGCATAAAAGTAAAGACAACAGGCATCCATGTGAATATCATCGCTTGGGTTTGGTCTTGAGGAGCGGGATTCATACGCATTTGTAAAAACATCGTTATTCCCATAATCAAAGGCCATGCACCAATCATAAGAAATGTTGGCGTTGTATATGGCAAGAGACCAAACAAGTTAAAAAGAGAAGTTGGATCGGGTGCCGCTAAATCTTTAATCCAGCCAAAGAAAGGGGCATGGCGCATTTCAATGGTGATATAGAGAACTTTATAAAGAGCAAAGAATATTGGGAATTGAACCAACATCGGCCAACAGCCTGCAAGGGGATTTATTTTTTCGGTTTTATATAGTTCTATTATTGCCTTTTGTTGTTTGGTTTGGTCATCGGGATACTTTTCTTTTATTTCTAGCAACCGCGGTTGTAAAAGCTTCATGCGTGCCATAGATTTATAAGATTTATTGGCTAGAGGGAAAAGAAGAGTTTTTAAGAGCACTGTGACAAGAAGGATGGCGATACCAAAATTCCCTGTTTGTTTATAAAGAATATCAATGAGGGAAAACATTGGTTTGGTGATGAAATCAAACCAGCCCCAATCAATTAAAAGAGCAAACTTTTTGATTTTTAGGTCATTTTGATAACTATTAATAATTTCAACTTGTTTTGCACCAGCAAAAAGACGATTTGTAACAGTTTTTGTTTCATTTGGGGCAATCGTTAAAAGCGACCCTAGCAAGTCAGACTGATAATGTGTTTGCAAACGATCAAAATAAATAAAACGGCTTGTATATTCTTTATTTTGCGGGGGAATAACTGCTACAGCCCAATATTTATCGGTAATACCAATCCAACCTCCTGTTACTTTGGAAAAAGTCACGCTCTTTTGCCCATTATCAGGATTTGGGTCAAGCTCTGCTAAGGTTTTATATTTTTCAGTTTTGAGCGAATCTCCAGCAATACCTATCATACCTTCATGAAGTAAATAGGTTGCATTTGTATGTTCTGGTGGTGCTGCACGTGCAACGCGGGCATAGGACGAGAGATGTATTGGTTGATCACTTTCATTGCTGATAGAATCCTCAATGGTAAACATGAAATGATCATCAACAGAAAGGGTCCGTCGGAAGATTTGTCCCTGTCCATTATTATAAATTAAAGTGATAGGTGTTGAAGGAGTCAGGATTGTATTGTTTCCCTCTACTTGCCATTTTGTATCCGATTGTGGCAAGGCTTTTGCTGGCAAAGACGCACTTGCAAAACCAAATTCAGCAAGGTAGGTCGTTTTGAAACCTTTAGGGTTTAGCAAATCGATTTCCGGTGATTTTTTATCGACTGTTAAACGATATTTTTTGAGGTGAAGATCATCAAATTGTGCACCAACAAGATTAATAGAGCCTTCCAGTTCATTGGTTTGGATCGCAATACGCTCTGTTTTGGCCAATACAGCTTTCCGGATTTCAGGTGTCATTGGCTGTTCGATGATAGATGTTGCTTGATGCGTTGAGGTATCGTCAGAAAAATCCGTCGTGGTAGTAGAAAGGGCTGATTGTTGTTTTGACAATTGCTGTGTGATGACATGTTGTTTTTGTAACTTTGCTTGTTTGGGAGCAACATGAAGAAATTGCCATGCGATGAGCACTACGAAAGATAAGCCAATAGCGATAAAGAAATTGCGGTTATATTCCATCCGTACACCCTTGTTGTTGTTGCTGATGTTTTATTTTTGGTTTTATTCGCCGATTTAATTCACTAATCAAGGATGTAAAAGGCGCATGTAACACATCACGGTACGCTACAATGACATAATCTGTTCCTGCTTCCATGTGGTTTGTTACACCAACTCTCACGGCTTCACGCAAGCGCCTTTTAATACGATTACGTTTCACAGCATTACCGTTTTTACGAGTAACAGTGAAGCCTACACGTGCAAAAAGAGAATCTTTTCTTTCTGTTGTTTGTTCACGAGATTTAACTTCGAGCAAAAATAAAGGACCACGTCGTTTTTCTCCTGTACGGGCAGCCAAAAAATCTGCTCTTTTGCGAATACGGCAGGGATGTTTTTTCTTCATAAAAGAACATTTCGCAATTTCACTAAATGCCTGCAAGCAGGCATTAGAGGTTCATAATGAAAGTTTCACAACGAAGAAATGATGAGCAATTCTCAACGGTTGTGAAAATTTAAATGGTTAGGCAGAGAGCCGCTTACGTCCACGAGCACGTCTTGCAGCAATAACTTTACGTCCTCCAGCTGTAGCCATGCGTGCACGAAACCCATGGCGGCGTTTACGGACAAGTTTAGAGGGTTGGTAAGTACGTTTCATTTATTTAAATACCGCGGAGTGCGGCCCTTCTTAATCTTCGTTTTATGAGCAGTTATGCGCGAGAGGGATAATTTTATCCTATCATACGGCTGTTAACCCATAAGGAAAAATATAAAAAAAGTCAATCTTAGATTGTTTTTCTCTCTCTTGAAAGAATACAAAACACCTTATAACTGTCTGTGACACTTTATTTACAATACTGTAAGAGTGTTAGAAAATAACAATTGAATCTACAGAACGTAAATGGCTAGGGCGTTAAAGAATTAAAGAAAGTGTGACTGATTACTGTATGCTCAATTTAAAATATCCTTTAATATTAAGAGTTTTTTTTACAAAATTTTTATCAGAATATTCATTAAAGTGGTTGTAGCACAAACATGATTAATAGGATTTATATCAGATTTTATGTTTGAGCTTCTTTATTTAAGGATGATTTCATATTTTTAAAGAGAGTAAGATATAAGTAATGTATACTTTATAATGCTGAGTAAAGTAGAAAATTATCAGGTGATAAACCTGTAAGTATTTTTTGTTCTTATGCTTGTATTTGCTGGTATTTTTATAGAGAGGAAAGAACGTGGATCCTATCACAAGTGAAGCTGTCCGCAACGTATTACGTACAATCAAAGGACCAGATCTTGAAAGCGATATTGTGTCGTTGGGTCTTCTTTCAGAAATATTGATTGCTGATGGTAAGGTTTTCTTTTCTATTACAGTTCCTGATGGAGGTGTGCAAGAATGGGAATCATTGCGTCGTTCTGCTGAAAAGATGGTATGTGCCTTGGAAGGAGTGAAATCTGTTGTTGTCACACTTACAGCAGAAAAAACAACAAATGCAGTACCTAGACGGAGAGCAAATCTCTTACCGATCAAAATGCCCATAGAAGGTGTGCGGCATGTGATTGCTGTTGCTTCTGGAAAAGGAGGGGTAGGAAAATCTACGATGGCAGTAAATATCGCCTTAGCTTTACAAGATTCTGGTTTCAAGACGGGGGTGATGGATGCTGATATTTATGGTCCTTCGTTGCCACGTTTGACAGGACTTGTTAATCAAAAACCACAGCTTATTGGAGAAAAAAAGATTCAACCTCTTGAAAAATTCGGACTTAAATTGATGTCGATGGGATTTTTGGTTGAGGAAGAAAAGCCGGTAGTATGGCGTGGTCCTATGGTTATGGCAGCTGTAACGCAATTGTTACGAGATGTTGTATGGGGACCTCTGGACATTTTGGTCGTTGATATGCCGCCCGGTACAGGGGATGCACAATTAACGCTTGCTCAACAGGTACAATTAACAGGTGCGTTGGTTGTCTCTACGCCCCAAGATCTTGCTTTAGTGGATGCGCGTAAAGCAATAGAAATGTTCATGAAAGTCAATGTTCCTATTTTAGGACTCATTGAGAATATGAGTTATTTTATCGCTCCTGATACAGGAAAACGCTATGATATTTTTGGCTATGGTGGTGCACGGGCAGAAGCGGAACGTCGAGAAGTCCCTTTCTTAGCGGAAATACCGCTTGATGCGGCTTTAAGATTTTCTTCAGATGAGGGGGTCCCTATTTTTGTTGCTAAGCCTAGTGAAGAGCATGCTAAACTATATCGTAAAATTGTTGATCAAATAAAAAATCAACTCTTTTGAATGTTTTTTTAAGAGAGTTTATTAAAACACAATCATGAAAGACATAAAAATAGTTTCTTCTTTGTAAGGAGAAGTTTTAATGTGAGAATGGAGTATATTAGGTTAAATAAATAAAAAATTATTCATGCGTTTGGATAACCTGAAGGGGACACAAATTGAAGAGTTGGAGCCGTGAGGTAGAAAAAAATATTGGACTTGAGGCTAAAAGAAGACAGAAAATAAAAGTAATTTAGAAAAATTGTAAAAGGTTGTAAAAAATATTTTAATAATCAATTTTTTCATAAAATAGTATTTTTTCAGGTGTAAAAAAGCATTTTTCGATGTGAGTTTTCTTGATATACATCTTCAACATTTAGTTTTTTCTTATTGAGATGATAAAAATATTGGTCAAGTCTTTTTAGAAGCATTCATTTTTTGCAAAGTAGCCTCAAGAGCGGTTGTTAAAGCATTCCTTCCCCCTTGATGAGAAAAGTAATCTGACAAAAATTCATTTGTTCCACCCTTTGTTGAAAACTCTTTTTCAAGCAGTGCAAAATCGAGAAATGCAGAATGATCCGTTGCTGTAATTTTACGCATTTCATCCGTAAGATTTCCAAACATCATAGTAAGGAATTCTGCTGATTGCTGTTTTTTTAACCCTTGTGTTATAAACCATTGATGGGCAGTTTCTATAAAATTAAAATATACTCCCATAAGTGAACCTGCTGTCATAAAAAGATTAAACTGCTCTTCCTTATCCAGCACTAATGTGCCCCCCAATGCATCAAATAAAGTGCGTAAAAAGGGATGATCGGGATAGATTGGTGTCAAATTTTTGCATTCTGCAACAAAAGGTAATGGAACAGCACGATAAACTTTATGATTAATCCACTCTTCTATTTCTGCTGCTTTTGCCATAGCAAGTACGGAAATAACCAGCTGTTCTGGACGAAAACAAAGAGAGCGCAAAACGTCTTCTGCAATTTGATTGGGCAAGCAAAGAAAAACACAATCACTAACATCGAGCAACGCTTGGTTATTTTCAGCAATCATAACCGTATCATAGGTGCGTGAAAGGCGCTCTGCTGTTTGTGCATTGCGAGGCGAAACAATAATGGAAGAAACATCAAAGGTGCTTGTCATTAAGCCATTCACCATTGAAGCACTGATTGTACCCGTTCCTAAAAAGCCAAGTTTCATTTCTATTTCTCAGTTTTATATTTTTAAAGGAATCTCAATCAACATTTCAGGTGTTTTAACTAACATAAACGCTAATTGAAGAAGCAACACATAACATAGCAAGAATAATCAAGCCCAAATAGATTTTAGGCTTGTCAAAGAGAACGGCAAAAGCAGAAAACCAACCAACAACAGCTGCGGCTAATGCAAATAAAAAACCTGGTTTATTCATAAGCACAATATGCATTGCCATTAAACCACCAATAATGAGCGCTCCAAAAATAATGAGTAAACCTGTTGCAAACTTTTCATAATCATCCATATTTTGCTCCTTATAGCGCTCAATTATTACACACTTTTTAACGCATATGCACATAAAAACGAAATGTTTTTTATTGAATATGGTTAAAACGGGGGGTGTCTTTTATTGATCAGATGTAAAAAATGCAGGGATATGCTGTGGCCAACGCCAAGGTAAAATTGCAACCAAATCAAAGCGCACAGACAAAAGGGCATAATCTTTTTGCCGTGCGAGCCAAATATCGGCAGCTGCTTCAATTCGCCTTTCATTCATTCGGGAAACCGCTTCCATTGCTTCAGCCAACGTTGAACGTGCTTTAACTTCAACGATTAACACAAGATTTCCGCGTCGTGCAATTAAATCAATTTCCCCACATTTTGTTTTAAAACGCCTTTCGGCAATGTGAAACCCTTTGCAACGTAGCCACCAAGCTGCCAATTTTTCTGCACGTACCCCTCGATAAAAAGACTTTTGTCTGCGTTTTTTTTGCATCATTTTATGCATTTTTTAAAAAGATTAATCGCTGAAAAAGTTCCTGCTTTTTTAAACCGGTTTTTTTTGCAACAAAAGCTGCCGCTTGAGCAGCAGAATATGTCCGTGCGCGTTCTAGTAGCATTTCATCAATTTCTTGATCACTTATCACATTTAAAGAAGAAGATGATTCTCCTACAACTACAACAATTTCTCCACGAATATGTGCTTGTTTTCTGTAATTTTCCAACAAGTTCCCCAAATTGGAAACATCTACTGTTTCAAACTTTTTTGTTAATTCACGACAAATGGCAGCAGGTCGATCAGCCGAAAAAAGTGTGACCATATCCTGTAAAGTTTCAACAAGACGATGCGGTGATTCATAAAAAATCAAAGTTGCTGGAATCTCTTTTAATTGTTCCAACCGTTTTCGGCGTTGTAGCTTTCGTGCACTCAAAAAACCTGCAAAAAAAAAGCTATCAGTAGGAAGCCCTGTCGGTATAAGAGCGGCTAAAAGAGCGGATGCTCCAGGAATAGGAATGATTTTATGACCAGCTTTACGGGCCTCTTCCACCAATCGAAATCCGGGATCAGAAATAAGTGGTGTTCCGGCATCTGAAACAAGTGCTACTGTTTTGTTTTCTGCTAAAGCCGCTAAGAGCTTTGGACCCGCTTTTTGCGCATTATATTCATGATAGAGAAAAGTTTTTTTTTGAATACCGTAACGTTCTAACAAAACACGTGTTACTCGCGTATCCTCACACGCTAAAATATCAATTCCTGCAAGCACTTGCAAAGCACGAAGCGTAATATCTGCAAGATTTCCGATAGGTGTTGCCACAAGATAAAGCCCTGATTCTATAACGGGTGCAGAATAAGCATGCGCACCTATAAAATATGCTTTTTCACACATGCTCTTTTCTTTTCATTAAATTCTCCTCACCACAAGATTTTTATCCATACTCATAAGCCATTTTGGCTTATTTTTTACCAGCACATTTTTTATCATTACAAAGGCTTACCTTACTCGAATAATCGATTACACTACAATAAGATAATTTCATATTTAACGTCTTAATTTAACATTATTATCTATTTTGGTCCGCATTATTTTTTCCAGTAAAACAAATTCCAAATGTAATCAATATTCTATCAGCCCCATGATTTTCTATAAAGTTTTTCCTTCGAGAACCAAAAAACAATTTTACCCATGTTATCATCTCATGCTTGGTTATGCTCTTTTAAAAGCTAAGCTTTTTAGATTATTTTCATAATGCCGATTTTTCAAATATTCTATTGATATCCAAACTGTTTTTCTGAGCAAATATAAACAGACTCTTTTGAAGCACAAACAGTTAACTGGCAGCTGACTGTATTGTTATTGATTAAATATAAGCTCTTATCAGCAAAATACTTTATTTTTTCATATTCTCTATAGCTTTAACAGTATAATGAGTACCTTAGAAACGTTTAAGGCTAATTTTTATCTTAAAGATTTGATTTGTAATGGAAAATTTATTATTTTGCCTATTAATTAGGAGCTTTAAATATCGTAACATTATCTCAGCTCTTCTTATAGTCATTAATCAAAATTATTTTCGTGCATCTTGAAACTTTCTCAAAGCAAAGATTATCGCATCATTGGGGATCGCAGAGAAAATGATGCTGCTAGCTTGTACTTTTTATTTCGTAAATATAGAACTGTTCGTTCACAGGAGTGTATTATACCTTTTTCGGATAGTGTCGCGAAATAATTGTTTGATATGAGAGCTATCTCTTAAAAACAAGCCCATGATTGAACAACACAAGTCTGCTTTAATTTTGGATACCTTATTTTTTTTAAGGATATGCTCCTATAAAAAAACTTAAGTAATAAAAGCGGGGACAATACGTTATCTCTTCTTTTTAGAGGATATTGTGATGCTTTTGAAAGTTTTAAAACCAAATGGACAGATGATAGTAAAGAGGAAAACAGGTTTTTTCCTTTCAGGTTTCATATTCTTGCTAAATGAAACTGTATTTTCGTTTCAGAGATTACTCAAATAGAATATGCAATATTTTTGCTCTAGCTACAAAATCTGGAACGGCGTGCAGAGCTTTCATTCATCTTAATCTTTCTTTTAAATATACCACTATGTTCAATTTGGATGTTGATTTACAAGCAACAGCGAAAGCACAAGCTTTATAAACAAACAACTCTATAAAACGCGTCATAGAGTGGTTATGAAAGCTATTTTGGTTTTTATCAGATGTTTTGCTAATAGCGATAGTCTCCATGGCTTGGTATCTGCTTATTCTTACGGTATTTGCATACATTCATTGCAGTATATTGGTAAAGGGCAGTATATTGATAAAGGTTAGATGCAAGGCGATTATCTTTAATGCAAAAATAAAAGGTTAATGTAAGATTTTTTCGTGTCATTATCATTAGAAACATAAAAAGGGCTTGAGCAAGCATGCTCTTTATCTCTTTATCTCGCAATGTTTTTTCTACATTTGTTTGTGGTTTTCTTGAGTGAGCATTACTTGCCAAGTGTAGGAGAAAAAATAAACTTGAAGTGTACCTCCGTAGGTTTTGCTCTTGGCTAGTTAAAACGATTGATGTTTCTTATGAGAGGGCTAAAAGCATTTTGGATCATGTGGGAGAGGGGGTAAAGTAGAACGGGCTTATTTCCTTTCAGATTTTCGAGAACCGCAGTTTTTCCTTTATTGCAGAATTTTCAAGAATATATTCATTATTGTTTTGCCATTTAGATAAAAAAATTTTGATAAAAATATGTTATGTTTTTCTATTGAAAAAAGTTATGTGGTGAAGAGAGTATTTTATATGAGAATAGAGTCCTTTTTACATTGTGAAAGAACGTATGAAGGAAGGTGATTGATAGATTTCTGATCTGGGAAATATTTTTATTCAATGTGTTTTGTATATTTCAATTTTAGGAAAATGAACAATGGTTACATATTGGGATAGAAGGGGCCCTCATTGCCTTGCGGACAGATCCAAGTGATATTTTGGTTTGGATCTTTGATATCGCATGTTTTACAATGTATGCAATTTGAAGCGTTGATCATATAAGTCAGATGATCATTATCCTCTAGCCACTCGTAGACAGCGGCGGGACAATAGCGTGTAGAGGGTCCTCCATAGATCGTATATTCAGAGTCTTTTTGTTTTTTTAATGAGGCTATTTTTAAATGACAAGGTTGATTTTTTTCATGATGCGTATTGGAAAGGGCAACACTTGAAAGGCGATCAAAGGTTACAACGCCATCTGGTTTTGGGTAAGAAATGGGTTGAAATTTTTCTGCTGGTTCAAGGCATGCATAATCTTCCTTTCCATGGGAGAGTGTTTTAAATAAGGAAAATCCGAACAGTTGTTGCCACCACATATCAAAACCAGCAAGTTTAATTCCATATTTTGTCCCATATTTTGCCCAAAGCGGTTTGGCATTTCGCACTTTATAAAGATCTTTTCCAATGAGCCCTTTTCGCCATTGTTCTTCGATTTCTTTAACCTCATCATGGGCACGCCCTTGTGCAAGAGCGGTAGCAATTTTATCGGCAGCTAATATGCCAGATAAGATGGCATTGTGTGATCCTTTGATACGAGGAACATTGACAAATCCAGCAGAGCAGCCAATAAGCGCCCCACCAGGAAAGGTGAGTTTTGGTACAGATTGCCAACCTCCTTCGCTGATAACACGTGCACCATAGGAAAGACGTTTTGCGCCTTTAAAGATTTTATAGAGTTTTGGATGTGTTTTAAAACGTTGAAATTCTTCAAAGGGAGAAAGGTAAGGATTTTTGTAATCTAAGTGCACAACAAAACCGACAGAAATGATATTGTTTTCTTGGTGATAAATAAAGCCACCGCCACCGGTATTATTGTCTAAGGGCCAACCAGTGAAATGTTGTACTAAACCGCGTTGGTGTTTGTTGGGGGCAATTTCCCAGAGCTCTTTGAGACCAAGACCAAATTTTTGTGGTTCTCGATTTTTGCTAAGATTAAAATGTTGTATCAGTTGTTTTGCAATTGAGCCGCGTGCTCCTTCCGCAATCAGAGTATATTTTGCCAATAAAGCCATCCCAGGCATATAATTTTTTCCAGGGGTTCCATCTTTGTTAAGCCCCATATCTCCGGTGAGAACACCAATAATAGCTCCGTTATCTTTTTGGATGATGGGTTCTGTTGCTGCAAAACCAGGATAGATTTCAACACCCAACGCTTCAGCTTTTTTGCTTAGCCAGCGGCAGACGCTCCCAAGCGAAACGATATAACATCCGTTATTTGATAAGATTTTAGGGTGCAAAATATTGGGAAATACTGTGGACTTTTGAGGCTTTAGAAAAAAAAATTGGTCTTGTGTGACAGGGGTTGTGAAGGGATGGTCGTTATCATTTCGCCATTCTGGTAAGAGTGTATCGATACCAATGGGGTCAACAACTGCGCCAGAGAGAATATGTGCACCAACTTCGGTCCCTTTTTCAACAATTGTGACAGAAAGCTCAGGATTAATTTGTTTAAAACGAATTGCGGCAGAAAGCCCTGCAGGTCCTGCTCCGACAATGACTATATCAAACTCCATACTTTCACGTTGGTCATGCAGAGGTGCTTTCATGGCTTATAAAGCTTTCTCCAATTCTGGAATAATTTGGTGGAGATCACCTACAAGGGTGTAATCGGCAATTTGCATGATGGGAGCTTCTTCATCTTTATTAATGGCAACAATAATTTGTGCATCCATTATACCGGCTACATGCTGGATTGCACCAGAAATGCCAACGGCGATATAGAGTTCAGGGGCAACGACTTTTCCTGTTTGTCCAATTTGCCAATCATTGGGAGCATAGCCTGCATCCACTGCTGCGCGGCTGGCACCTAAAGCAGCATTTAATTTGTTTGCAAGAGGAAGAAGCAGGGCCATAAATTTCTCTTGAGAACCAAGACCACGCCCGCCTGATATAATAACACGTGCTGAGGTGAGCTCAGGACGATCACTTTTGTTTGTCTCTGCTTTTACGAAAGAAGAAAGATTTGGATTGGGAGCTGGTGTTATTGTTTTAATGGGAGCAGAATTATTTTGGGAAGGCGTTGGGGTGAAAGAAGCGGTGCGAACTGTTATAATCTTTTTATAATCATTGGTGCGGACAGTTTCAAATGCATTGCCTGCATAAATTGGTCGTTTGAAGGTATTGGGTGAAAGAATGGCGGTAATATCTGAAATTTGCATAAGATCAAGAAGAGCTGCTACGCGCGGCATCACATTTTTCCCAGTACTGCTGGATGCTGCCATGATCACATCATAATCATTTGCTAACGTGAGGATTGTATCTGCCATAGGCTCGGCAAGTTGATGGGCTAAATAGTCTGCTTTTGCAATAAGAACTTGCCGCACACCATTAAGTTTAGCACTATTTTCCGCTATCGTTTGAATTTTTTCTCCGCAAACCAGAATATCGATATCATTACTGAGTACGCGTGCAGCGGTGAGTGCTTTTGCTGTTTCTTCTGTATTATGATCGGCCAATAAAAGAATTGCCATAAGTTTTTGCCCTTTTATGTGAGTGTTGCTTTTACTCTAGTGGTGAGAATATTAAATGCAGTTCTTCTGTTTTAAGGCTCTAACAAGTTCTACTACATTTGCCACTTTTATACCGGATTGACGGGGTTTTGGCTCTTCAACGCTTAAAATTGTTAAGCGTGCTTTCGTATCGACGCCAAGATCAGTAAGAGATTTTTGTTCAATGATTTTCTTTTTTGCTTTCATGATATTGGGGAGAGAGGTGTAACGCGGTTCATTGAGCCGTAGATCGGCGGTCATAACCATGGGAAGGGGAAGACAAAGGGTTTGTGTTCCATTATCAACTTCACGAGTAACTGTAGCATGCCCATTTTCTATGTTAAGATGTGAGGCAAAAGTTGCTTGTCCCCACCCAAGAAGAGCAGCGAGCATTTGTCCTGTTTGGTTGCTATCGTCATCAATTGCTTGTTTTCCTAAAAAGACCATATTAGGTTTTTCTTCATCAACAATGGTTTTGAGAACCTTAGCAATTGCTAAGGGTTCAAGTGTTTGATCCGTTGTGACAAGAAGTGCGCGATCAGCTCCCATTGCAAGTCCTGTTCGTAGAGTTTCTTTGGCTGCTTCTGGGCCAATTGAAACAAGAAGAACTTCTGAAATTTTACCGGATTCTTTTTGGCGAATGGCCTCCTCCACGGCTATCTCATCAAAAGGATTCATAGACATTTTTACGTGAGACAGATCAACGCCTGTATTATCAGGTTTGACGCGTATCTTGATGTTATAATCAACAACACGTTTGACAGCGACAATTATCTTCATAATGATCCTCTTTGTTTGTATGTTACAAGTTTATAGCAATACTCATAAGAAACCAAATTGTTTAGAATGAAGTCTCAATTTATAACTTGTGTTCTCTTTCGTATAAGCTTTTTTATGTTTACTTGTACTTTCTCGTCGTCATTTTCAATCTTCATATTTTTGCATTGCCATAATTGCCTTATTTGCTTGAATAAAAAGTAAAAAAATCAAACTGTCTTGTGAGAATATTCTTTTTTAGTTTCTTATGCTTTGTTTATGATGGTGCAATAGGTCCTTTATGCAATGAAAAATTAAGTGAAAAAGATAAAAATGGGGGAATGATTTTGCTCTTCAAATCTTGAAGACAGAAAAATTAAAGATCTTTCTTTCAAATATTTTAGATAAAGATTGGGGAAAATATTTCTAACAAAAAAGTTTTTGGAAGTTCTTAAAGCTCTATTTACTAAAATAGAGCACACTTTCTCATCATTTGTTGCGATTCTTTTCAAAAAGGTTAATGAGGGGTAGGCGTTTGTGAATACGAAGGGTCATACGATCGACCAGGCGACCAAACAGGTTAGGAACGATAAAGTCTTTTCTTTTGTTGAACAGAAAGAGAGAATGGATACTTCTGTAGAAGTAACGATGTCGGATATTGCTCAAAAATTACGCACCGTTTATGCGCAAATGCAAATGAAGCATTCGCCTCGTTCTTTAATGCAGCAGAATTCGGTAGAAGAGCATTTTAAATCTTACTTAGATGATATTAGTCGGGCCATTTTGGCTGAACATTATATACGTCGTCAAAGAGAAAAAAAGCTTTTCCAGTCTTTAGAGCAGATTAAAACAATTGTTCAAAGTTTGCAGAGTGAAAAAAAAAGCTTAGAAGAAGCAGCGGTAACACGACGGGTGTCTCGTTCAAAATCACCTGATTCTGTTGTACAAAAACTTGCTCATATGGAATGTGAGGGAAATCAAGAACGCTTATTACTTCAAAAGGTGCAAAATTATTCGAAAGAAAACAGCATAATTTCACTCCAAACAAATGTTGAAAATACGTTGCAGCAAGAAAATAGAAGCCCTTTGCCCAGTGATGCTCTGCAATCTTCTTTTAAAAAGGTTGAGGGAGTAGTGAAGCATGCTGTGATAAAAGAAAAGGGGATGATGGGTGCTCAGGCATCTAATCATTGCATTGAGAATGATTTTTCTTCTTTAAGGACGCAGTCTCGGGAACATGTGTCGTTTTTATCTTATTTGCTAAAAAAAGGTGTTCTTTGTTTTTTAACCGTTGCATTTGTGGTAGCGATAACGTTATGTTTTTATAGCTTTTTAAAAGGAGCTCGTTTTTTTTAATTTTTATGATGTTGATGTTAATAGATGTGAAATGTATTGCGCATTCGTGTTTGTGCGGAAGCTATAGCAACTAAAATTATCCTTTTAAACACGCAACAGAGATTATTGGAAAAGAGGATAATTGGAGAAGGATTCTCTAATTGTAAAAAAACCTCAAATTATCTTGAAGGTTCTGTAAGTGAGTATTTATTTACCAATTGCTGAAATGTCACTCAATATGCTGATCTTGATTGGTATGGGAGTCGTTGCTGGTTTTTTTTCAGGACTTTTTGGAATCGGTGGTGGGTTTCTTATCACGCCGTTATTGATTTTTTATAATATTCCTCCTGCTATTGCTGTTGGAACAGGTGCTAACCAGATGATTGCTTCATCTGTAACAGGAGCAATTACACATTTTAGAAGACGTACGCTCGATATTAAACTTGGTATTCTTTTGGCGATTGGAGGAGGGATTGGTTCTTTAATCGGGATTCAGGTTTTCTCTGTTTTGAAAAAGTTAGGTCAATTAGACTTAATGATTTCGCTTCTTTATGTGATTCTTCTTGGAAGTGTAGGAAGCTTGATGATCGTTGAAAGTTGGTATGATATGATGCGCAAGCGTAAGGCAGGAAAAGCCAATATTCGTCTTGCTGGTCGACATAATTGGATTCATCGCTTACCCTTAAAAATGCGTTTTCGGACATCTATGATATATGTTAGCATTATTCCAGTTTTAGGGATTGGTCTCATTGTGGGGTTGTTGTCTTCTATTATGGGAATTGGTGGGGGGTTCTTTATGATACCAGCATTGATTTATCTTCTGCGTGTTCCAACCAGTGTGGTGATTGGGACTTCACTTTTTCAGATTACATTTGTGTCTTCTTTCACGACAGTTTTGCAAAGTATGACTAATCAGTCCGTTGATATTGTCTTGGCTTTTTTGTTAATGCTTGGAGGAAGTATTGGTGCGCAATATGGAACACGGGTTGGACGGAAGTTAAAGGCTGAACAATTGCGTATGGCACTTGCATTTTTAGTGTTGATTGTGTGTATGCGTCTTGCTTTTCAATTATTTATACGCCCTGATAATCTTTTCTCTCTGGATATTCTTATGAGATAAAAATGGGTAGATTATTTTCTTTATACATCATTACAGGTTGCTTTTGTTTTATTTCTTTTTCTACATGGTCACATGTTGGGACGCCAGCTACATTCATTGATCAAGTTGACCACGAAACTGTCCAAATTATTGTAACAACGAATACGATTACTGTGGATGCAAATTTTGCTGGTCGTGATCTTTATATTGCTGGTGTTTTAGAAAATATTGATCCGTTATATTCTCGACAGAACCGTTATGATATTGTTGTAAGCTTGGAGGGACAAGATCGGACAATGGTGATGCGAGAAAAAAAACGCAATGCCGGTGTATGGGTCAATACAGATTCTCTTATTTTTAAAAAGGTTCCTCTTTTTTACTCTATGGTCACAACACGTGAAATTGATGATATTACGAGCATTGAAGATTATAAACGCTTAGGGTTAGGATTACTCTATTTGCCATTGCAGACGGATGAACAAGATCAGAAAAAAATACAAATCTTTCGCGATGAACTTATAAAATTGCAAAAAGCTAAAAGCCTTTATTATGAGGAAGTGGGTGGGGTTCGTTTTGGTTCTGACACACTTTTCACAGCGCATTTTCGTTTGCCAGCAAATATCCCAGTTGGACATTATAAAGTTCGTGCTTATCTTTTTCGTGATGGACAGTTTATTGATAGTGCAACAACGACTCTTGAAATTGTTAAAGCACATATCACCTATACAATTTTTTATGCAGCGCACAAGTATCGTTTTTTATACGGTATTGTTGCAGTGATTATTGCTATTACTACAGGATTTTTGTGTCGTTTGATTTTTCGAAAAGATTAACGCAAGGAAAATGTTAAGGCTTTTATTTTTTATGAAAAATTCGTAAGATAAGAAAAATAGGCACAACAACAATAGCTCCTGTCATAGTTATATGGAAGAAATTTGTAAGCGTTATAAATCCTGCTTCCCATAGTGATTGAAAAAAATCGACTATTTTTTGTATGAGGTTTTGAGGTGTCCATCCCAAAAAATTCATTACGATACCAATGAAGAATGAAAGGATAAGCAATTTTAGACTAACGCGGCGTGATTTTCCTCCAAGAAACGCATGAAAAGAATCTAATAATTTTTTTTTTCGCTTCATTTTAATATACTTTCAAAGATCGTGTTTTTTATTGTATTATCATGGTACAGCGATGTTATTATCATAAAGGAAAAACATTTTTTTATTTTTTCTTACTTTTTGAGTTTATCACCTTAGTCTGGTTAACGGTGCTGGTTTTTGAAATATACACATGTTTTATTGCATTTTTTGCGATATTTTCATGGCGCTTCTTTTATTAAATGAAGGGATATCCTTTCGTCTCGAGAATTTGTAGAGAAATTTTATAACGTTTCAGCATTTCTTATCAGAGTGAGAGTTCTAGTATATTGAAGATTTTGTAACGAACTTATTATTGTCGTGTATAGAAATAATATTTCAAGACAGTTTACTTAAAAAAAGACTATCTATTCTAATAAGGGTATGCTTATATAGGTATTATATTTAGATATTTCAACCTTAGTGCATTGAAAAGATCTTTTTTTCTGAAAAAATGTAAGCAATGAATTGAGTGTTGTTAAAGGAGCAAAGATATTAAAAATACGATGTGGAAAAAAGTTTTGTTATGTGTGGGTGCGTAAAGGAATATCAGGGGGAGCCTATGCTCCTTTTATTTAGAAATAAAATATAATTTAAAAGCTGTTATTTGGCAGAGGATTATGGAAAAATTCAAAATTCCTCTTGTAGGGGGAGGAGGTCATGTCGGTTGATGGGTGAATTTTCCTGTTTTGTTAAAATGTCAAATTGTTAGTAGAGCTCTTTGTTATTAAGGCGCTTAAGCTAACAAAGAAGAGTCTTTTGATGGCATAAAAAGGCGAGAGGAAAGAAGAGACAAGCTTACCCGACAAAAGAGAGAAAATAGTGGTTTTATAGTCTTCAATCGTAGGCGTTATGACATCATGAATAGGCTCTGTTATGGGGGGGAGCATTCATTGTATGTCAGAGTGTTTGTTGTTGCATGTTTTGGTTTGTCTTGGCTTATAGCCATGGGTAGAAGTCTGTGGTTGGTAAGTGGTGTTGTTTGAAGGTTTTAATAATACTTTGTTTGAGGCGCTTATGGATCATCTAACCTTATTATTAAGCATATGCTTGTTGTGTGGGAAATTTATATAGTAAACTTTAAAAGGAAAAGTCTATGAACTTGAAGAAAAAAATATTACAAAATAGCAGCTCTCTTGTTTCTGCTTTTATAGCTTTGGCGATGGTTGCACAACAAGTTTCAGCAAAAACACCCGCTGATACCCTTGTGATGGCTTGGAATCTTGATGCAATTAGTACATTTGATCCCGCACAACTTAATGATGTTTATGGAAGTGAAATTGTTCGCAATGTTTGTGATAATTTGGTCAGTACTGCGACAGATGATCCTGCTAAAATGGTTCCCGCTTTAGCAACACATTGGGATGTTTCAGGTGATGATCACAGTACGGTGATTACTTTTCATTTACGTGATGGTTTGAAGTTTAATGATGGTCGATCAGCCAATGCTAATGATCTTCTTTGGAGTATGAAGCGGATTGTCAAATTGAAGATGGGTAATGCGGCAATTTTTAATGAATATGGAATTACAGAGCAAAATGTTGATGATGCTTTGCAAGCCCCAGATAAGAAAACAGTGGTGATGAAATTTGATAAGCCTTATCCAGCAGAGCTCATTCTTAATAATATTGTTGCAAGTCCGGCAACAGCTTTGCTTGATCGTCAGACAATTATGAAGCATGAAAAAGATGGCGATTTTGGAAATCAGTATTTGAAAAGTCATGCTGCTTGTGTTGGTCCTTATCAGTTAAAAAGTTGGCGCTCTGGAGAAGCTCTTTTGTTGCGTGCAAGCTCTCACTATTGGGGACAAGCGCCTAAACTGAAGCAGATTTTAATTCGCCATGTTGCAGAGCCCGGAACACAACGTTTGTTGTTGCAAAAGCACGATATTGATGTTGCTCGTGATTTGACACCTGAAGATCTTGCAGATCTGCAAAAAACAACAGATGTTAAAATCGAAGAAGTGTTAGAACCATCTATGATGTACTGGGGATTTAACATGACAAATCCTATTTTTGCTAAGGAAAAAGTGCGTTTGGCGATGCGTTATCTCATAGATTATGAAGGTCTTGGCAAGAAGCTTCTCAAAGGTGTTGGTGTTCCACGGGCCAGTTTTATTCCTCTTGGCAACTTTGGGGCTTTAGATGAAAAAGAAGGGCAACCCTTTAAACTTGATATTGCAAAAGCCAAGCAGCTTTTAGCAGAAGCTGGTTATCCAAATGGATTTGAGGCAAATTTTCTCGTATCAAATGCTCCTTATAGGGTGTTAGTTGCTCAGTCACTCCAAGATAGTGCCGCAAAGGCAGGGGTGCGTCTTAAAATTGAACGGATGGCCGGTACACAGTTGTTTTCTAAACTTTATGCACGGGCTTTTGATACGATTTTTGTCGGATGGAATAATGATTCTGCGGATCCTCATACAATGGCTTCACGTCTTGTTTATAATCCAGATAATCGGCTTGAGGCAAAAAATACCGCCTATCCTAGTTGGCAATATGGGTATTTGGATGAAACGATGAATCAAAAGGTTCAGGATGCATTGTTTCAAAAAGATCCGCAAAAACGGGCACAACTCTATGCTGATTTACAACGTGAATTGATGCAAAAAGGACCTTATGCGTTTATCTTTCAGAAATATACTGTTATCGCGATGACGCCTGATATCAAAAAGTGGGTTTGGAATAGTGCGCCACATATTTTTTATAGTAAAATTGAAAAATAAGAGTGTCTTCAATGCTGTTCAATAGATAAAGGGCATCGTCATGATATATTCGGCGTATTGTATAAATTTTCAAGTTTTGCAATGCGTCGAAGATCATAGGTAATGCGTGATATATTGTTGAATGTCTTTTCAAGACATTCGTTTAAAGATATTTTTCATTCTCATTAGAGGTGTATTTAAGTGGATGTTAAGATCGATATTTCAATTTTTCTGAATTAGAAAGTGGTCAATTTATTTGTTAAAAAACTGAGAGTAACATAAAAAAACTAAGTGTAACAAATATCGCGGAATTTAGTGGTGCTAAAGGTGCAAAGGTTTTGCTGTGTTGAAGGAAAGTTTTGTTATGGGGGTACACAAGGGATATCAGTTTTTTATGGTGTTTATATTTTCTTTTGCTTTGAAAGATGATGAGATGTCATTTGGAGGGTGTTATTTTACGGGGAGTGATGAAAAAATTAAATTTTCTTTTGAAGAAGGAATAAAAGTCGTTGCATTTGGCAAACTAACGAATTTTTCTGTTTTATCAAATCGTCAAATTATTATGAAGGCTCGTTGTTATTAAGGTACTTGAGCTAAAAGGGGTAGTGCTTTGATGGTATAGAAAACGCCGGAAGAAATACGAGACAAGCTTGCTTAACAAGATAGAAAAAATACAGGTTTTATAGTCTTCAATAGTAGGCGTTATGATATCGTGGTTAAGCTCTGTTGTTGGTGAGCGTTCATTGTATATCAGAGTGTTTTCCTTTGTATGTTTTAGTTTGGCTTATAAGTGTAGACAGGAGGAGTCATTGACAAGAGGTGCTTGTTCTTGAAGGTTTTAAAGTTTGATCTTTAGGAGCCTATCGTTCGTCTAAACTTAATTATTAAGCACGTTTTGCTGCATGGGGAATTTATACAATAAACGTTAAAAGGAAAATTCTATGAACGTGAAAGGTTCTATGAACGTGAAAAGAAAAATATTGAAAAAGGGCGGTTCTTTTGTTTCTGCTGTTCTTGCAATGGGGATGTTTGTGCAACAAGTTTCAGCAAAAACACCTGCCGATACGCTTGTGATGGCTTGGAATCTCGATCCAATAAGTACATTTGACCCTGCACAACTCAATGACCGTTATGGAATTGAATTGGTTAACAATATTTGTGATAATTTAGTCGTTTCTGCTACAGATGATGCTACTAAAATGGTTCCCTCGTTAGCGAAGAGTTGGGATGTTTCAAGTGATGATCAGAGTACTGTGATTACTTTTCATTTGCGTGATGGTTTGAAGTTCAACGATGGTCGTCCTGCGAATGCCAATGATCTTGTTTGGGGTATGAAGCGGGTTGTCAAATTGAAATTGTCTAATGCGGCAACATTTAATGAATATGGGATTACAGAACAAAACGTTGATGAGGCTTTTCAAGCACCGGATGACAAATCGGTGGTGATGAAATTTGATAAACCTTATCCAGCAGAGCTCATTCTTAGCAATATTTCCACTAATCGCACTGCTGCCTTGCTGGATCGTGAGACACTCATGAAAAACGAACAAGATGGTGATATGGGAAACCGTTATTTGGCAAGTCATTCTGCTTGTGTTGGTCCTTATCAGCTAGAGAGTTGGCGTCCTGGAGAAGGGATTTTGTTGCGTGCAAGCTCCAATTATTGGGGGGAGGTGCCTAAATTAAAGAAGATTTTAATTCGCCATGTTGCGGAACCTGGAACGCAACGTTTATTATTGGAAAAACACGATATCGATGTTGCACGTAATCTGATGCCAGAGGATTTGGCAGATCTTCAAGCAACAACGGATATTAAAGTTGAAAAAGTGTTGGCGCCCTCCATGATCATATGGGGGTTTAATACGACGAACCCTATTTTTGCCAATGAAAAAGTGCGTTTAGCGATGCGCTATCTTATTGACTATGAAGGACTCGGTAAGACTCTTCTCAAAGATGTTGGTATTCCACGTGCAAGTTTTATTCCTCTTGGTAATCTTGGGGCTTTGGATGAAAAAGAAGGACAACCCTTTAAACTTGATCTCCCAAAAGCAAAGCAACTTTTAACAGAGGCAGGTTATCCAGATGGTTTTGAGGCCAGTATTTTTGCCGGTGCCTCTCCTTATCCTTTTGCTTTGCCTATTGCTCAGTCTCTCCAAGACAATGCAAAAAAGGTGGGGGTGCGTTTTAAAATTGAACGTTTCGTAGGCACGCAGTTATTTTCAAAATTTTATGCGCGTGGTTTTGATACGATTTTTTTCGGATGGAATAATGGCTCTGCGGATCCCCATACAATGGCTTCACGTCTTATTTACAATCCTGATAATCGGTTTGAGGCTAAAAATACAGGCTATGCGAGTTGGTGCCATGGGTATTTGGATGAAACTATGAATCAAAAGGTTCAAGATGCGTTGTTTCAAAAAGATCCAAAAAAACGGGCGCAAATGTATGCTGATTTGCAACGTGAATTTATGCAGAAAGGACCTTATGCTTTTATCTATCAGACATATGTTTCTGTAGCGATGACACCTGATGTCAAAAAATGGGTTTGGAATAGTGCACCACGTATTTTTTATAGTGCAATTGAAAAATAAGAAGGATCAGGTTTATAAAATATAAAAAACATGATCATGATATATTTGATGTATTGCAAAGCTCTTTAACACTTTGCAATACGTTGAATTTTATCGGGAATGGATTTCTATGTTGTGTAGAGAATTTTATTTCAAAACATTCTATTGGGAAGAAAGGTTATTTATCTCGATAAATTCTACGTGTATAGATATTAATATTTTATATTTCAATTTATGTGTATAAAAAAGTAATAAATTTGTTTGTTGCAAAAGACAGGTGTAACGAATAAAGCAAAATTTAGTGTTTCTGAAAAAATGGGGGACTTTAAAATGTTTTAGTGAAAAAACTATTTTATGCAGATACGTGGGGAAACATCACGCTACTCTTCTTATACCTCAGTACACTCCTTATGACTTAAAATATGATAATCTATAGGTTCGAAGCTGTTATTTGATACGGAGTTATAATAAAGTTTGAATTTTCTTCTGAAAAAGGGTGAAAGTGGTTACTAAAAAATTTATTCAGAATCATCAAAATATTAAATTGTCTTGAGGTTTTTGAAGCAATTAGAGTAGCGCTTTGATGATACTTTTTAGAAAATAGCAAGAAGAAACTTGAAGAAGAAATCTTTTTGATGAAGCAAAGAAGAATTTTGGCCTGATATGCTCTGAATTGTAAGTGCCGTGATGTCGCGTGCTATCGTGCGTGATAGCTTTATTTTAATCAGATCGTTTTGCGTTGCATATGTTCATTTGTCCTATACGTGTTCGGGGGGATGAGCTTTTGAAAAGTGGTTGCTGCTCTTGGAAGTTTTGATGTTTTACCTCTAGGAGGCGTGTTTTCTAAGCATGATCTTATCATTTTTGCATGTTGTCACATGGGAAGTTATACAATAACCTTAAACCTTAAAAGGAAAATTCTATGAACGTGAAAAGAAAAATATTGAAAAAGGGCAGTTCTTTTGTTTCTGCTGTTCTTGCAATGGGGATGTTTGTGCAACAAGTTTCAGCGAAAACACCTGCTGATACGCTTGTGATGGCTTGGAATCTTGATACAATAAGTACATTTGATCCCGCACAAATCAATGATCGTTATGGTAATGAAGTTCTTGTCAATGTTTGTGATAATTTAGTCGTTTCTGCTACAGATGATGCTGCTAAAATGGTTCCTTCGTTAGCAAAGAGTTGGGATGTTTCAAGTGATGATCAGAGTACTGTGATTACTTTTCATTTGCGTGATGGTTTGAAGTTCAACGATGGTCGTCCTGCGAATGCTAATGATCTGATTTGGAGCATGAAGCGGGTTGTTCAATTGAAGATGGCTACTGCGGCGACATTTAATGAATATGGGATTACAGAACAAAACGTTGATGAGGCTTTTCAAGCACCGGATGACAAAACGGTGGTGATGAAATTTGATAAACCTTATCCAGCAGAGCTTATTCTTAGCCATTTTGCCACTAGTCGTACTCTTGCTTTGCTTGATCGTGAGACACTCATGAAACACGAAAAAAATGGTGATATGGGAAACCGGTATTTGGCAAGTCATTCTGCTTGTGTTGGTCCTTATCAGCTAGAGAGTTGGCGTCCTGGAGAAGGGATTTTGTTGCGTGCAAGCTCCAATTATTGGGGGGAGGCGCCTAAATTGAAGAAGATTTTAATTCGCCATGTTGCGGAACCTGGAACGCAACGTTTATTGTTGCAAAAACACGATATCGATGTTGCACGTAATCTGATGCCAGAGGATTTGGCAGATCTTCAAGCAACAACGGATATTAAAGTTGAAAGAGTGTTAGAGCCATCCGTGATCATATGGGGGTTCAATGTGACAAATCCAATTTTTGCCAATGAAAAAGTACGTTTAGCGATGCGCTATCTTATTGACTATGAAGGACTCGGTAAGACTCTTCTCAAAGATGTTGGTATTCCACGTGCAAGTTTTATTCCTCTTGGTAATCTTGGGGCTTTGGATGAAAAAGAAGGACAACCCTTTAAACTTGATCTCCCAAAAGCAAAGCAACTTTTAACAGAGGCAGGTTATCCTGATGGTTTTGAGGCCAGTATTTTTGCTGGTGCCTCTCCTTATCCTTTTGCTTTGCCTATTGCTCAGTCCCTCCAAGACAATGCAAAAAAGGTGGGGGTGCGTTTTAAAATTGAACGTTTCGTAGGCACGCAGTTATTTTCAAAACTATCTGCACGTACTTTTGATACGATTTTTTTCGGATGGAATAATGATTCTGCGGATCCCCATACAATGGCTTCACGTCTTATTTACAATCCTGATAATCGGTTTGAGGCTAAAAATACAGGCTATGCGAGTTGGTGCCATGGGTATTTGGATGAAACTATGAATCAAAAGGTTCAAGATGCGTTGTTTCAAAAAGATCCAAAAAAACGGGCGCAAATGTATGCTGATTTGCAACGTGAATTTATGCAGAAAGGACCTTATGCTTTTATCTATCAGACGTATCACACGATAGCGATGACACCTGATGTTAAAAAATGGGTTTGGAATAGTGCACCACGTATTTTTTATAGTGCAATTGAAAAATAAGAAGGATCAGGTTTATAAAATATAAAAAACATGATCATGATATATTTGATGTATTGCAAAGCTCTTTAACACTTTGCAATACGTTGAATTTTATCTGGAATGGATTTCTATGTTGTGTAGAGAATTTTATTTCAGGAATTCTTATAAAAGATGTGTTTGTGTGAATGTTAAGATTGAATATTTAAACTTCTATTGATACAATTTTCGAATGAAATAATGACTCTAGATATCCCCATAAAACGGCTTCAAGTTTTTTTACAACCCTGATAATCGATTTGAAATTAAAAATATAAACTACTCTAGCCGGTGTTATGGGTATTTTGATGAAGCTATAAATCAAAAGTTTAAAGATGTGTTGTTTCAAAAAGATTCACAGAAACGGGCGTAAAGAATTGAAAAATGGTAAGTTTGTTTAGTGAAAAAACAGGTGTAACAAATGTGGCAGAATTCACTGTTTCCGAAATAGCAGGGGCCCTAAAGCGTGTTGTTGAAGAAAAGTTTGGTTATGTACGGGTACGTGGGGAGATATCAGGTTACCGTGGTACTCATGCTTCGGGACATGCTTATTTTGCTTTAAAAGATGATAAGGCACGGTTGGAAGCTGTTATTTGGCGTGGAATGATGGAAAAGCTCAAATTTCCTCCTGAAGAAGGGATGGAAGTGATTGCTGTTGGTAAACTTACGACGTATCCAGGATCATCGAAATATCAAATTGTCATTGAGGCTCTTGAACCAACAGGGATTGGTGCTTTGATGACACTCCTTGAAAATCGTAAGAAAAAGTTTTTAGAAGAAGGCTTGTTTGATGAAGCTAAGAAAAAAACTTTGCCTTATATGCCTCGAACTATAGGCGTTGTAACATCACCAACAGGTGCTGTTATTCGTGATATTATTCACCGTATATCCGATCGTTTTCCGTTGCATATTTTGGTTTGGCCTGTACGTGTTCAGGGGGAAACAAGTGGGAAAGAAGTGGCTGTTGCTGTTGAAGGTTTTAATGCGTTGCCTTTAGGAGGAGTTATTCCTAAGCCTGATCTTATTATTGTTGCACGGGGAGGGGGAAGTTTAGAAGATTTGTGGGGGTTTAATGACGAAGCTGTTGTTCGTGCTGTTTATGAATCTTCTCTTCCTGTTATTTCTGCTGTTGGGCATGAAACGGACTGGACCTTGATTGATTATGTGGCTGATTGGCGTGCTCCAACTCCCACCGCCGCAGCAGAACGGGCTGTTCCTGTTAAGCTTGATCTTGAGGTGCTGGTGGCATCGCTTGCTGCACGTTTGCGCAAGGGACTAGCGCGTTATTTGGATTTTTATCGACAAAAATTGCGAGCTACTCTACGAGCTCTTCCGACTGCCGATCAACTTTTTGCTCTACCACGGCGTGGTTTGGATGAAACTTCAAGTCGATTGCAGCGTGCTCTTTGTGTGAGCTACGATAAAAAACGTTTTTCTTTTCATGCACTTGGTGTGCGTCTTTCACCGCGTTTGTTAAATAGTGAAAAAGCACAACGCAATACAAAGGAATATACGGCACGTCTTCAGCGTGCTTTTGTGCGTAGTGTGGAAAAACAACGTGCTGGGTTAGAGGTAGTATCTAGGCTTTTAAAAAGCACTTCATATCAGAATATTTTGGAGCGCGGTTTTGTTTTGGCTTTGGGGAAAGAGAATAAGCCCATTAAACGCTTGGCTCAGTTTCCAGAAACAGGGCACATAAATTTACGTTTTTTTGATGGAGATATCAGTGTTGCAACACAAGAGCCTATTTCCGCTAAACGTTCAAAACACAAGCAAATAAAGTCGCCTAGCGATGATCAAGGAATGCTCTTTTAATACGAGGGTTAATGCCATGCTTGCGGAAGGTCTTCTTAAGGGAGTGGATGGAAAAGTTCGTTGCGCATGGGCTGGAACGGATCCACTTTATTGTGCTTATCATGATACCGAATGGGGAAAGCCTATTTTTGAGGATATTCGTTTGTTTGAGAAAATTTGTCTTGAAGGTTTCCAAGCGGGACTTTCTTGGTTTACAATTTTAAAAAAACGCTTTTTTTTTCGCATTGCATTTGATCACTTTGACTTTGAAAAGATTGTTCATTATGATGAGCTAAAGGTGCAAATGTTAATGCAGAATAAAGACATTGTTCGCCATCAAGGAAAAATTCAATCAGTGCTTAATAACGCATTGAGAGCACAAGAAATTATAACAGAGTGGGGAAGTTTGTCCCACTATTTTTGGTCTTTTCAGCCACCACCATCAGAGCGTTATGAAAAAATAGATTTTCAAACACTGTTGGCTAACCCTATGACACCTGCTTCTCTTCGTCTTTCTCAAGACTTGAAGAAACGTGGCTGGACATTCGTTGGTCCCACAATTTGTTATGCTTTTATGCAGTCCGTAGGGATTGTTAATGATCATCTTGAAGGATGTTTTTGTCGATAAATTGGCAAACTGTCTTTTGTAAGAGTAATGATCAATAGGATAATAATTGAATTATTTAATAAATGTATAGATTATACAATTTCACTGTATAAGATAATTGAAATATACAAACTATACAATATTAATGATTTTCTACTGTTGTTGGCACTAAAAACGATAAAGGTATAATTTTGAGGATGAAAAAACAGACGCCAAAAGGAGTGATACCTTAACTGTTATGTATCTGAAGTGAGATAATGGTAATATCTTGTATGTTTTAAAGAAACATTTAGTACACCAAAACCCATTTCGCGGTGGCGCCTGTGAATGGTACAACGGTAAATCCATTGAGCACCTCCATCTTTACGCTTATGAAGGAGCAAATCGGCACCATCACACACTTTACTAGCTCTCAATGTTGTGCAACAGTCTTTGGCATTTGTAATGGTTGAGAAGAGTTTTTTTTATTTCTGTTAATGACATGACCGTTATAATTAATGAATATTTTATTCATGCTTATTGACGAATGCAAAGTGGTTTTTAGATGGGGTGCTGTTGTTGCATTGTTTTACTTTGCTTGTATGACTGTCGGTTTATTTATATGTAGGTCGATTGCTCAATGCTTACCTAGGTAATAAAAATAAAATACAGCGATGAAAAATTGAAGTTAAATGACTCAAGCTGCTTGTGTTGGGTTTTATTATCTGATAGCTTTCCTCTATTAGTAGAGTGATCTTGCCGCGTGTGCGCTCCAATTTTTTGGAAGATGATTAAGCTCATGCAGGCTTGTATCCACTACATTGCTTCGTTGAATCTCTGTATGTTTCCGCTGGAAACGAGAGTTCTGTTGCTGTATGTTGTTTTATGCTCTATTTTTATAGTGGCAAAGCAATGATGCACACTAAAGTTTAGAAGGGTTTATATTCGTTATGTCTTTAGGGGGGAAGCGTCTAATGAATTTTGTTTTTATCAATGGGGGAATGCATTTTAGTGTGTATTCTTTTATTGTAAGCTTTATTTCTCAAAAGATAAAGCGTGGAAGGAATGATTCTTCTCATTTTTCTTTTATCTTTGTTAACGCGTTTGGTTTTGTTGGTAAAAACGTAAAACTTTTGACACTTATTTTTCAAAAGATTAAGCAGCTTTTTGTGGGGGGATGGCGTTTTAGAAAAGATATTTTCTTATGTCTTTCTGCTATTCCAGTGTCGTTTTTGTCATGTAGTAAAGATGCGCCGCATCTTGAAACTGAGTGTTTGAGGGGGATAACTATTTTTAAAGTTTGCATATTTTATTTTAAATATCGCCTAAAGGAATAGAATAATGAATTCATAAATTTTTGCGTAATGATTTTTTAAAGCTCACTATTTTTTGGGGCGATAAGGCTTATTGATGATTAATAGGGAACTGATATAGTGCATTATCATATGCAAAGAAAGGTTATGAAAAGAATGTAATACTGGTTAGCAAAACATATATTGTATGTTCGCTATGGTTTATTGAGACGTAAGTCAATGAATTTATCAAGTAGATGACTCTGTGTAGGTGATTAAAAATATAAGCGATTAGAACGTATTTATTCAATGTTATAATTATAAATTTGCTATATTATTTCAGCGTCATTAATTGATAAAAAATAAATAAAGGGAAAAGTTTATGAACTTGAAGAAAACAATATTGAAAAGTAGCAGCTCTCTTGTTGCTGCTCTTATGGCTTTGGGGGTAGTTGTACAACAGGTTTCAGCAAAAACACCGGCTAATACCCTTGTGATGGCTTGGAATCTTGATGCAATCAGTACGTTTGATCCCGCCCAAAGCAATGATGTTTATGCAAGTGAAATTATTTACAATATTTGTGATAACTTGGTGAGTACTGCGACAGATGATCCTGCTAAAATAGTTCCTGCTTTAGCAACGCATTGGGATGTTTCAGGTGATGATCACAGTACGATGATTACTTTTCATTTGCGTGATGGTTTGAAGTTTAATGATGGCAGATCAGCCAATGCCAATGATCTTGTTTGGGGTATGAAGCGGATTGTCAAATTGAAGATGGGTAATGCGGCAATTTTTAATGAATATGGAATTACAGAACAAAATGTTGATGATGCTTTGCAAGCTCCTGATAAGAAAACAGTTGTGATGAAATTTGATAAGCCTTATCCAGCAGAGCTTATTCTTAATAATATTGTTGCGAGTCGTGCAACAGCTTTGCTTGATCGTAAGACGATTATGAAACACGAAAAAGATGGCGATTTTGGAAATCAGTATTTGAAGAGTCATGCTGCTTGTGTTGGTCCTTATCAGTTAAAAAGTTGGCGCCCTAGAGAAGCTCTTTTGTTGCGTGCAAGCTCTCACTATTGGGGACAAGCACCTAAACTGAAGCAGATTTTAATTCGCCATGTTGCAGAGCCCGGAACACAACGCTTGTTGTTGCAAAAACATGATATTGATGTTGCTCGTAATTTGACACCTGAAGATCTTGCAGATCTGCAAAAAACAACAGATGTTAAAGTTGAAAGAGTGTTAGTGCCAACTATGATGTACTGGGGATTCAATACGACGAATCCTATTTTTGCTAAGGAAAAAGTACGCTTGGCGATGCGTTATCTCATAGACTATGAAGGTCTAGGCAAGAAGCTTCTTAAAGGGATTGGTATTCCACGGGCCAGTTTTATTCCTCTTGGTAATTTTGGGGCGTTAGATGAAAAAGAGGGGCAACCCTTTAAGCTTGATATTCAAAAAGCAAAACAGCTTTTAGCAGAGGCCGGTTATCCGAACGGATTTGAGGCAAATTTTATTGTCTCAAACACTCCTTATACTTTGTTACTTGCTCAATCACTTCAAGATAGTGCTGCACAGGCGGGCGTGCGTCTTAAAATTGAACGTGTAGCAGGTACACAGTTGTTTTCAAAAGTGAATGCACGGGCTTTTGATACGGCTTTTATCGGATGGAATAATGATTCTGTGGATCCTCATACAATGGCTTCACGTCTTATTTTCAATCCAGATAATCGGCTTGAGGCTAAAAATACAGCCTATCCTAGTTGGAAGCATGGGTATTTTGATGCCAAGATGAATCAAAAAGTTGAAGAGGCGCTGTTTCAAAAAGATCCGCAAAAACGGGCACAACTCTATGCTGATTTACAACGTGAATTGATGCAAAAAGGACCTTATGCGTTTATTTTTCAACAATATAGCGTTGTCGCGATGACGCCTGATGTCAAAAAGTGGGTTTGGAATAGTGCACCGCGTATTTTTTATAGTGCAATTGAAAAATAAGTGTGTCTTTTTAATGTTATCAAAACTAAAAAGAGCTTAATCATAATTGCATGATGAAAATATTCTCCCATATAAAAGCTCTTCAGTTTTTAAGGATGAAATTGTGAGGGATGTTTGTGCAGTAGCAGTATATAATTAAGATCGTTTATAGGGAGCGATGAATATAGAAAGTTATATTGGGGAGGATCTTTGTTTATAGTTATAGATTCTCTGCATCCAGAATATAGACTGATGTATAAGAAAATTATTTTATAGATGCTTAGTTTGATTAAATGAAATTGATGTCTAATGCTATGCTATTTAAAAGATGAAAGAGCAAAATCAAAATCACTTTGTGTGAAAAGGTAGAAGAATACAAAAGGAAGAGATAAAATGGGAAAACAAAGAATATTGAAAAATTTTTCTATTTTATTAAGCTCAATCGTTTTTTTTAATGGGGCTGTAACATCGGCATTCAGTGCTTCATCTAAAGATATATTGGTAATGGCGTGGAATATTGATTCAATTAGTAGTTTTGATCCAGCGCAAACTGTTGAGGTTGTGACGAGTGAGTTATTGACGAATATTTGCAGTGCGTTAGTGCAATATGACGAGCATGATCCTACAAAAATTCGCCCTGCTATGGCAAAATCTTGGGACGTTTTAGATAATGGCAAAAGAATAGTTTTTCATCTTCGTGATGATTTAAAGTTTAATGACGGAAGGACGGCTACAGCGCAAGATCTGGTATGGTCGATGCGACGGATTATTAAATTAGGATTAAGCTATGCTCAATCTTTAATGGATTATGGGTTTACCAAAAACAATGTTGAAACAAATATTCAGGCACTTGATGATAAGACTTTACAATTAAAATTAGATAAACCCTATCCTATTCAGCTCATATTGACTGTTATTGGACAATCTTATGCTTCTGCTTTGCTTGATCGGGAAACAATTGAAGCACAGAGTATTAACGGTGATATGGGGAATAAATATTTAGCAACACATTCAGCTTGTGTTGGACCTTATAAATTGGTGAGCTGGTCTCCAGGAGATAAAGTTGTGTTAGAGGCGACACAGCATTATTGGGGCGATGTGCCTAAAATTAAGCAGATTGTTGTGCAGCATGTAGCGGATTCATCAAGTCAAAGACTTCTTTTGGAAAAAGGTGATGTGGATATAGTGCGTGATCTTTCTTCAGAGGATATTTTAGATCTTGAAAAAAAGGGAGGCTCAGTCAAAATTAGTCGTGTTTTGCGTCCGCAGATTATTTACCTATCGTTAAATAATAAGAATGCAATTTTTGCGAATGAAAAGGTCAGACTGGCACTTCGTTATTTGGTTGATTATGAAGGTCTTGGAAACACTGTTTTGAAAGGAATTGCTATTCCTAGGGCAACTTATATGTCTTTAGGTGTTCCAGGTGCTTTAGATGAAAAAGAAGGTTTGCCTTTTCAGTTGGATTTGAAAAAAGCAAAACAACTGATTACTGAAGCTGGTTATCCTAATGGGTTTAAAGCTAATCTTTTAGTTGGAAGCCTTAGTTATATGTCGTCTGTTGCACAGTCTATTCAAGCCAATGCACGCAAAATTGGTGTTGAGCTTACAATTGAAAAAATGGCACAAAATCAATTGTTGAGCCGTGTACGTGGTGGAAATTATGATACTGCACTTATGGGGTGGGGGAGTGCTGATCCTGATGGACATCCTGCTTCATTAAATCACGTGTTTAACCCTGATCCAACATTTACAAAAAAGCACAATATGTATTTAGCTTGGCGCGCTGGGTATTATGATGAAAATATTAATAACATGGTGATGGATGCTTTGTTTGAGCAAGACCCCAATAAGCGCATTGTGCAATATCGTACTTTACAGCATTATGTGTTAGAGCATGGTCCTATGGTTTATTTATTTCAGACATATTATACCGTTGGTATGGGACCTGATGTCAAAAAATGGATTTGGAACAGTTATAGACTTTATTACAATGAAGCAGAAAAATAAAAGAAGCATGTTATAGAGAAGGATTGTAGAACATGCTTCATAAGAGGTTGTTTCGTTATATAAAAAGAGGTATTTGCTTTATGTTTTGTCGCTACAGAGGGGATTTTTATAATGGTTTTGCCACTTTCAGAGACTGAAAGAGCTGTATCAGAAAAGCAGAAAAAATTATTTTTATGGGATTTTTTATGCAAAGGATTGAAACTTCTTATTTCAGTTTTTATCACATTGCTTGGGTTGGTGACGATCACTTTTTTTCTTGGTCATCTTCTTCCTCTAGATCCGGTTCTGTCTATTCTTGGTGATAATATCAGTCAGGAAGCTTATGATGCAATGTATTATAAGCTGGGTCTTGATAAGCCGTTGATTGTCCAATATTGGAAGTATCTTCATAATGTATTTTTGTTTGACTTTGGAGATGCTTTAACTTCTGGGCGACCTGTTCTAGCCGATATTATGCGTGTATTTCCTGCAACATTAGAGCTTGCAACCGTTGCTATTGTTATTGGCACAACTCTTGGAATTCCATTTGGTGTTTTTGCAGCAATGTATCGCGATTCATTTATTGATTATGTTGTCCGTGTTTTTACACTTGTAAGTTATTCTACTCCAACGTTTTGGCTCGGATTAATGGCGTTGTTAATATTTTACGCCAAGCTTGGCTGGGTTGGTGGCCCAGGACGTATTGATTTTCTTTATGAATATTCTTTTGAACCAAAAACAGGATTTTTCCTTTGGGATACGGCAAGCCAAGGACAATGGGAGGCTTTTGGTAATGTTTTTAGTCACGTTATTATGCCTGCTTTGATCTTGGCTTTCGGTGCTATGGCTTATATTAGCCGTATGACTCGTGGGTTTATGATTGAGCAGCTTAATCAGGAATATATCATTACTGCACGTGTAAAGGGATTATCGTGGGCGCGAACCGTTTGGGGGCATGCCTTTCGAAATGCTGCTGTTCAAATTATTACTGTTGTTGCGCTTTCTTATGCTTTTTTATTAGAAGGGGCTGTTTTAACGGAGACAGTTTTTGCTTGGCCTGGTTTTGGACATTACTTGACAAATGCTCTTTTAGCCGGAGATATGAATGCAGTTGTAGGATGTACTTTACTTGTAGGATTTATCTTTGTCGCCATTAATTTATTTTCTGATTTGCTTTATCGCATTTTTGATCCAAGGACACGTTGAATATGACAGTAAGTAATCATCATAAATCGCAATCATCATCTTCTTTGGGTAGTTGGTTAAACGATCCTGTTCCAAACTCCATAATTCAAGCGAACATACAAAGAATTTATCACGCACTGGCTAAGTTTTTTCATAACTTTTCGGCTGTATTCGGTCTGCTTATTATTTGTATTATTATCATATGTGCATTTTTTGCTCCTTGGATTGCTACGCATGATTTTCTTAGCAATGATCTAGGGCATCGGTTGCAGCCACCCTCTATGGCGCATTATTTTGGAACAGATGAATTGGGACGTGACATTTTTAGTCGCCTTGTTTTTGGTTCCCGTATTACTCTTTATGTTGTTTTTCTTACAACAGTTATTGTAGGTCCAATAGGGCTTATTGTTGGAACTGTATCTGGTTATATGGGCGGATGGGTTGATACTGTGCTCATGCGTATTGTCGATATTTTTCTTGCTTTTCCAGGTTTGATTTTAGCTCTTGCATTTTCAGCCGCATTGGGACCAGGGATTGAAAATGCTTCTATTGCAATTTCAATTGCAGCATGGCCGCCAATTGCACGTTTAGCACGTGCTGAGACTTTGACAATACGTTCTTCTGATTATGTTTCTGTAGTTCGTTTGCAAGGGGCCTCTGCTTGGCGAATTATTTTGTTTCATGTTGCGCCCATGTGTATTCCTTCAGTGATTGTACGATTAACTTTGGATATGTCTGGAATTATTTTAACGGCTGCTGGTCTTGGTTTTTTAGGGTTGGGAGCTCAACTTCCAAGTCCTGAATGGGGTGCGATGCTTTCTTCAGGGCGGGAATTTATGATGACAAATTGGTGGTTGGCGGCAATACCAGGCTGTGCAATATTATTTGCAAGTCTTGCTTTCAACCTTTTAGGTGATGGTCTTCGTGATGTATTGGATCCACGCAATGGGTAATAAATTATTAGAAGTAGAAGATTTACGTATTTCTTTTCCTACAACGCGCGGCATTTCAGAAGTTGTGCGTGGCGTTAGTTTTTCTGTTGGAAAAGAAAAAATTGGAATTGTTGGTGAATCCGGATCTGGAAAATCGATGACTGGGCGCGCAATACTAAGGTTAAGTCCAAAAGCAGCCATTGTTAAAGCTAAAAAAATGCGCTTTGAGGATGTTGATTTATTGGCCGCAAGTGAACCTCAGATGCGAAAAATCCGTGGGAAACGTATTTCAATGATTTTACAGGACCCCAAATATTCACTTAATCCATTAATACGGATCGGGGAACAGATTATGGAGGCTTACCGTATTCATTATCGTGTTTCAAAAGCTGAAGCGCGGGAGCGCACCATATCTATGTTAGAATCTGTTCATATTCGTGATCCTGAACATGTGATGCGTCTCTTTCCTCATGAAATATCTGGGGGGATGGGGCAGCGTGTGATGATTGCAATGATGCTCATTCCAAAACCTGATTTAATTATTGCCGATGAACCAACATCTGCGCTTGATATTACGGTCAGACGGCAAGTTTTATCCGTATTAGATGAACTTGTTACAAAGTCTGGAACGGGACTTATTTTCATTAGTCATGATTTAAATATGATTGCTGATTTTTGTGATCGTATTTTAGTGATGTATGCGGGCCGTGTGCTAGAAGAGTTGCCTGCTTCTGATTTGTCTCACGCTTGTCATCCTTATACAAAGGCGTTGCTCGCGAGTTTGCCACGGCTTGATAATCCAGTTGATATTTTGGCTGTACCTGAGCGTGATCCTGATTGGTTGTATAATCCTACGATTGTTAATGGTGTTGAGGAGGTTCCTCATGACAAATTGTGAGAATATTATTGATGTTTCTAATTTATCTGTAACTTTTGGTCATAGGCATAAGGCAGTAACAGTTGTTAAAAATGTTAATTTTCATATTAAGCGTGGTGAAGCTTATGGTTTGATTGGTGAATCCGGATGTGGAAAGTCAACTATTTTGAATACATTGGTGGGGCTTATTCCAGATTATAGTGGAAAGTTTCTTTTTGCTGGACAAGAAGTTGAAAAGAAAAGAAGTAAGGATTTTTTACGCTGTATTCAAATGGTTTTTCAAGATCCTTATGCTTCGCTGCATCCAAGAAAAATGGTCCATACGGTTCTTTCTGAATCGCTCAAAATCCATGGGATGGATAATCAAAGAGAGCGGGTAGAGGATGCTTTAGATTCCGTTGGTTTAGATTCTTCATTTCTTTATCGTTATCCTCATGAGTTGTCTGGAGGGCAGCGTCAGCGTATTGCTCTTGCACGTGCTTTAATTATTGAGCCAGAGGTGTTATTGCTTGATGAGCCAACATCTGCATTGGATGTGTCGGTACAGGCTGAAATTTTAAACTTGTTGAAATCATTGCGCGTGAGAAAAAAGCTTACTTATTTAATGGTATCCCATGATCTTGCTGTTGTTGCACATATTTGTGAACGTGTTGGAATTATGCATAAAGGGATTATTCTTGAAGAGCTTAGCAATGATGAATTGCGTAATCTACGTGCGCAACACGATTATACAAAGGAGTTTTTTGAAGCAAGTATAGAGCCTATTGTCCATAGAGAGCAAAGAGCATGATCCATTTTACAGAAGAGAAAATGCAATTTTATTTGTTTTGAAGTTTCTGGTGATGTTTGGCGGTATTGTTAAGAGGGAAGGGCATAATAGGATTTTTCCAGTATGAATTTGCTGGGCAGTGTTTGAGCTATAATATTTTAAATCCTACTAGAACTCCCATTTTGAAATATACGAGTGACTTATAACATACATCCCTTTGTTTAATATTGTTACATTATTTTTACTTATCATTTTATGTTCAAAAGTTTTATTTTGGCATTTAAAGCATTAAATTTGTGAGAAATAACAAAAGATAGTAATACTGTATTTTCTAGAAAAGCTTCACATTATTTTTAAATATTATTTTGTTTTTGGTTGTTCTCTTTTTACAGTTTTATTCTTTATAAAAAGAATTTTTTGTAAAAAACATTCAATGGTCAATGACAGTCTTCAAATATTTCGCTGTTCTCTATTTAAAAAAGCGCTTAAAAACAGCTTATAATAAGCCAAAAAGGCAGCAATATGCTGCCTTTTTGTTAAATTGAATGGGCTGTTTTTTACAGTCGTTATTTAAAACTGATAGCGTATTCTTCCTGAAAAGCTTGCACCACTTATACCAGTTTTTGAAGCTTTTGTTGATAGCTGACATCACCATGAAGGGAGAGGTTAGCGGACAATTGTGCACTAATACCAAGCCCACCTTCAACGGAACTTCTCGAGGGGTCACGTTTATAATCCTTATCGATATGGAGTGTCTGATCATCACCAAAGGTTTTGATCAAGTTTACTTTTCCATAGAAAGACATAGGACGGCTGTTTTCAGTGGCAATGGTTTTTGTCAAACGTCCACCAACACGGATTATCCATTGAGAAGGATTTTGCATGTCAATGGTCAGATTATCAGCATCTTTAATGGTATCAAACATCAAATGTTGATAGGCAAGCTGTGCCTGCGGTTCGAATGCTACGCCTTGGATACCCGTTGCAAATTGTTTGCCAACAGTTGTGGAGATCGCCAACATTTTTGCATTTTTCAATTTTGCGGTTGTACTAATGAGGGCATTGGTGATCTTTCCCTTTAGGAAGCCATAGGATAACAGCGTATCAAGATAGAAACCACTGTCACGCTGTTTACTGCCATAGGCGGTGAGTTGAAATGACCATTTATTCAATATGCTCTTACTTGCTGTCTTGCATATTCTTTGGAGTGAAGGAGAGTTGCCCGTAGGTTCCGACAAGACCAAAATGTATTGTAGATATTTTTCCCTTCTGCGCGACAAGGTTAATAGCTCCTTGTAGAGCAGCATAACGAAGATGAGCACTGCTATAACCATATTTACTAGGAGCACTACTTATCAGAAAATAAGCTTCCTGTTTCTCCATAGGCGTATAAGAAAAAGCCATTCCGTTTGTCTTATTCTTTCCTTAAGACAGATGTCGCATATTGGCTAACAGTTGCACTTTGCTTATCCATATCGGTCAATCCAGCATACAAGAGAGCACAGGGCATGAAAAAATAGCTTGTATTTATGGCACGATGGTTTTTACTTTTGAGTTGCTATCAAGCAGTACTGGTTGTAAGCGAAAATCCCAGAAATTTTTATTTTCTCCTAAAAGGTTTTGTTCAGCATTTGTTTTACTGTGGTTTGATTTTGGTCCATAAGCTTTCAGTATATATTTATAAGGTGAACCACTTATTGTGATATAGTCCTGTGCAAGTTTGAAAGAGTTTTGATTTACTTTCCCAGAAACTTGAATGAGTGAAAGACCACGTGCACTGGTAAGAGCAGAAGCATCTGCTTTAATATTGTTCTTTTCTAAATGTCCAGTGATATAAACCAGTGTAGTACCTGAAACATCACCATGAATCAGAAGATGGTCAGCTTTTTGTTTGTTTATGGCAGCACTATCACTCCATTCGACGTTGAAATGAATTTCTGCTTTTCCTGTAGCATTGTAGACTTTTTTAGTATTTGGTCTGCCAGATCCTATGTGCAACGTGTGATAATGATTTTCAGTTGGCTCTTCAAAAACAATAGAGCTGTTATTGATGTTAAGGACAGAAATATCAGAACGTGCTCTTTGAGCAATATCAAACAGTTTTTCATTCTGGATTTTTTTATTTGTGCTTGTTTTCAATGTCCATTTCGTATTGTTTTGCAAATCAAAGACTGTTTTGAATTTTTTTTCAGTGCTCACTTTTCCGTCTAAGATGGAGTGATCGGCGTTTAGTGTAAAAGTGAAATCATTTTTTTTCGTTGAAGCTTCGGTTACTAATAAAACATTGGCACGGATTTCTGAATTTTTGAGATTGGCTTTACCAATTGATTCATTTGCATTAATTCCAGTACCGTTTTTAATATGAAGTTTTGTATTGGTTAAATTGATTTCTGATGTTTTATTGTTCTTAGACTTTTCAAATGCTATACCTCTATCTTCTGCTATGGCAGAAACATTTGTTACATCAATATGTCCATTATTATTGACAACAAATGCACTATTTTCGGCAATTATTGTCCCTCCACTCATTTTGATTGTGCTGCCATTTTCTGAATAAAGTCCGATCTCAGCATTTTTAATCGTTGTGTGGCCATATAATTCAACTAAACTGCCAACATCTTGGCTTTCCGCACCGAATCCGTTACTATCTGCTGTTATTAGAGTAACATTCGTGGCTTTAATATGTCCGCCGTTTCCGGCAAATAATGCAGTAGTTTTACCTTGTACTGTTCCTCCCGTTATGGTGATGGTGGATTTTGAGTCTTTTGCATAGAGCCCACTGTCATCAGATGATGTAATTTGAGCATTGTCAGTTAAAGTAATAGTGCTGCCGTTTATGGCAGATACTGCTGCACCTTTTGCGTTAAATGATCCTCCAGAAACTGTTATTTGAGAACCATTATCTGAAATTATGCTATTGATTGCTTGCGGAACGGTTACATTTTCTAAAGTAATGGCACTTCTTCTTGCAATTATTGCATTGATTAGTAGTGCATTATCCTTACGATTTAATATCGTTACATCTTTCAGCTTGTTATTGCTCTTGTTTTTTAACAAGTGAACGCCTGCTTCGGAAGCAGTAATGGTTCCTCCGATCATTTTGATTGTGCTATCGTTTTGCGCATCAATTCCGATTTTAACGTCACTGATCGTTGTATTTCCAAGTAATTCAATCACACTGTTAGAGCCAGAGGCAGCTGCACCAGCAGCTACACCACTGCCATTATTAGTTGCTTTTAAAGCAACATTTGTAACCGTAATATGGCCACCTATGTCTGCTTCTAAGGCTGTATATTTTCCTGTCACGTTTCCTGTTGTCATTGTAATTGTGGATTTTGAGTCTCGTGCATAGAGGCCTGCTTCATCATGTGACGTAATTTGAGCATTGTCCGTTAAGGTGATACTGCTACCGTTTTGAGCACATATTGTTGCATAGCTTGAATCAAATGATCCTCCAGAGATTGTTATGTTAGAACGATTATTTGCAATTACGCTGTTGCCTGTTTGAGTCACTTTTACATTTTTTAAAGTGAGACCACTTTCTTTCTCTAGAAGAATTCCTTTGCCTGAATTTTTATCTTTACCGGTTGATATTATTACATTTTCTAGTTTACTTTCGGTGCTCTTACTGTTCACGAAGCCAACACCAGTTTTAGAAGTTGTAATAGTCCCCCCAATCATTTTAATTACGCCACCGTTACTTGCCACAAGCCCAACACCAGCATTCTTAATCGTTGTATTGCCATATAATTCAATCATACTATTAGCGCTATTGACTCCTGCGCCTATTATAGGAACATCAGTGACCTGGCCCCCATGTTCATTTGTTGTTAGAGCAACATCCGTGACCTTAATATGTCCACCGTTTTCTGCGACCAACGCTAATTCTCCGGTTACTGTTCCTCCCGTCATTGTGATGGTAGAATGTAAACCATTTGTGTAGAGTCCTTTGCTATTCGATGATGTTGATGTAACTTGAACGTTACCTTTTTTATTGCTGGTTAAAGTAATGTTGCTGCCGTTTCCAGCGTATACCCCTACGTTTTTTCCCTCAAATGATCCTCCAGAAACCGTTACTTTAGAATGATTATTTGCAACTATGCCACTTTTTGCCCGCGTAACTGTTACATTTTCTAAAGTGACGTTGCTTTCCTTGTCGGCACCTATTCCTGTGATTTTAGGCTCTTTATTGTTACTGCCCGATATTTTCACATTTTCTAGCTTGTTTCCATTGCTCTTACTATTATAGAAACCAGCACCGGTTGCAGAAGCTGTAATGGTCCCTCCGATCATTTTAATCATTCCACTGTTTTGTGCATGAAGACCGATTACAGCATTCTTAATTGTTGTATTCCCATGCAATTCAATCACGCTGTTTGGACCGCCGGCGACAACTGTTCCTATTTTATCATTCGTCGCAGTTAACGCAACATCCGTGACCTTGATATGTCCACCGTTTTCTGCAACCAACGCCATTTTTTCTGTGGTTACGCTTCCTCCCGTCATTTCGATTGTGGTTTCTGAATCTGTTGCATGGAGTCCAGTGCCATGAGATGATGTAGTTTGAACATTGTTAGTTAGAGTTACGCGACTGCCATTGTAAGCAGATATTGCTGCCTTTGTGGCATCAAATGATCCTCCCAATATCGTGATTTCAGATTTATTATTTGCTGTAACGCTATTCGTTGCCTTAGTCACTTTTACATTTTCTAAAGTGACTTCACTGTCTTTGTCTGCAAATATTGCAAAAGTTAGTGGAGCTTTGCCTTTGCCACTTGATATTATTATATCTTTTAGCTTGTTTTCAGCATTCTTACTGTTCAAGAATTTAGCGCCAGTGTTGGAAACTGTGATAGTTCCCCCGGTCATTTTCAGTGTAGCACCATCCTTTGCTTCAAGACCGAAGAAAATGCTAGAACCAGTTCCTTTAATGGTTGTTCCATCCAGTAATTCAATCGCAGTGTTAGAACCTTCAGCTGTTATAGCGTGCGCATTTGTGCCTATGTTGGTGTTTGTTTTTTTGTTTCCGATTATCGTCAAATGCTTGCCGATAATTTGACCACCTTTTTTTGCGTGAATAATTTCGTAGGTTTCGTTGGAAACTTCTTTTTTACTTTCTGAAATTTCAAGATTTTTAGCTTGTGCATTAAGATTGATACCAGAAAGTACAACTGCCACAATTGCTGTGCAGGATAGAAGAAATTTTTTAGGCATCAGTCTACTCCTTTTAAAGCCCCAAACATTCATTTTCCCGCTAACTTCATAAGAAGAAGTGAAAATAGATATTGCTTTTATTTTAATAACACAGCACTTTGATATTTTGTTTTGCTTTTTTTGTCAAAATTAAAGTTGTATTTATGTTTAATTATGTAACATTAAATTTATTTCATAATGTATTTTTATCTAATTATATTTTAAAAATAATTTTTAATATTCATGGAAATATTATTAGGCGTTGATAGTTGCATTAATAATATTTTTATTGATCGTAGATATTCTTTTATTCCAATATTCATTGGTGTATGATTAAAGAAATACAGGAATAAAAAGACAGTAAAAACGTAATGTAAAAGAGAAGAGCAGTGCCTTTAAAGTTGTATATTTTCAAAAAAAGGAGAGGTTTTAAAGTAAATAAAGAATAAATCTTTTTGTGTGTAATTTGACTTTATATTTTATACTGAGTGGGAAAAGGTGAAATTAGGGTAGAGATGCGATAATTGATTGTTGTTGCCTACATTGTGTATCAAATGAGTTTTTGACAGCAAAAATGAGAGAAGACTTTGACAGAGCTTTGAAGGTTCTTTGAGTGCTCAGTGTCTTCTTTGAACAAATGAAATATAAAAATATACAGAATCTGCTGATAAGCCACAATTTCCGAAAGGCTATATATTATACAAAGCCTCTGTTGTGGGGAGCTGTTTTTAGCCCGATAGGGGCACTCATTGCTGCTGTTGTGGCTGTCATTATGGCTAGCTGTTTTGCTTTGTGGAAATATTGGGATCGTTTCTCTTCTTTTGTCAAAGGCTTTGCACGGGGGATAGCCCGCGCTTTTGGGCGTGCCTTTGAAGCTATCATGCGTTTTTTGGGTGCTGATACCGCCACCATTACGCATTAGAAAAACATAATCGCTAATGCTTTTGATTCCTCTCAAGCTTGGCAAAAGTTCAAACAGGGGCTTGGCGCGTTGTTTTCAGGTGGTTTGGCAATGTGTGGAAGGGCTTTAAACAAAGCCTTTCCAACTTTTGGGGCTGGTTTGGAAGCTTTTTTGCTCGCGAAAAGCTCTCTGAGGGTGCCAAAGCACGCGCCAAAGGAGCGGTAAAAGCGCGTTCCCACCACGATAGTGTACATGTGAAAGATCTGCTTTTTTCAGAAGAAGCAGTTGAACTGAAGGCTTTGAAACATGTTGAACTGGCTGAGCAAGCTCGCGTTGCGGCAAGCGGTGCTGTTGATGTGCACGCCGATCTGATCAAGCTCCAGTCTCATGCTCTTTTAGCAAGCGGTATTGGGAATGATGGTCAACAGTCAGCGACGGGTTCTTTGCATTTACAGGCAGCAAAGCTTGAGGCGGGGAATGGGCGGATAGCCGCCGGTGATCTTTTAGAGATCCAAGCAGCAACAATTGATCTAAGCCGCATGCAAGACAATGATCAAACAGGGGTTTCTTCCCTTGGCGATTTGATCATTAAAACCAATCAAATCACCGCTTTAAACAACCATATTGGTGCTAAGGGGAATATTGTCTTGAGCGCCGATGATGCGCTCACTGTAGGCGCTGGACATTATAGCGCCGGCGGCTCTCTTTTGGTGGAAGCAACAGAGCTTACATCACGTGCGCGCTTAGTGGCAGAGCAAAAAATTGACCTTTATGCGCATCACGGTGCCCTGATCCAAGAAGGCACTGTCTGGTCTAATGGGGAGATAACGCTGGATGNACAGAGCTTACATCACGTGCGCGCTTAGTGGCAGAGCAAAAAATTGACCTTTATGCGCATCACGGTGCCCTGATCCAAGAAGGCACTGTCTGGTCTAATGGGGAGATAACGCTGGATGCCCATGGTGCCCTCAATCATACGGGTGATATTGTCAGTATGCAGCAGGTTGCATTGACAGCGGGTGGCATGCTCACAACCGGTCAAGAGAGCACGATTTTAAGTTATGATGTGGTTTTAAGTGCTGATGCTTTAACCCAAGCAGGGACTGTGGAAGCTCAAGAAGGAGCATTAACCCTTCAAGTGCGTGATGGGGTTGCAAATAACGGCACAATGCGCGGTGAGAGTGTCGATGCTCATATTGGTGCATTTACCAATCAAGGGACGTTTATTGCAACCGATGATTTGCATTTGATGGTAAGCACACAAGAAGGCGCCGATCCGCAACAAGCCTTTCTGAAGAATACATCCGAAGGTGTCCTTCAAAGTGGTGGTGTTTTTGTTGTGATCGCAGGGCAATTAGACAATGCCGGTGTGCTTGGCTCCAGTGGTGAGAATGTTGCCCTCAATGTGGCAGGAAATGTCAGCAATAGCGGGCTGATTTACGCCAAAAAATCTATGGATCTATTCAGTGATGGTGATTTAACCAACACACAGGGCAGAATTATTGCTGAAGAGGCTCTCAGCATTGGTGGGCTGAAAGAGATACGTGCTGGTCATATAAATAATGAGGCTGGTCTTCTCAGTGCTTTAGCCGGTGAGATGAAGATTGTTGCAACGTCTTTTGTCAATAAAAGCGCTGAAACGACAAATTCAGACCAACAAAACGCTACACATGATGAAGGTGCACATATTTTAGCCCGGGATGGTTTGCGCATTGATGTGGGCAGTTTTGAGAATGTTGATGGTCTCATTTCTACGCAAGGGGCAGTCAATATTGTTGCTGATAGTGTGATCCAAGCAGGGCACATAGAGATTGAGCGTGGTGACCTTCAACTGACCAGCCACGGTGATTTAAGCAATAGTGGCACGATAGAAAGCAATGATACCATTGCTTTGCATGCGCAAACAAATCTCAGCCAAACGGGGCGCATTGTCTCTAAAAAGCGGATA
>NZ_JBHIOD010000056.1:0-8190 GCF_042195355.1 Bartonella sp. CL266QHHD
AGGCATTCGCCGTTTGGCTCCAGATTAAAGAATCACTTTTTTCACCAGCAATTTCTTTGCTAATCTCATTTTTAATATTCGTGATAGAATCACCAACACCGGCAAAGGCAGTCGCGACACTGTCATAAGTCGAGTCAGTAACGTCACCATCAGAATTGAAGCGCTTAACCTTGAATGTAGGAGCAGTCCACGTGCCATTCTCATACTTAGCGTTACCACCTAAAGATTTTGCAACTTTATCACCTAGAGCATAAAGCTGGGAACCATTAACGGCATCGGTTGACGTTTTTGAGAGTTCACCAGGAGAAACATCCAAAAGACGCCGTGTCTCACCTTCACTATTCCGAATAGTTATTTGAGTTAATGGTGAGGTAGCAGCAATAGTTATCTTCTTTTCATCATCCGCTCGGGCTAGTTCACGAGATAAGCTTCTTATAAGAGAAAAGCTGTCTGTGTTCTTATGCTGATCATCACTTTGAGATGGATTATCTTGTTTTTCCCCAATAGCATGGGGTTCCTTTATCTCAACAATCTGATGATTTAAACCTGCCAAATCACTATTAGTGCCAGAAAATGCATCCGCAACACTTTTATAACCTTCTACATTCTTATAACCTTCCGTACCTGCAAATGCAGTATCAAAAGCAGCTTTAGTCTGAAACTTAATATTAAGACTAAAGTTCTTGGGGGTATCCTCCCCCTCCATAAATGCAGAGCCACTATCTTTATATAATTTACTGCCAACTACATAGGCTGGCGGTATACCTTTAAGCGCATTTGCACCACCACTAAAGTCGTTTGATTTGTTATTTAAAATCTGAGTAGCAGCAGCAACAGGAGAAACATTTGATAAAAAGATAATCACTGAAGCCAATGAAAGCGCTTTAATAAAAAGCCGTCGATAAAACGAGCAAGAATTTTTACAATCATTCACCACTAGCGCTTTTGGTGTGGTATATAATTTTTTCATAACAAATTCTCCAAATAAGAAATACATATTTAGAACATTAAAAAGTCATATTTCAGTGCTAGGGGTGATTAACGACGTGATTTTTGTTTGTTCTCTATAAAGTTTGAGTTTGCCGCAGAGGCGAACAGAAGTAATTAGAAGTCCGGCAAGGTTGTGATGGACGTTGATTAAAGGTTTGGTTAATGGGTTTTTTATTTTTTCCGCTTTTAAGAAGGATGCTTTTTTTTGCAACAAAGCTCCTGAATGAGGGTGAAAAACGGATATGAAGAAGACATACTTGCGCCCTATTGTTAGATCTGCGGTTTATAGTTTTTAAAGTAAAAGAGTTCATTTTGTATAATTAAGAGGCTGTAATGTTTATTAGGGGAAAAGGTTAAGTTGTTGGCTGAATGATTTAGAGTACTTATTGTGAAATCATTACGCTTTTATCGCGGGGATAAGAGGCATACTCTTGAGCTTTGGATTTTTTTCTCTCAAAGAGCTTCAAAATAAAATGAAGGTGATTGTTTGTTTTTTTCATAATCCGTCGCGCCCCCCTTGCGAGCATCTTTCTGTTTTTACCAAAATGAGTCTTACTAAAGAATATTTCGCGATGTTATAGACTATTGCGTAAAATAGCAAGAGGAAAATGAATTTAATTATTTTTACAGAATGAGTCTTTCCGATTTATACAATCGTAAAATATCCTTATAACTTTAAAATTCATAGATTCCATGCACTATAGACTTGTCTAGAGGTTCTGTTTAATCGTTCGTTTTAGGTGTCCCATTTTGATCAAAATGAGTCTTACTAATAATTGCCGCTGTTGCGTACCTCATGATTGCTACTGCTATGCACAGAGCAAATAAATAAAATAATAATAATACGATTTTTGATTTTTTTAAACGTATCCCCCCAATGGATATTTTCTATCAATGAAATTATAGAACGTACAGTTTTAAAATACTGCGCGATTACGCACTGAGAGTACTACTCTGTATTTGTAAAATTTTTGTTAAAGCGCTTTACTTCTTACTAAAATCAATCTCACTAAGATTATTACTATAGAATACATTGTTATAAGACTTTATAAGTATACTACTCTATGGACTTCTCTGTAAAATATTACTTCTCTATAATATAAAATTTCGCCCTTGTCTGATGAGACAAGGGCGAAACTTCGCTTAAATTGTAGTTTTTCATATTCTCTGGTGTTATTTTAATTTCAGAGTTATTCCACCACCTACACCCCACTGACCGCCAGCACTGGTTGCTGATAGATTAGAACGAATCTTGCCATCTTCAGATGTATAACCTGCACCAATCGCAAAGGCAGATTGTCCACGCCAAAAACCACCACCAAATGAAACACTCACAGATCCTGGGTCATCGAAGTAACGTAAGTTAGAGACTGCCAAACCAATCGCTGCTGCTTGCCTTGCCTCTTTGCGCACATTCGTAATATCATAACTTAGTGCGTCAAACTTCATATCGGTATAGGATTTCGCCTCATTAACACCATTATCGACTTGTTCTTTAGTATACTCTTTCGCACTTTCAAGAGTAATCTTCATCTGCTCCGCGGTATGATCGTATAACTGACCACCATTCACTGCGTCCTTAGAGCCATGTTCAATTTTTCCATCTTGAACATTCGTAATCAAAACAGGCTCACTGTCATCGACACCTTTTAGAGTGATGCTATTGGTCTTTTTCCCCTCTTTATCAGTATCATAGCTAACCGCAACATTCACCTTTTTTTCAACTTCTGTTACCCTGCCTATAACGCCGTCTACCTTACGATCTACCGCCTGAAGCTGACTGTCAGTCACCTCATAAGTTGACTTTTCTAAAATTTCACTAGGAGCAACAGTTACCGTGGTTGAATTATCCGCCTCATCTATGGCGCTTTCTTCCTCATCTATGGCAAGAGGTAAGCTTCTTAGAAAACGTGCGCTTCTCATAAAAGGAAAGCCTTCTGAAAAAATATCCGAAGGATCACCATCTAGTGATTTACTCTCTGTTTCACCAACACCAAGGCCATTCTTTATATCAACAACCTGATGATTTAAACCTGCCAAAGCACTATTAACGCCAGCAAATGCATCCGCGACATTAGTATACTCTTTATCAATCTCATGACCGTCCTTATCAAAGGCTTTAACTGTGAAAGTCGGAGCACTCCAATTTCCACCTTTATATCCAGAACCACCACCGAAATAAGTAGCAATCTGGTTGTTTATCGAATAGAGCTGAGAACCAGTTATAGCATCAGTCGACGTTTCTGAAATCTCACCAGCAGCAATATCAAAAAGACGCCGGCTTTCACCTTCACTACTCATAAAACTTACTTGTTTTAATGGTGATTTAGGAGCAACAGTTATCGTAGTTGGAACCTTCACATTACCTGAAGCACTAGGTAAGCTTCTCATAAAAGGAAAGCCTTCTGAAATAATATCCGAACTATCAGTTTGAGAGGGCTTATTTTTTTCTTCAATACCAGGCTTACTCTTTATCTCAACAACCTGATGATTTAAACCTGCCAAAGCACTATTAACACCAGAAAACGCATCTGCAACATTAGTATAGTTTTTCTCAGTTTCATTACCATCCTTATCAAAGGCTTTAACTGTAAATGTAGGAGCTGACCATTTTCCCGCTTTATCATATCCAGCACCACCGCCAAAATAACTTGCAAATGCCTGAGTCATAAGATAAATCTGACCACCATTTACTGCTTCGGTCGATGTTGCCGTAAATGCACCCCCCTTAACACCAGAGAGAACTCGTGGAAAATTAACACTGTTTGCAATATCTATTCTATTACCACCCTTGTCTCCACCAATCGTAATAAGCCCAGCGCTATTTTGCTTAACAAAACTATCACCTGTCACACTTTCGATCTTTTGATTAAGATTCGTAAAAGAACTACTTACACCAGAAAGCGCATCCCCAACATTCTTATAGTTCTTTTCAGTCCCACTACCATTTTTATCAAAAACCTTAACTGTAAAAGTAGGAGCATTCCAGTTTCCATCTTTATCATATCCAGCATTATCACTAAAATAGCCTGCAACTACATTGCTCATGGCATAAAATTGAGAGCCATTTATCGCATCAGTCGATGTTGCTGTAATCGAACCAGCCTTAACACCCGCAAGAGTCCGTGCCACATTATCAACATTCGCGATATTTACCCTGGCCCCACTTACTTTTCCACCAATGGTAATAAGTCCGGTATCATCTTGCTTAACAAGATTATCACCTGTCCCATCAATGACTATATTCTCAATCTTTTTATCAAGATACGTGAAAGAACTACTTACGCCAGTAAAGGCATCCGCAACATTCTTATAGTCCTTTTCAGTTCCATTACCATTTTTATCAAAAACCTTAACTGTAAAAGTAGGAGCACTCCAGTTTCCATCTTTATACCCAGCACCACCGCCAAAATAGCCTGCAACTACATTGCTCATGGAATAAAGTTGAGAACCATTTATCGCATCAGTGGACGCTGCTGTAATCGAACCAGCCTTAACACCTGAAAGAGTCCGAACTGCATTATCAACGTTTGCAACGCTTACCTTAGTTCCACTTACTTCTCCACCAATGGTAATAAGTCCGGTATCATCTTGCTTAACAAGATTATCACCTGTCCCATCAATGACTATATTCTCAATCTTTTTATCAAGATTCGTGTAAGAACTACTTACGCCAGTAAAGGCATCCGCAACATTCTTATAGTCCTTTTCAGTTCCATTACCATTTTTATCAAAGACTTTAACTGTAAAAGTAGGGGCACTCAAGTTTCCATCCTTATAGCCAGCACCACCGCCAAAATAGCCTGCAACTACATTGCTCATGGAATAAAGTTGAGAACCATTTATCGCATCAGTGGACGCTGCTGTAATCGAACCAGCCTTAACACCCGAAAGAGTCCGAACTGCATTATCAACGTTTGCAATGCTTACCTTAGTTCCACTTACTTCTCCACCAATGCTAATAAGTCCCGTATCATCTTGCTTAACAAGACTGTTACCTGTCGCATCAATGACTATATTCTCAATCTTTTTATCAAGATTTGTGAAAGAACTACTTACGCCAGTAAAGGCATCCGCAACATTCTTATAGTCCTTTTCAGTTCCATTACCATTTTTATCAAAGACTTTAACTGTAAAAGTAGGAGCACTCCAGTTTCCATCTTTATAGCCAGCACCACCGCCAAAATAGCCTGCAACTACATTGCTCATGGAATAAAGTTGAGAACCATTTATCGCATCAGTAGACACTGCTGTAATCGAACCAGCCTTAACACCTGTAAGAGTCCGAACTGCATTATCAACGTTTGCAATGCTTACCTTAGTTCCACTTACTTCTCCACCAATGCTAATAAGTCCTGTATCATCTTGCTTAACAAGACTATTACTTGCCACCTTAATATTTTCAATCTTTGCATCAAGATTCGTGAAAGAACTACTTACGCCAGTAAAGGCATCCGCAACATTCTTATAGTCCTTTTCAGTTCCATTACCATTTTTATCAAAGACCTTAACTGTAAAAGTAGGAGCTATCCAGTTTCCTTTTCTATCGTATCCAGCACCACCGCCAAAAGAGATCGCAGTACTGATGCCTTGGGAAAAAAGCTGAGAACCATTGACTGCATCATACGAGATTGGCGAAACCCAACCATCAGCAACACCAGTAAGAGTCCTCAATCCATGAGAGCTATTTGCGATAGTTATTCTATTACCACCTACGTCCGCACCAATTGTAATAAGTCCTGATGCATCTTGCTTAACAAACTTATCATACCTAGTTTCAGCGACATAATTCTCCAAACCATACAACGCAGAACCAACATCTCTATATATTTTACCGTTAATTATATAGGTTGGCGCAATACTTTTACGTATATTTGTACCTCCACCAAAATACTGCGCTACATTACCCCAAAGATCACAAGCAAAAACAGGAGAAGCACTTGATAAAAAGGCAGCTACTGACACTAATGAAAGCGTTTTAATAAAAGGTAATCGATAAGACGAGCAAGAATTTTTTAAATTACTCACTGCTAGTGTGTGTGGTGTGGTATATAATATTTTTTTCATAATAAATCCTCTAAGTAAAAAAAGATATTAAAAACATTAAAAAGACATATTCTGGTGCTACTAAGCTCCAGAGATTATTTTTTCTTGTTTTATAAAAGATTAGGGTTGTCATAATGTGGGAGAGGACTATCTAAGATATCAATGAGGTTGTAGTCCACCTTGATTGATAGTCCGATTAATAAGGTTTATTTTCCCCTTTTAGGGGGGATTTTCTTTCTGTAGCAGAGCCTTTAAATTTAAAGGCGAAGAAAGGTGAAAGAAGTGTAGAAAAAACATGTTTGCGCGCTATTATTAAGTGTTGTGTGTTTAAGAGGCAATAAAGGATGTTTATTGCGCAAGGGAGTTAAGTTGTTTGTTGAGTAATTTAGAGCGTTTTTTGTAGGGTTATTGTGCTTTTGTCGTGAAAATAAGCGAGATACCCTTGAGTTTTATATTTGTATCTTTTAAAGCTTTTTGAGATCAGACGATTGTGATTTTGTAATTTTGCCATAACTCACCGCACCCCGCTTTGCGAGAAGATTTCTAGTTTCTTTTAATTAATTTTTCGCACTCTATACAGATTATTAAAAAATAGCAAGGAAAAAATATTAATTATTTTTTTATATAATGCGTCTTTCTGATTCTTGAAATAATTCAAAAATTCATAGCCTCATTGTTTACACTTTAGGCTTTTATAAAAGTGCTGGTGCATCGTTATGCTTTAAATATCCCTGTTGTGATCAAAGTGAGTCTTACTTAATCATTCCCGCTGCTACATACAAAGAAAATAATAAAAATGGAAAAAATGAGATTTTTTATTTCTTTAAGCATACCCCCTAGTGGATATTCCTATTAATAAAATTATAAACTGTACAGTTTTAAAATATTGTGCGATTACGCGTGCTCTATTAATTTATATGAAAACATCACTCTGCATTTGTAATTTTTTTTGTTAAAATGCTTCACTGTAACTAAAATTAGTCCCGCTAAGATTATTATTACAGAATACATTGTTATAAAACTTTACAAGTATACTACTCTATGAGTTTCTGTGTAAAATATCACTTCCTTATAAAATTTTTACCCTTGTCTGATGAGACAAGGGCGAATGCGTTTTTTATTATTAATTCAGTGTTAAGTTTACTCCTGCACTTAACCCCCTGTAACCTCTTGCACTCGTGACAGATATATTAGAGCGAATCTTTCCATCTTCTGACATATAAACGGTTCCAATAGCTCAAGCCAATCGACTACGCCATAAACCACTACCAAAACAAAGACTTAAAGACCAAAGGATATTAAAATAACTTAAATTCGATACTTCTAAACCAACAGCGGATGCCTGTCTTGCTTCTTTCTGAGCTGTCTTAATATCACATCTTAATGCTTCAAATTTTGTATCCGTGTAAGATTTTGCATCATTAACAACATTACTCATTGCATTATACTATGGATTCAGAAAAACATTTATCTATATATTTTTTCGCATCATTAAAAACTGTCTTAATCTGCTGCTCACTGTCATGTAATTGATCACCTTTTATGGCATTATACAATCCAATAATAATCTTATCAGCAGTAGAATTATGCAAAATAAAATACCCCCTATCTTGTCATAAAAAACAATGCTGCATTCATTAATAATATTATTACAATATATTAAAAATAAATATCGATTACTCAAATAATTCCTTTTGGAGATGATAAATGATTTTTTCATATAAAATTTCATAATAAAAAATATATTTTTACTCGAAATACGCCCTTATCTTCTATTGCTATTCATTTATGATGAAAATAACTTTCCTTCTCTTTAAATGGCACATGTAACGCATTTGATAAGAGAAGGAAAATTTATTTCGAATTTTCTATTGTTAATTCAGCGTTACCCTAAATCCAGCACCTACCCCCCAATGTCCCCCAGAACTCGTTGCAGATACGTTAGAGCGAAATCTTCCATTTTCAGACATATAACCAGCACCAAGAGCAAGTGCAGATTGACTGCGCCATACACCCGTACCAAATGAAAAACTTAATTTTCCCGGTGTATCGTCATAGCTTAAATTAGATACTGCTAGACCAATAGCAGCAGCTTGTCTTGCTTCTTTCCGAACATCCTGAATAGCATAATTCAACGTCTCAAATTTCATATCC
>NZ_JBHIOD010000057.1:0-1656 GCF_042195355.1 Bartonella sp. CL266QHHD
AACCGCTTGTCATGAGTTGGATATAATCGATAATCAAGACATCTAGACCATGTTGTCGTTTAAGACGCCTTGCACGGGCGGACAATTGTGCAAAGGATACACCCCCCGTTTGATCAATATAAAGAGGGATTGTTTGTAAGGAACGCATTGCGTAAATGATGTTGGTAAATTGCTCTTCTGAGATATTACCACGACGCATATCAGAAGAAGAAACCTTTATTTGTTCTGAGATAATACGAGTTGCAAGCTGTTCTGTTGACATCTCAAGTGAGAAGAAACCAACTATACCCCCTTCATTTTCTTGGCTGTTATCACGCTTACAAGCATTGGCAATATTAAAAGCAATATTGGTCGCCAGTGAGGTTTTCCCCATCCCAGGGCGTCCAGCTATGATAATTAAGTCAGATGCTTGTAATCCTCCCATTTTCTCATCAAGGGTTTTGATATGGGTAGCTATCCCAGAAAGCTGTGAGGAACGCTTTTTTGCAGCGCTTGCCATGTTAAGTGCTTTTGCAATGGCTGTATCAAAGTTTTCAAACCCACCCCCATATTTCCCTTTTTCGGCGAGCTCAAATAACTGATTTTCAATCGTTTCAATTTGTTGGGTAGGCGTGAGCTCTACAGGGGCATCAAAAGCTGTATTGGCAACTTCATTGCCAAGATTAATCAAAGACCGGCGGATAAAAAGATCGTAAATAACGCGTCCATAATCTTCAGTGTTAATAATAGTGACTGCCTCTGTGGCTAAGCGAACAACATACTGGTATACAGTAATATCTCCAATTTTTTCTTCCATTTGGATATAGGGCTTGATTGTAATGGGGTTTGCAAGATGACCCTTTTGAATAATTTGTAAGACAATCTCAAAGATCTTTTGGTGTAGCGTTTCAAAAAAATGTTCTGCTTTGAGAAAGTCTGAAACTCGATCGTGTGCATTATTATTAATCAGGATTGCTCCAAGTAATGCCAGCTCTGCTTCACTATTATGGGGAAGTTGACGAAAAGAAGAAGCAAAATTATCTCTTGGATTTTCTGTTTTTAGCATGTTCAGTGTTCTCATTACTTTCTTTTCCCTTGTCTGGTGCCTCAAAGGTGATTTCTGTGGTGTATCCGCTTTGCTTCTCATAGCAGTGGGTGACGGTCGCAGCTTTCCATGGTCCATTGATTTGCCCACGAAACCCTTGCAATAAAAGAGGTTGATCCGCCATGATTTCAGGGCGTCCCTCAAGGGTCAAAGAACCACTGCCTACAGCACGACACAACCTGTCCGACTCGGAAGCAGCAGCAGCTCGTGCTTCCTCCTCACAAGTGTAACAAGTGAGAAGACGCCGCACGGGACCGCTAAACCCTGTCTGATGTTTGACTTGGCATTGCTGCCCTTTTGAGCGATCAAAATAAGAAGCTTCAATAGTGCCGTATTGTGTACGTGGCTCTAACGTAAATTCCCAGTTGGAACAGTCGTGCTTATGGATTGCTAATGCTGGTAAATTATCTCCGCTTAAAAACAAAAACTTATTGTCTTTGATTAAAAAACGTGCCCGCATGCGATCGGCAAGGCGGGTTAAAAAATCAACAGCCGATTGATCTGTACGAATCACATAAGGCAAAGTTTGTGTGGTGAACTGAGGACTGACCTTTGCTTGATAGCCATGGCGT
>NZ_JBHIOD010000058.1:0-212350 GCF_042195355.1 Bartonella sp. CL266QHHD
AGATTTTACAATGACACTGTTAAATGACAATCATACACTCTAATATGCTTCTTAATTTTAAGGTGTTGCATGTAATATAATCTTGAGCTTAAAGTAAAGACTCTTATTCATAGAATAGACCAAATTTATTGGAACTGTTACATATTAGAGACAACAAAAAACACTCCATTATTATCGCTTGATAAGAAAAATAGTATGATAATAGCTTGTTATTAAAATAAGAAAATGCGTAATGCCATAACTTATGAAGAATTAGCATATTTTAAAGCCGCTTATCCCAATGAAAAAATTACTAAAGATGATCTATTTTATTATGTTTACGGTCTCTTGCATTCAGAAGATTATCGTGCTCGTTATGCTGATAACCTCTCTAAAGAATTGCCTCGTATCCCGTATGTAAAAATTGCTAAGGATTTTGGAAATTGTGACAGTAGGGCGTAAACTGGGGCATTTGCACGTGAATTATGAAACTGTAGAGCCTTATCCTGTGACCTTTAAAAAGGGTAATCCAAAACAGACAGAAATCTCTAATCTCGAAAAATTCTATTATGTGACTGAAATGAAATTTGCTGGGAATAGTAAGGAAAAGGATAAATCAACAGTTACTTATAATAGCAATATCATCATAACAGATATCCCTAAGTAAGCTTATGAGTATATCGTAAATGGTAAATCCGCTCTTGAATGGGTTATGGAACGCCAATGTGTAAAGACAGATAAGAAGAGTGGCATTGTTAATGATGCCAATCGTTATGCTGTTGAAACCATTGGCAACCCTGCTTATCCATTAGAGTTGTTTCAAAGGGTTATTACTGTAAGTTTAGAAACAATGAAAATTGTTAAGAACTTACCAAAATTAGAAATAAGAGAAACCAAATAACTTATAAAGCATGCTCACATGATAGGCATATTAACCTCACAAGGGGGTATAAGGTCTTATACCTATAGGTTCCTATACCCCCTTTATACATTGCTTACATACAATCTTTAAAAGGAGTATTTATATGCGTTATTCTAAAAAGAAATCATTTGCACTTTTAAATACTCTTATTTTGATTGCCTTTAAAAGATTATATCGTAATCTAAAATGATAGCTTTATCCTTTTCAAAAGCTTTGTTTAAACAGAATTATGTATATTCATTTTCTTATATTACTTATAGGTTTTGAATGTTTCTACCCCCCCCAAAAAAACCTACAAAAATATATAGCATTAGTTGAATTTATAGGTTGCATTATTAATATAGGTTGTATTTTGAAAAATAGACAAAACTTAACTTATTGAAATATAATGATTTTAATTTTTTCTCATTTAAAAAAAATGATATAGGTTCTAAAAAGAACTGACAAGACTGACAAAAGTTTATTAAAAGGGATTTTGCTCATCTCTATAATGATCAGTTTCTATTGAGATGTTTTCATAAGTGTTTTCATAACGGTCTATAAATCACAATTATCATATATCCTATTTATCATTTCTCTTATGAACATGAAAAATGATGCCATGGCTATAAAGAACATAACAGCTATAGAGAAAGCAAAAATGCAAATGAAAGCATTTGTTATAAGAGCGCGGTGCTATTAAGGTCGTTTAAATTAAAGCCCCTTATAAACAAAATTCACAAAAAATTTAAAATTCATTTAGTAAAAAATTGATAGGTTATAAAGATAAAAATACGCATTATGAGAGCGTTTTTAAATATTATAAATGTATAGATTCAGAAAATAACGCAATCGTTTCATAAAACCTATAATATAGTTTTAAAAGCACATAAATATAAAAGAAGAAATTGATAAGCATAAGATATTATCAACACGCAACGTATTAAAAAATAAGAAAAAATATCAAAAAGATAGAAATATTATTTGACAATAAACACGTATTTTGTTATATAAATATTCAAGTGCTGAAAACACTTAACGATTAGCGGATAGGTTACGAAACAATCTTTCCAAAGTCTTTAAAATACTGACTGTTTTTTATACGTATTAAAGCGTATAATGATTTTGTCGGGTGTGTCACACCATGCAATACCCTTATGGGAAAAGTGTGACGACGGACTAATCGCCGTGTTTTCAACGCCCGGCGCCTTTATAGCGCGTCAATTGAAAACTTCATTACGATTAGAAAGAATTTAAAATGAAAAATTCTATAATAAAAACTTCCCAAAATACAATTTCCTCTAACATTGCAAACGAAATCACATCTGTTAATCAACAAGAGTCTGCAAAAAAATACGAATTTACCAATGAAAAATTCACTTTTGATGGTCTTACTTTACACCGTATACGTGCTCTAAGAGATTTTGATGATGTTAAGGCGGGAGACCTCGGCGGTTTTATTGAAAATGAAAGTAACTTATCCCATGATGGCAATTGCTGGGTCTATGATAATGCCGCGGTTCTTTTCAATGCAACTGTTTATGAAAATGCTAAAATTTATAATGATGCGAAAATCTTTAGAGGTGCCAAGGTGTATGGCAATGCTATCGTTAATGGCAAGGCATTGGTTTTTGATACAACCGCTCATATTTATGATAATGCAAAAATTCATGATAACGCTAAGGTCTGTGGGCATGTTTATGGTAATGCCGTAATTAGTGATAATGCTACTATTTCTAATGGTGCCAAGGTTTATGACAATGCCCGTGTCTATGAAAGTGCCTATGTTTGTAGCTATATTTTTGGCAATGCTCGTGTGTATGGCAAGTCACGCATTTATGTCTGGGCGCGCGTTTATGATAATGCCCATGTTTTTTGTAATGCTTGGATTAAGGATTATTCAAGTATCTATGGTCATGCCAAGGTTTCTGGCTCGGCTCGTGTTGGTTGCTTTGTAAGGATTTATGATCATGCCAAGGTCTATGGCAAATCAAATATTGATCATCATGTGCAAATTTATGGCAATGCTGTTGTGAATAGCCGTGCAAAAATTCGTAATGATATCTGTGATGATAATCAGTCACTAAAAGACGCTGCTTAAATAACGCGTGGGCGCAGCGGGGGCGCCCTCCTTTAAACATCTCATTTAAAAATTAAATCTCTTTATAAAGGAATTGTGCTCATGCAAAAGAAGTTTGCACTCACAAATGAAACGCGTGTATTTGGTAATCATACCCTTTATCGCATTAAAGCATTAAAAGACTTTTCTGATATCAAAGCAGGTACCTTAGGCGGCTTTATTGAAAAGGAAGATAACCTCTCTCATGATGGCAATTGCTGGGTGTATGATGAGGCTCTTGTGTTTAAAAATGGTCACGTTTATGAAAATGCAAGAGTTTTTGGCAATGCTGTCACTTGTGGTCATATCTATGGTCATGCGTGGGTTTATGACAATGCTATCATTGCTGGCTATGTCTATAATAATGCCCATGTTTATGGCAATGCCGTTATTTCTGATAATTCCCATGTCTATGGTAATGCTCATGTGTATGGCAAGGCTATTATTTATGATAATGCCTATGTTTATGACAATGCTAGGGTTTATGAAAACGCTCGTATAGCAAATAACATGCATGTTTATGAAAATGCCAATATTCATGGAATTGCTGTTATTCGTGAAAATGTCGGCGGGTCTACTAAAATAAAAAACTATACTGAACGTCTCTCTCCTTATGGTGAATTAGAGATTGTCTGGGTCTAATCAATAAAGCAGTGTAAATGAAAGCACGGGCGCGGCGGGGGCGCCCCTCTTTCAAATTTTCCCATTTCAAATTTTAGAAAACGTTTATCACATTAAATTGTGAGGGTATCTCTATGTGCAAAAAATATGAATTAACCAGTGAAATCAAAAAAATCAAACATGCTCTTACTCGAAATATTATAAACCTTTATCGTATTAAAGCTTTAAAAGATTTTGATGATGTAAAGGCGGGGTCCTTAGGCGGCTTTATTGAAAAGGAAGTTAACCTATCCCATGATGGTAATTGCTGGGTGTATGATGAGGCTTGTGTCTATGGTCATGCAAGAGTGTATGAAAATGCAAAAATACGCCATTTTTTCAAGTCTGTGGTCAAGTTTATGGCAATGCTGAGGTCTATGGAAAGGCTTTTATCTCTCAATATGCTAAAGTTTATGACCATGCTTTTGTCTATGGCAATGCTCATGTTTATGGCAATGTTTATGGGTATGCTCATGTGAATGGTAGTGCCCGCATTCTTGCTGATGCTCATATTTATGATCATGCGCATGTTTCTTATGATGCTACGGTTTTTAGTTATGCACGCGTTTATGGTCATGCCAAGGTTTCTGGCTTGGCTTGTATTTATAGCCATGCAAAAATTTATAATTATGCTGTTATTAATGGTCGTGCAAAGATTTATGGCAAGGTTTATGGAAATGCTTGTGTGAGTGGCTCTTGTGAGATTTATGGCTCTGTTTATGGCAATGCTAAAATCTCATATTGTGCAACGATCTGGGGGCGTGCTTATGGCAATGCAAAAATCAACAAAAAAAGCAAAGTAAGGTTGGTTCCAAAAAAATGTGAGGTTTATGAAAGGGATAATGTTGTCAATATAACTGATAAAACAGAATAAAAACACGCATGGGGTGTGCATTCTTTATGGTTATAAACGCATATAAAATGCATTGCTATAAACATATCATAAAAGAGAGAGTAAAATAAAAAAAAAGCCGTGCCAAGTGATATGACGCGGCTTTCAAATAGCGATTCTTATTGATTAAAATGAATCATCCACAATGGAGTAATGAATGCATATATACAAAATGTATCATATTGCAAGCGCTCTATTAGAGATATGAAAACTTATCAAAAGGAATGTAAATGTGCGTATGATCTTTAATCACTCATTTGAATGAGAGAGCCTATAAAACGCTTGTTATGGCTATCAAACGTATCAAACAAATCAAAATGCTCGGTAGCTTTAACAATCCAATCAAAAGCAAATGCATATTCAATAAATATCTGCAAAAAACGTTCTTTTTACATTTGGAAGCGTTGGTTTTTACAAAGCAGCTTTTCATAAGATAAATAAACAATTATGGTTTTTTGTTACCATTTTTATCAAGTCAATTTTATTAATAATAGTTATTAAAAAATCACAAAATTAGAATAACCACTTGAAAATATACCCATATGGGTATATTAATAATCATGAGTAAAATAAAACGTATCATATGGCTTGGTTCTTCACTCAAAGATATAAAAAGTCTTCCTGATCTTATTCAACAAAGGATTGGTTATGCTCTTTATCTTGCTCAGATAGGAGATAGAGGAGAAAATGTTAAGGTTCTCAAGGGGTTTGGATCTGCCAATGTTCTAGAAATTATTGAACGCGATATTCAAGGAACTTATCGCGCTGTTTATACGATACAATATAAAAAATCTCTTTATGTGTTGCATTGTTTTCAGAAAAAATCGACCCGTGGCATTGCAACAGCAAAACCAGACATTAATCTGATTAAAGAACGTCTCAAGTTAGCAGAACAATTAGAAGGGAATTAAAATGATCAATGTTTTTCACGGTAGTTCCAATGTTTATGCGGATCTTGGCTTTTCAGATTCCAGAGAGATGCTTATCAAAGCGCAACTTGCTCATAAGATTAGTCAAATTCTGAAAGAAAAGAACTTAACACAAAAACAGGCTAGTCAACTTTTGAAAATGACTCAACCAAAACTGTCTAAACTCTTAAGTGGAGAATTTCGAGGAATTAGTGAAATGAAAATGCTTGAGTGTTTGGCAAAATTGGGAAACGATATAAAGATTATTGTTAATCCGAAAGAAGTTAAAACGCTTGAAGGACATTTTGAAGTTGTTTTTTCTTCTTAAACTTCTTTATGATTAGCTTTTTTGGGTCTATTCATACATGGCAATTGTTTATAAAAAATGGTCAAATGAATCACGTATAAAAGTGTGGATTCTTGAGTGGATTCATATAAGATAATTACACTCAACCTATTGACTTTATTGTGTTTTTTAGTATTATATCTCATATGACCGATAACAACTTTCTTGTCTCTTCTAGATGTTCACTGATACTTACTGGTGTTAATAACTTTTCTCTTGGTGTAGCTACTCCATCTGCACTCGCAATCTTGACAAAAAAACCACTGGTCATTAGTGCATAAAAACTTAATTTCAATTTGCGTTGCATTCTTTACACTCCATAATTTCAAATTTAAATTCTCCCATTTAGAAAAAAGTGCATAGACAAAAACAACACAACGTAATTGCTCAACCTCATGTCTTTTAAGATAGCAAAGCATACGATGGATTAAGCTCTGATAGACGAAATATACACCTTGTGTTTTAAAATGCATACACAACTAAAAGATTTAATTTATTTTAGATACACTTTAAAAGTGTTGCAATTGCATCCATAAAAAATATTTTTAATATTTTGAGACACTAAATACTGATCTACGAATAAGATTGATCCCTTAATAGATAAAAATGGCATTAAACTTTAAAGGAAACAGCAATGTGAATGAGAGCTGCGTTTATAGCCACCTATTGCCATCTTCTACAGCATTTAAAGCAGCGTCTTTATTTTATTCATTTTAGATAATATATAGAACACTTATTCATACTCATCAGTCCATAATCATTGTTCTAATATATAACGAAGTGTCATAATATTGACTCGACACTGATTTGAAATTTCTATAGTTATAATTAGTTAACTCGTTATTTGATTTGTCATATACTGAAAGGGACATTCTATTCATGTCTATAAACTCAGAAATGAAAGCTACAAGCAACAGAAACTCCCCTCGTCGAATTTTATTTGCTAGCCTTATTGGACCAACAATTGAATTCTTCGATTTCTATGTCTTTGGCACTGCCGCAGCTCTTATATTCCCTCATGTGTTTTTTCCAACACAAAATGATCAGACTGCCATTTTACAATCTTTCCTAATATTTGGAGCAGCCTTTTTTGCCCGCCCTTTTGGATCAGTTGTTTTTGGACATTTTGGGGATAAAATTGGAAGAAAAGCAACACTTATTGCTTCTCTTCTCACAATGGGTCTTTCAACAGTCATTATTGGTTTTCTTCCTACTTATGAAATAGCAGGGTGGTTTGCCCCTTTCCTCTTAACCTTGTGCCGTATTGGACAGGGAATGGGATTAGGAGGAGAATGGGGAGGCGCTGTTTTGCTCGCAACAGAAAATGCCCCTCCAGAAAAGCGCGGCTGGTATGCGATGTTCCCCCAATTAGGCGTTTCAATAGGTTTGTTTTTATCTATTGCTGTTTATTTAGCTCTGTTGCATTTCCTTGATCGTGCGGAACTTTTAGCTTGGGGATGGCGTATTCCTTTTATTGCTTCAGTTGTCTTTATGATTATAGGATTATGGGTCCGTCTTTCAATTAATGAAACTGTTCAATTCAAAAAAACTCTTGAAAGTAAAGAACATGTCAAAGTTCCTATCATAGATGTCTTTTTAAAATGTCCACGAATCCTATTTCTTGGAGTATTTTCTGGTATGGCAACTTTTGTTTTGTTTTACTTGGTTACTACATATTTGTTAAGCTATTCAACAAACCATCTGCAATTGCCATTTCATCAAGCTCTTCAAATCGAAATTGTCGGTGCTATTTTTTGTGGGATTTTTACTGTCATCACTGGAAAACTCGCTGACCGTATTAGACGTAGAACTTTGATGATTTGGATTACGATCATCACCGGTATTTATTCTTTCGCAATTCCTTATTTCTTAAATTCTGGAGTTATAGGAGTCCTTGCAATGTCTGTCATCGGTTTGTCTCTCATGGGAATGATATATAGTCCTCTTGGTGCTGTTTTGGCTTCACCATACCCAACAGCAATTCGATATACCGGTTCTTCTATCACTTTCAATTTATCTGCTATCATAGGAGCTTCTCTCGCGCCTTATATTGCAGAATATCTGGTGCAACATTTCGATACATCTTATATCGGTTATTATTTGCTTCTTGCTTCTTTTATTTCACTGATTTGCTTCGTCGGATTTACAGATGATGAAATATCCAACTAAAATATAATAACGAAGAATAAAATAAGGACTGGCGGCAAAAATGCTGCCAGTTTTGTTTTTAAAGACAGGGGTTGAGGTATTTTCCACCACAATATTCCCGCAAACAATGCACTCAAAAAGAAAAATAAAAAATCTGCAATATTACTCATATAAGCAACAGCAAACATTTTTGATAAGATATGCGTTGTCCCCAACCACGACACGCAAAAGAAGGACAACATCACAGCCCATAAAATAAGCAAAATTCGATCAATAATCATCATCATGGCGTTTCGTTTTTTTAATTATAGGCCATATCTTTAGCATGCCTAAAAGAAAAATCACAATAAAAACCCAACGCCCTCCCCCTGAACCTTCCGTAATAAAAAGTGCTGGATTTACTATTCCCAGCAATCCTATAAAAATCAGAGCAATAGATACGAGACGCATTAAACCTGTTTTTCCCAGCGACGATCTTCAGTCTGTTGCCAATACGTTAAATTATGATTTTCCATTTTATATTTTTTCCACTGTGCACGAACGAGATTCAACTGCTCTTCACTTCTACCATCAAATATCACGACAAGCCGTTGATAAGCATCAATATCCGAACAAACAGCTCCCTCTATGAGAAAACGAACCTTTGAATCATTCGGATTTTCTTGTCCTGTCGTCAGAAATACAGGCTGAAAGTTTGAATATTGATCACACTCCGTTCCATGTCCAATAAATGATTCATCAGCATAAACCCATAAATGTATATCTATAGAATCGCGTTGTTCTTTACTCACACATTGTATTGTTACTTTACCAAAACGAGCCAATGCACGCTCCACAAGCGTCGGCAAAATATCCTTCAGCGTTGACTGCGTCAAATGATAGAATAAAATATCCAATCTCTTAAGCCTTCATCATTCTTTATAAAAAAGCTAACATCTTTTTAAAAAAACTTCTATATCTCTAATACAAAGGAAACGGTTCAAGATATAAACCCTCTTTTTTGATGGAGATGCATCATCTTTTTGCACGTGTCTTTAAAAGACAATAATTTTTATTTTCAACGTTAATAAAAAAGTTTTTTAAGTTATTTTCTAGATTCTTTGTAGACTATAGTTGAAAATAAAATATAATGTACGGAAAATTTAAAGAGGACCTCATAGGCAATTTTATATTATTTATTTGGTAAAAATATCCAATTCATGAAAGGATATTTTTTCAAACTTTATTACATTTTAACCGAAAGCAGTAAAAATATTTGCTATCGAATTAAAGACTGAGGATTTTCCCCAATTTATGCGTATTATTGAGTTCTACATCCTGAAACGTGTCCTTGTTTTGTTTAGTTCTGTCATGATTGCAGCAGTGGGCGTTAGTTGGACTATACAAATTCTTGCACGGATAAACTTTCTCACAACAAGTAAACAAACACTCCTCACAGTCTTACAATTTTCACTTTCATTGGTTCCTTCTGTTATTTTTCTTGTCATTCCATTTGCATTAGTGATCGCAGTTACAACCATCCTCTCAGCAATGCATCAAGACTCAGAATTTGCTGTCATCAATGCCTCTGGTTTTCCTAAAAGTACTGTTTGGAAACCTATCCTTCTTCTTGCTATTGTTGCATCCTGTATCTCCTTTTCTATAGCTAATTTTGTTGTTCCTCAAGCGCGTCTTCATATGCGACAAATGCTAGCAAGCGCTCATTTTGATCTTATTAATCTATTCATTAGTGAAGGGAGCTTTCAAAAACTCGCCAATAACCTTTACATAGAAATTGGCGAACGAAATCCAAACGGAACACTTGAACGCCTTTTCATTGCCGACCAGCGTGATCCTAAGACTGATCTTTTTTATTATGCAACAGACGCATCCATTGTGAGCAATAAAAACGGCAGTTTTCTGGTTCTCAATAACGGTGAAATAGAAAGAGTCAATCATCAAAATAACAGTGTTTCAATCGTGCAATTTAGCTCATATACTTTTAGCCTAGGAGAGTTTATCCCCAGTGATAAAACACCTACTCTTTATCCAAAAGATCGGTCTCTTTCTTATTTACAAAACCCTGACCCAAAAGATCCCTACTATCAACGAAAACCACTCCAATATAAAGCTGAATTTCACCGCAGATTAACACAATGGCTCTACCCTATTGTTTTTTCACTTATTGCATTAGCAGCGGCAGGGGATGTACGCTCCCATCGACAAGCTCGTCATTCCGCAAATCTCTCGGCAATTGCCCTTTCTTTTCTGGTGTATTGGATAGGATATTTTTTCGCAGAAAAATCAAAAAGCGATCTTGCATACGTTCCTCTCCTTTATATTATACCCATAGGAACAAGTGCATTTGTCTTTTTTATGCTTTTAACGAATCATAAAATTGGGCTTCCCACAAAAGTTAATGAGATACTTCAAATCGCTTTTCAAAAAATAATGAACAAATTTGAACAGCGAAAATCTCAAGATTCCTCGGATAAAATATCATGATTGGGTGGACACTTGGACGATATTTTTTTATACGGTATCTTAAAATAACTTGTTATTTCTGGGGAAGCATTTTTGTTCTTGCTCTTTTAATCGATTTCACAGAGAATTCCGGTAGGCTATCTTCCCTTCCGCATTATACAGCAAAAGATGCATTTTTCCTCTCTGCTTTACGCATCCCTTTTATCATGCAACAACTTATCCCTTTCATTGCACTCTTTTCTGCAATGGCAACGCTTATCTCGCTCAACAAAAAACTTGAACTTGTAGTGACTCGTTCAATCGGTGTTTCTGCATGGCAATTTCTTATGCCAGCTTGTTTTGGAGCTTTTCTTTTGGGATTATTTTCAATTCTTCTCATTAATCCACTTGCTGCATGGGGATTTTCTCAAGCAGAAAAAAAGATGACTGAATGGCGCAATCACAATGTACTAACACCTCTTCACAATACAAGTATCCACTGGTTAACACAACGTACAAATTTAGGCAGAACAACCATTGGTGCCAAATCTATCACCGATCAAGGACTTTCTCTTCTCGATGCAACCTTTGTACAATACAATGACAACGCAACCGTCAAAAATTGGATTAACGCCCCAAAAGCAACCTTGACTAATGGATTTTGGCTATTAACAAATGGAACAATCTATAAAATAGGGCATCCTCCTGAAAAATTTACCGTGTTGCAAATAAAAACCAATCTAAAACCTGAATTTTTAACGGAACGTTTAGTGAATCCCGCAACTATTCCATTTTACCAATTGCCAAAAAAAATTATGATTGCACGTTCATTTGGCTATTCTGCTAATAATTTTGATATGTATTTTCAATCTTTGATTGCATTACCGGCATTGCTTGTGGCAATGACCCTCATTGCAGCAACTGTATCTTTAAATTTTACACGTTTTGGGCAATCTAGAATGTTGATTCTTGGTGGCGTAATAGCTGGGTTTATGCTTTATGTTATTTCCGTACTTGTTCAAGCTTTTGGTAATGCTGGATATATTCCACCAATTATTGCAGCTTGGACACCCGTTGTTATTGCGTTATTCTTAGGAATCTCTTTTTTACTTCATAAAGAGGATGGCTAAGTGAAAGCATTAACACTTAAAAAAACTATTTTAACAAAATTAAGTGCTCTCGCTTTTAAAAGTGTTATAGGGGTTATTTTAGGAAGTGCTTTGTCTTATTGTGCGCACGCTCAAAGCCTTCTATCTCCTTCTCAAAGTCGCATTCAAAATCCGGAACCTCCTCTTTTGCTCTCTGCGGATGAACTCATCTACAATCGTGATGAAAACACTGTTTCTGCACACGGTAATGTTCAAATCGAATATGATGGCAATAAAGTTGTCGCTCAAAAAATTATTTACAATCAAAAAACAGGACGGCTTATAGCACAAGGGAACGTTGAAATTACTCAAAAGGATGGTAATAAAATTTATTCCAACCAAATTGATATGACCAAAGATCTTGGCGAGGGTTTTGTAAACGCCTTACGTATTGATACAGCCAACAATGTTCACTTTTCAGCCCAAAATGCTACACGCAAACACAACCACATAACAGTCTTTGAAAATGCAACCTATACAGCCTGTGAACCTTGCTCTTATAAACCAGATCGAGACGTCCTATGGAAAATTAAAGCAAGAAAGATCATATGGAATAATAACATCAAAAAAATTCGGTTTGAAAATAGCAGTTTTGAAGTTTTTGGTGTACCGATTATAAAATTTCCAAATTTTGAGATCTATGATCCAACTGTTAGGCGTGCTAGCGGTCTGCTTACTCCTCATTTTTTTTATACTGATTATCTCGGTATGGGGATAAAGAATTCTTATTTCTGGAATCTCGCCCCCCATTATGATTTTACCCTTTCTTCTACGGTTTATACCCAACAAGGGCTTTTAACCGAAGGGGAATGGCGTCAGCGTTTAAAAACGGGACGTTATAACATTCGCTTTGCTCATATATATCAAATGAAACCGCATAGATTTGATAATGATACGATTGATGCCCAACATAAAAACCGTTATATGCTGGCGACAAAGGGGGATTTTCGTATTAATTCACACTGGACTTATGGATGGGATATTCTTGCACAATCAGATCGGCATTTTAGTCGTGCCTATAAACTTGAAAACTATAACAATCCTACACAACTTTCTCAGATCTATCTGAATGGTCTTGCAGGAAAAAATTATTTTGATATGCGTTTTTATCATTTTAAAGTTCAAGATTCAATATTGAATGATCCTCATTATGAACGTCACTCTCGGCAAGCGTGGGTCTTACCACGCATCGATTATTTTTTCACACCAGATGAACCCATTTATAATGGAGAGCTTACCTTCCATAGTAATATGCAATCAGTTTATCGTCGCCATGCTGACTTCAGTTCACCCGACCAGAACGGAAACCCTCTCAACACAGTAAAACTTTCTGGTATGGCTGGAAATAGTTTGCGTTTAACAAACGAGCTTCAGTGGAAAAAGCGCTTCAACACGCACAACGGACTCATCTTAACCCCTCTTCTCTCTCTACGAGCTGATATCATTACAACCAATGCAAGAGAAAATCACACAGATTCTATAGAAAACAATGCCTTATCCGCAATTCATGGTTCAGCAATTCGTGGCATGGCAACAGCAGGGTTGGAACTACGCTATCCCTTCCTCATTACAGCTGATCATTCTACACATATTATAGAACCAACTGCACAAATTTTTATACGCAATAATGAACAATATATTGGACAAATTCCTAATGAAGATGCTCAAAGCTTTGTCTTTGATGCAACCACTCTCTTTCAACGAGACAAATTTTCTGGTTATGATCGTGTAGAAGGCGGTACAAGAGCCAATATAGGTATAAGATATTCTGGAAGCCTTAATGATAATTGGTCTCTTTATGGTCTCATTGGACAATCCTTTCATCTAGCAGGAAAGAATTCTTTTGCAGAAAAGGACTTTATCAATGTCGGTACTCATTCTAGCTTAGAGGCAAAACGTTCAGACTATGTTGCAATGTTTGGTACAACCCATAAAAGTGGTTTTTCCTTAGAAACGCGTGGACGCTTTGACAAAAAAACAGGAAAAATCCGCCGTAGTGAAATCGAAGCATCACAAAAATGGCAAAATTTTTGGGCAGCTCTACAATATGCCTATATCGCAAAGCAACCAGATTATGAATATTCTCAAGAGCGCCAAGAAATTTCTTTTCAAACAGGACTTAAATTGGCAGATTATTGGTCCATTAATAGCAACGCCGGTTATGATTTAGTATCTGGTACATTTATAAAGCGAGGAATTAGCTTGAGTTATATGGATGAATGTTTCGGGTTAACATTCGGTTATCAACAGGTAACGAATCCAGGCAGGAAAGCACCCTTGCAAAACTTTAATTTCTCTCTTTCATTGCGTACGATTGCAGATATCGGAAAAAAGATAGATTAATTTATAAAGGGAATGTATCAGTCATTTAACTTATCATTGTTTTTATGAAAGAAAGCGTGTATTTTAAGTTGTTGATGAGAATTAATAAACAATGCGAAAGCCTATTTACATGAATAAATTGAAAAAGCGTTTTCTTGCTTTATTTTATATTGCGTCTTTGAGCGTAAGTAGCCTGTTAATAAATGGATTTTTGATTCCGACAGTCTTTGCGCAGACTTCTATTGTTGTTACAGTTAATGGCAACCCCATCACAAATTATGATATACAAAGACGCCTTGCTTTTCTCAGATTACAACAAAAGCAAGGCAATTTGGTGGCACAGGCTAAAAAAGAGCTTATTGACGAAAAGCTAAAAAATATTGAAATAAAACGTCGTAATATTGAAGTAAGCAATGATGAAGTTGATAGAGCTTTTGAGAATTTTGCGACACAAAATAATATGACGATTGATCAGCTCAACCAGATTCTGATCCAAACTGAGATCACAGTGCAACACTTTAAAGATTACATCCGTGGACAAATAGGATGGGGGCGTCTTGTTAGCGCACGCTATCAAGCTGAAACAGGTATGATTAGCGAACAAGAAGCTGTACGCAGAATATTAAAAAATGGTGGTGTAAAACCTTCAACCAACGAATATACATTACAGCGAATTGTTTTTGTCATTCCTGCACATCGTCGTTCAGAGATCTTTGAAAGACGTCAAAGAGAAGCAAGTAATTTTCGCGCACATTTCCGTGGATGTGCCAATGCTCACAATCAAGCAAGAGGTATTTTAGACGTTACTATCCGCCACTTAGGAAAGTTTCTGGAGCCACAACTTCCTAATGCATGGGAACAAGCTATTCTTGAAACGCCTGCTGGAAAAATGACAAAATTACAAGAAACATCTGATGGAATTGAAGCAATTGCTGTCTGCAAAATAAAAAGAGTTTCTGATGATTATGTCGCTCGACTGATATTTTCTCTTCAAGATAGTAAAAAAAGAAGCCCGCAAAAACTTGAAGAATTAAGCGACAAATATTTAGGAGAACTGCGGCGAGTGGCACGCATTCAAAATTCATAATGGCTGCTCTTATTGTTAGTGGTGGTGATCCTGCCGGTATTGGTCCTGAAATAGTATTAAAAGCGTGGAATTTGCGTGTTACGCGCCAAATTCCACCTTTTGTACTTCTTGCTGATCCAGATGTTATTCGTTCGCGCGCTCGTTTTTTACAGATTGATGTTGAGGTGCAATCTGTTTTAAGCAATAATCCTGCAAAAAATTTTCAAAACGCTCTTCCTATCATACCGTTAAAAAACAAACAAAGTGATCAATTAGGTATACCTTCATCGAATAATGCCGCTGGAATTATTGAAGCAATTAAACGCTGTGTTCAATTGATTCAAAATGGCCATGCATGTGCACTTATCACTTGTCCTATTGCAAAAAAGAACCTTTATGATGCCGGTTTTCAATTTCCAGGTCATACAGAATTTTTAGCTGATTTAGCCCATAAAGCTTTTCATAAATATTATCATCCAGTTATGATGTTAGCAGGACCTCGATTAAAAACAGTACCAATAACTGTTCATATTCCATTTAAAAATGTTCCTTCACAGCTTACCCGTGATTTAATTATTCAAACGGTACTTATTACTGAATGTGACTTAAAAACACGGTTTAAAATAACGTCACCCCGACTAGCTGTTGCTGGTCTTAATCCCCATGCTGGAGAAGGGGGTGCAATGGGCAAAGAAGATATTGAAGTTATCACTCCTGCTATTGAATATCTTAAAAAGAAAGGACTCAATATTGCAGGCCCGCTACCTGCCGACACAATGTTCCATGAATGTGCAAGAAAGGCATATGACGTTGCCATTTGTATGTATCATGATCAAGCCCTTATCCCTGTTAAGACATTAGACTTTGACAGCACTGTTAATGTCACGTTAGGTCTACCTTTTATTCGCACGTCTCCAGATCACGGAACTGCTTTTGACATTGCTGATAAAGGGATAGCCTCTCCCGAAAGCTTTATTGCTGCTCTTAAACTTGCAAATCAACTTGCAAAAAATAGTTTAATACCATGCCAATAGATAATCTCCCTCCTCTGCGTGAGGTCATTGATATATATGGATTGCAAGCGCATAAATCTTTGGGGCAGAATTTTCTTTTTGATCTTAATTTAACATCTAAAATTGCTCATCAAGCAGGCAATATAGAAGGAAAACCTGTTCTTGAAATTGGTCCTGGTCCTGGAGGTCTCACACGTGCCTTGCTAGCAAAGGGTGCCATTGTAACAGCAATAGAACGCGATGAGCGCTGCATACCGGCTCTCTTAGAAATAGAAAAACACTACCCTAAAAAATTAAAAGTTATTTGTAATGATGCACTAAAGCAAGACTTCTCAAAACTCTTTGAAACAAGCCCAGAAAAACCTCGTATTATTGCAAATCTTCCCTATAATATTGGGACAAAACTCTTATTAAATTGGCTTTTGACTGAACCATGGCCTCCTTTTTATGAATCAATGACATTGATGTTTCAACGTGAAGTTGCCAAACGGATTACAGCTAAACCTCAATCTACTCATTATGGACGTCTTAGTGTCTTAACTGGCTGGCGTACTACTGCTAAAATTGCTTTTGATGTACCCCCTCAAGCCTTCATACCAATACCTAAAGTAACGTCTTCCGTTGTTCATATTATTCCACGAACACAACCTCTTGCCTGCTCTGCACAAAAACTAAGCCTCGTCACAAAAACCGCCTTTGGGCAAAGACGAAAAATGCTTCGTCAAAATCTCAAAACACTTGGAGGTGAAGTGCTATTAGAAAAAGCTGGAATTGATGGAATGCGCCGTGCTGAAACGCTCTCGGTTTCTGAATTTGTAACTTTAGCGCATCTAGTGCTCTAAAAAATGCACTTTGTGTTATGAAACCTTTTTTAATCACAACATTTATCGATTTTTTCAGCAATAAGCCCATCAACAAAAGAGCCAAGATAAGAACAACGCTCACGTTTTACGGTTTCAGCTAAATAAATTGATTTAATAAAAGATAAAGACTGATCTAAATCTTCGTTAATCACAACATAATCATAAGAACGCCAATGCTTTAACTCCGTTCGTGCATTTTCCAATCGCAAATTGATGATATCTTGACTATCTTCTGCTCGACGATGTAAACGCGAAACAAGCTCTTTCATTGATGGTGGAAGGATAAAAACAGATACAGTGTCTCCTAGCATCTTTTTTTGCAGCTGCTCGGTACCTTGATAATCAATATCAAATAACATATCATGGCCAGCATTCAATGCGTTTTCAACAGTTTCACGCAAAGTGCCATAATAATTTCCGTGAACTTCTGCCCATTCAATAAATTCATCTCTATCACGCTTATATTCAAACTCTTCCTTTGAAATAAAGTGATAATGTAGCCCATCTACTTCACTAGGACGCCTTTTCCTTGTGGTCATACTTACGGAAAGCTCTAATTGTCCATCTTTTAGAAGTAATCGAGAAATTGTTGATTTACCAGCACCTGAAGGTGAAGAGAGAATAAATAAAAAACCGCGGCGTTGATTTATTTTTATAGCACTCAATTTACTTTCAAAGACTGTCATTACATCACTCTACTTTGTTCATAAATGTTTCTCCAAAATTTGAATTATACATTATCTCAACCTCTCCCCTAATCAATGTGTTTTCTTAGCAATTCTCAATGTTATTTTGCTCTTTTTTGAGATAAGGTATTAGCAGTATATTCACTTCTTTCTTAAATATTTTTATCCATACGCCAATCCCACTTGTGACAGACAAGAAAATGATTTTTTATCATTCTCATAAAAAGTTTAAATAGAAAAATTTTACTATATTTGGGATTCTCATTTACGATGCAAAAAGATGTGTTATCACTATAAATTCAATGTTTTGCCTTTAATTCTCGCCACTTGCGAACATTCATATTATGTTCCTCTAAAGTTCGAGAAAAAACATGCCCTCCTGAACCATCAGCAACAAAATAAAGTGCATCACTGCTTGGTGGATGTGCCACCGCTTTTAAAGAATCCCGACCTGGATTTGCAATAGCCGTTGGGGGCAAACCATTAATTTTATAAGTATTATATGGTGTTTCCTTCTCAAGATCTGAACGATAAATTGCACGACCGGATGGTTTTCCTTTTCCTCCGAAGAGACCATAAATTACTGTTGGATCCGATTGAAGACGCATATGCTTTGTAAGGCGGTTATAAAATACCGCAGCAACCATTGGTCTTTCTGCTGCAATTCCCGTTTCTTTCTCAACAATTGAGGCTAATATAACAAATTCATCAATTGATTTAATGGGTAAATCAGGTGAACGCGTAGCCCATATAGCATGAATTAATTTTGTCTGTCCTTCACGCAACCTGTTTACAATCTCTTTACGCGTTGTTCCCCGAATAAAACGAACAGTATCCGTCATTAAATAACCTTCTGGAGGCAAAATTTTTGGAAGGTCTCCAATCAAAATTTCATTCGCAGCTAATCGATCGAAAACTTGCTGAACCGTTAAACCTTCAGGTACTGTAAATGTATACTCTATAGATTTTCCTTTCACAAGAATATCCATAATATCCTGCATCGAAGCATGAGCTGGAATTAAATATTCACCAGCCTTCAGATGCGTTGTTTTTTGGTGATAACCAACCCCATAAACAAAAATATCTGATGATCGAATGAAACCACGTTTTTCTAGCAATGAAGCAATTTCACGAATTCCGGTACCAGGATGGATAAGAACAATTTGTTCTTCCTCAATTTTTCCCTTTTCTTCAAAAATACTTTTTCCAATATAAAGAGGAATACTTATGGCAAAAAGAATAATCACAATCAGCATAAGAAAAAAATGACCGAGAATGACCAACGGATTACGGACGATAGATGATTTCTTTCGTTTTTTATGTATTAACATGTCATAACTATCTGCTAAATGATTCGAAGAGGAATCACTTACGTCCTTTAATGATTTCCATTTTTCACATCGGACATAACCCCTCAATAGCGATTAAGGATAATATTATAATTTCTCATTCACCTTATAATAAAGTAGAAAACTCAAAAGCAAAAATTAAATAAAAATACTTATTATCCCCTAAAACGTCGCATCACCAACGATGCATTTGTCCCACCAAATCCAAAAGAATTAGAAAGAATCGTATCAATCTTTCGTTCACGCGGTTTGTGTGGTACAAGATCGATTTTCGTTTCAATCGATGGATTGTCAAGATTAAGTGTCGCTGGGGCTATATTATCCCGTATAGCTAAAATAGAAAAAATAGCCTCAGCAGCACCGGCTGCACCAAGTAAATGCCCGATAGATGATTTCGTTGATGACATAGAAACTTGTGGTGCATAACTCCCTAAAACACGCTCAACAGCCGCTAGCTCTATGGAATCAGCCATCGTAGATGTACCATGAGCATTAATATAATCAAGTTCACTCACATTCACTTGTGCACGCTTAAGAGCAGCTATCATACTACGCTGAGCCCCTTCACCACTTTCTGAAGGCGCTGTAATGTGGTAAGCGTCACCAGATAAACCATAGCCAATAACCTCAGCATAAATACGCGCTCCTCGTTTTTTGGCATGTTCCAGCTCTTCTAAAACAACAACTGCTGCTCCTTCCCCCATCACAAAACCATCACGATCAGTATCATAAGGACGTGACGCCCGTTCAGGATCATCATTGCGACAAGTAGAAAGAGCTCTACAAGCTGCAAAACCTGCAAGAGATATCCGATTTATCGGAGATTCAGCCCCCCCTGCCACCATGACATCTGCATCACCAAACATAATCAAACGTGCCGCATCACCAATCGCATGCGCCCCTGTTGAACAAGCCGTTACAACAGAATGATTAGGCCCCCGTAAACCATATTGAATAGACACATAACCAGAAGCAAGATTAATCAAACGACCTGGAATAAAAAAAGGAGAAACACGACGTGGGCCCTTGTCACGAAGCGTATAACCAGCTTCAACAATACCCTCAACTCCCCCAATTCCCGAACCAATTAACACGCCTGTACAAATCTGATCTTCATCACTCTTAGGAAACCATTCGGCATCTGCAAGCGCTTGGTTAGCAGCAGCCATTGCATAAACAATAAATGCATCAACTTTACGTTGCTCTTTAGGTTCCATATACAAATCAGCATTATAAGTCCCCTCTGTTCCATCCCCTAAGGGGATACGCGCAGCAATCTGGCATGGCAAATCTGACACATCAAACTCTGTGATACGTCGGACACCACTTCTTCCTTCAAGAAGTCGTTTCCAACTATATTCAGTATTACCAGCTAATGGAGATACCAACCCTAAACCAGTAACAACAACACGTCTCATAACTTCTAACCTTGAACTAAACTTCACCTCTCAAAGCTCTCTTTTCAAAAGAGCTCCGAAGAATATAGGCAAAAGCAATTCATGCCTTTGCCCTTTAGTAATCACGCAGAAGCTTTATCAATGAACTTGACTGCATCGCCAACTGTGAAAATCGTTTCAGCAGCTTCATCTGGAATTTCTACCCCAAACTCTTCTTCAAAAGCCATAACGAGTTCAACCGTATCAAGGCTATCAGCCCCTAGATCATCGATAAAGCTTGCATTTTCTACAACTTTATCAGCATTAACCCCAAGATGTTCCACGATAATTTTCTTAACGCGCTCTACTGTATCACTCATGTTGAAATCCTCGAATTTATATTTTCCTATAATTTGGTTAACTATATCGGTTCATCTAATCAAGCAATAGATGCATTACTTTAAAAGATTTTAGTAATGATTTAAAACATCCTGTGGATATCCCCTACAAAATGAACCAATCTGACATTCCGACATCAATTGATCAACGACCATATTAAAGAAATAGATGCATCTATCCATTTCAATCGTTACTATCTAAAATAATACAACTCATAAATCAATGTGGAATAAAATAAATACTCAAATCATTGCCATTCCACCATTGATATGGAGTGTTTGACCTGTCGTATAGGCTGCTTCATCGCTTGCTAAATAAACAGCAGCAGCGGCTATTTCTTGCCCACTTCCCATACGCTTCATCGGAATCGCAGCCATAATGGCTTCTTTTTGCTTTTCATTAAGCTTGTCTGTCATTGCGGATTTAATAAATCCTGGAGCAATACAATTGACAGTGATGTTTCGCGAAGCAATTTCTTGTGCCAATGCTTTAGAAAAACCTATCAAGCCTGCTTTTGCAGCACAATAATTCGTTTGTCCAGGGTTTCCCACAACACCAACAACAGATGTAATGTTAATAATCCTTCCATAACGGCGGCGCATCATAGAATGTATTAATTCACGCGTCAAAAGAGAAGCAGCTGTTAGGTTAACTTCTAAAACATCATCCCAGTCTTTATCTTGCATACGCACAAAAAGACCATCCCTAGTGATTCCCGCATTGTTAACCAAAATATCGACGCCATCCATTTCTCTTTCTGCAACTTCAGCCAATTGTTTAATCGATTGGCGTTCAGAAAGATTAGCGGGAAATACAAAAACATTCTGCCCTAATTCTGCCGCCACTTCTCTAAGCTTTTCTTCGCGTGTTCCATGAAGTCCAACAATGGCTCCTTGTGCATGAAAGCAGCGTGCAATTGCCTCACCAATTCCTCCCGAAGCCCCCGTTACAAGAGCTTTACGTCCTGTTAATCTAAACATCTTTTAACTCCTTATAGATTAAACGCCGAGCATACCTAGCGCTGATTCTATTTCATCAACTGTTCCAATGGTTACCCCCTTTATATCTTTATTAATACGACGCGTTAAACCTGTTAATACTTTTCCAGAACCAACTTCAAAAAGCGTATCAACTCCATTAGCAGCGATCCATTCTATTGTTTCACGCCATCGCACCCTCCCAGTCACTTGTTGGACAAGAAGAGTAGTAATACGCTCTGGATTGCTCTCAGGTGCAACAGAAACATTGGCAATCAAAGGAACAATAGGGGACATTTTGTTAACAGTCAAAAGTGCTTTCTTCATGGCATCAGCAGCAGGTTGCATTAAAGATGAATGAAAAGGTGCAGAAACAGGAAGAAGAAGTGCACGTTTTGCACCTTTTGTTGATGCAATCTCTACCGCTGCTTCAACTGCTTTTGCTTTACCGGAAATAACAATTTGCCCACCACCATTATCATTAGCAATCTGACATAGTCCTTCTCCAGAAACAGTTTCACAAATTTCTTCCACAATGTGCTCTTCTAAACCAATTAATGCAGCCATAGAACCTTCACCAACCGCGACAGCAGCCTGCATAGCATTGCCACGAATACGCAAAAGTCTTGCCGTATCTGTGAGAGTAAATGTACCAGCAGCACAAAGAGCCGAGTATTCGCCTAAAGAATGACCAGCAACAAATCTTACCTTTTCTTCTATACGAAGCCCTAATTGTTTCATCACACGAATGACAGCCATAGATACAGCCATTAATGCCGGTTGTGCATTTGCTGTTAACGTTAAAACATCTGCTGGTCCTTCAAAAATGATCTTTGATAATTTCTCACCCAAAGCATCATCAACTTCCTCGAAAACCATCCGTGCGGCAATAAATTGCTCTGTAAGCGCCTTCCCCATACCAACAAGTTGACTCCCCTGCCCTGGAAAAATAAAAGCTGCACCCATTTATCAACTCCTAAAACTGTACAATTAAATTATTTTCTTTTGACCTTATTCATCCGCACAAATCAAGATAAAGCCCTTTATTTAAAACGAATACCACACTTAAAATTATATTTTAAGGGCGGAATTTGATATAAAAACTTAGGGAAATAGGGTGCTATAAACTGAATAACACCCAAACTTATGAGACTTCCTAAAATTGCACCTGCTAAAATATCAAAGGGATAATGTACACCCACAAAGATGCGCGCCCAACAGATCAAACATAAAAATACCGAAGCAAATTTAAAAGCAACTTTGTATCGGTAAAAATAAAAGTTAGCTGCATAAGATGCAATGGTCAAGGCATGATTACTAGGAAAAGAAGCTGTCGCACGATGTTGAATAAGCGGTGTCGTCAGCCCTACCACGAATGGGCGAGGATGAAAATAAAAAAGAGAAATGAGATAACCTATGAAAAGAGCCGCACAAATACTCATGCAAATGCTTAGCACGACACATCGTTCCCTCTCCCCACCACAAAACCACAACGCACAAAGATGGAGAGGAATAATATAAATTAAAAACTTTGCACAAAAAATACTAAAAAAAACTACAATCGACCAAGCGTGATGATTGCCGACAAACATTTCAAAGAGTGTAACATCAATCTGGTTTAAAAAGTCCATTTTTCCCTCCTTTACCTTTATATTACAGTATTATCTTTTTGTAGAAGAAGGAAATATATCAAGATTTAACAAATCAATTTTTTTATGTGCATAAACTTGCTATTTTAAAAGATAACCTGTAAATGTGAAATGTTCGTTGCCGGCACTTTAGCTGGAGGTTGAACGGAGGGCTGTAAAATATCAGTAGGAAATACAATGTTTCCGGCCTCCCGTGTCTCCGCTCTGAGATGTCTCGAATTGTAAACGCGTCCTTTCTTCTTTGGATTTCCAAAAAAGACAAGTCGCAGAGGCTTTGCGCTAAAGCCGGTGAAATTTAATTGAAGAAAGGCAAAACAATGGCTCTTTATGAACATATGTTCCTTGCCCGACAAGACATCGCACCGCAGCAAGTTGATGAACTTTTGAGTCTCTACAAAGGTGTCATTGAAGCGCATGGTGGAAAAGTTGGGCGTATAGAAAATTGGGGACTTCGTCCTCTTGCTTACCGTATTCGTAAAAACCGTAAAGCTTATTATGTCTTGGTCAATATTGATGCACCAGCTTCAGCAATTGCTGAAGTGGAGCGTCAGATGCGCATCAATGAGGATATTTTGCGTTATATGACCATTCGTGTAGAAAAACACGAAAAAGAAAAATCTGCTATGCTCTCACACCTTGATCGCAATAGTCACATTGGACACGATGAAGAGCGTCCTCGTTTTCCACGTCGTCAACGTGAAAATGCTATAGAAGAGGTAGAATGATGACTGATACTAATCAAAACTCTGCACGTCGCCCCTTTCATCGTCGTCGTAAAACATGTCCTTTTTCAGGGACCAATGCTCCCAAAATTGATTATAAAGACATCAAGTTGTTACAACGTTATATTTCCGAACGTGGGAAAATTGTTCCTTCACGGATTACTGCTGTTAGTCAGAAAAAACAGCGTGAATTAGCTAATGCTATCAAACGTGCTCGCTTTTTAGGCTTACTTCCGTACGTTATAAAGTAAGCGATCAATACGCTATGCAACTGGAGATTTTCTCCAGTTGCTTTTCTTATATGGTTAAAAATAGCTTGTTGTATCCTATGTTAAGCTATTAAATGTCAAAGTTGGGGTATTGACACGCCTCTAACTGCAGAAAGCAGGACAGCAATAAATGAAAAAAAATCGTACTTATGAGATATTAACCGGTATTTTGGCAGGATTATTTGCTGTTGTGATAGGAATGGCAATCATCAGTGTTGCAAATATCGCGCCCTTTTTTTCTCTTCTTCTTGGCTGCTTTCTTTCATTGCCAATTTTTATTGTTGCGTTCGGTCAAGGAACATTAGCCAGTCTCATCGCCCTCATAAGTGCCACTGTTGTTCTTATCATAACCACTAATACCTATATTGCTCTTGGCTCTATGTTCTTATTTTTCCTTCCTGCTGTCTATGCTTCTTGGCTTCTTGGGCTTGCACGACCAGCGCAAAAAGAAAACGAACTGATATGGTATCCATTATCATCGGTTATTTTTCATTTAACTAATTTTATCGCTCTTATAGCAACTTTCATTGGGCTCTATGTTCAAACCCGTCCATCCACACCCGTCATTGCAAAAAAAATCACCGAAAACATAGCACAAACTCTGCAACAATCACAGTCAATAAAAGAAGCCGATATACGCGCTTTTAGTGAGCTTTTAATGACGCATACAGCAACTTTTACTGCTTTTTCTTTGACTATTTATAGTTTGGTTTTTCTCATTGGTAACCTTTACTTTTCCATGATAGCAGCACAACATATGAAATGGCTGAAAAGACCCCGTGATGATTGGAGCCAAACTCTCCGCCTTCCAATTTCTGGAATTATTATTTTCATTATTGTTTGCATAGCATCGATGATTGAGCTGAGCGCTTCTCTTAACTTGAGTACCCGTGTCTTTAGCACTGCATACATTGTCATCATATTAATTAGCGGTCTAGCATATCTGCACAATATTACAAAAGGGGTAAACGGTCGAATTATTATACTTTCTCTTGTTTATATTGCTATTTTTACAATCGTTTTTACTCCACCTATTGTTTTCATGATGCTTTTGATGGGAATTTGGGCTGCTATTCAATACAATTTTCAATCACGCAAAAAACTCCACTAAATTTATTTGTTCGAAAGGAAAAACTATGGATATTATTTTACTTGAGCGCATTCCTCGTCTTGGTCAGATGGGTGATATTGTCTCAGTTAAAGATGGTTATGCGCGTAATTTTCTCTTGCCTCAAGGTAAAGCTTTACGCGCAAATGAAGCTAATAAAAAACATTTTGAGGTACAACGTGCACAACTTGAAGCACGTAATCTTGAACGCAAAAGTGAAGCTCAAAAAATTGCTGAAAAACTTGATGGACAATCATTCATTGTTGTTCGTTCTGCTGGTGAAACGGGACAACTTTATGGTTCTGTGTCAACACGTGATATTGCTGAAATCATAACAGATGAAGGCTTTTCTATTGGAAGAAATCAAATCGAACTTAATCATCCAATAAAAATGATCGGTCTTCACACTATCACTCTTAGCTTACATCCAGAGGTTCAAATTTCTGTGATTATTAACGTTGCCCGTTCTACCAGTGAAGCACAACGCCAAGCAGAAGGTGAAACTCTCACTTCGGCTAAAGAAATATATAATATTCAAGAAGAATTATTAGAAGAAAGTCAGGAAGAATTATTGGCAGAAGAAATTAATGACAACGATATAAACAGTTCTCATCAAGAAGCTTAATTGCTATTTTTTCTTTGTGTTTTATATTTTTTATTCCATTTTAAATATTGTTCATAAAATACTCACACTTTAAAAGTGAGTATTTTATGGCTATCGTACATAAATAATCTAATTTTTATGAAAGAATTAGAAATATATTATTTAAAGGCATTATATGCCGAGAATGATAATATCACTAAGAGGAAATGTCTTTTGTCTTCCAGCATATAAAGCAAAAATAATTTAAAGTCCTACCCTTAAGGCTAAAGTTTGTATGAGCGTTAAGTTGATTATATCCTCACATGATCTGAAATAATTTCAGTTATAAAAAAATAATTCTACTTACACAGATATTGGAATTTTAAGGTTAAGTAACTTAAAAATACTTAAATTTAGAGTAGCAAAACTTCCACTTTAAAATCACATATTATAAAATAAAATAGATAGACGTTATATAAATAATACACAAATGATAAATGAGGAACGAAAAGAGAGTTTTAAAAAATTATATAATTTTAACTTAAAATGAAGATTTGTCGCTCTATTCTTTTAATTATACGATTTTCAATTTATCGCCTAAAGTAGCTAGACTTAGAATTTTAGTGGAAAAATATTATGGAAGAAACTAACGTTGTTAATGTCAGCTCTTCAAAGAAAGAGGATTCTCCTTCTTTTCGGCAACTTCCGCATAATATTGAAGCTGAACAGGCATTGCTTGGTGCCATCTTTATCAACAATGATTCTCTTGACCGCGTTTCAGATTTTCTAAAACCAGAACATTTTTTTGAACCATTGCATCAAAAAATTTATCATGTTTTATCTCACCTTATTAAAACAGGAAAACGTGTAGATCCAGTTACAATCAAGCCCTATATCCAAATGGAAGAAAAAATTGGAGATATTACTGTATACCAATATGTTGTTCGCTTAGCCACAGAGGCAGTCACTATTATTAACGCTGAAGATTATGGACGCGTCATTTACGATCTTTTTATCCGACGGTCTTTGATTAACCTTGGAACTCAAGTTGTCAATACAGCCTTTGATGCTCCTGTAGAACTCACGCCTACCCAACAAATTGAAACTGTTGAAAATCAGTTATTTGAGCTAGCAGAAAAAGGGAAATATGGAGGTGGATTTGAAAATTTTAATGAGGCTATTAAAAAAGCTATCGATATGGCAAGTGCTGCGAAAAAGCGCTCTTCACAATTATCAGGGATAGCCACCCATATTAAAACACTTGATGAAAAAATGGGAGGATTACAAGCATCTGACTTAATTATCCTTGCGGGGCGCCCTGGTATGGGTAAAACCTCACTGGCTACCAATATTGCCTTTAATATTGCTAATGCTTATAATCGTAATGCCAATATCCAAGAAAATGAAGGCGGCATTGTGGGATTCTTCTCACTTGAGATGTCATCCGAACAGCTTGCAACCCGTATTATTTCTGAACAAACAGAAGTCTCTTCTTCTGATATTCGGCGTGGTAATATTTCAGATGAACAATTTTCAAAAATTATTCGTGCGGTGAACCAACTACAAAAGGCACCACTTTATATTGATCAAACTGGGGGAATATCAATTACGCAATTAGCTGCTCGTGCGCGGCGTCTCAAGCGGCAACATGGTTTAGATATCTTGTTTATTGACTATATCCAACTCATGACAAGCAGTTCAAAGCGTTCATCAGAAAATCGTGTCCAAGAGATCACAGAAATTACCACAGGATTAAAAGCATTAGCGAAAGAATTGAATATTCCTATTATCGCTCTCTCTCAACTTTCACGTCAAGTAGAAAATAGAACAGATAAACGTCCACAGCTCTCAGATTTACGTGAATCTGGTTCAATTGAGCAAGATGCCGACATCGTTCTTTTTGTCTATCGCGAAGAATATTATCTCAAAAATGAAGAACCAAAGTTAGGTAGCTTGGAACATACAAAATGGCAAGAAATAATGGACAAAGCTTTTGGAAAAGCTGATGTTATTATTGCAAAACAGCGCCATGGGCCAACAGGAATCGTGCCCCTTGCCTTTCAATCTGATTTCACACGATTCAGTGATCTTGCCGATAGCAATTATCTTCCAGAGCAAATTGGTTAAATCAACATGGTACGTAATCGTATTCAATTTATCTGTCAAAATTGTGGCACTGTTCATTCTCGTTGGGCAGGAAAATGTAGTGCTTGTGGAGAATGGAATTCCCTTATCGAAGAAAATATAAATGGCGGCATAGGAAGTGGTCCTAAGCAGAATACGCGTAAAGGACGCATCGTTGCCCTTACATCTCTTTCTGGAGATATCCAAGATGCTCCACGTATTTATTCTGGTATTGCGGAACTTGATCGTGTTACCGGTGGGGGCTTTGTCCGTGGATCGGCACTCCTTGTTGGAGGTGATCCGGGTATTGGTAAATCAACATTGCTGACACAAACAGCTGCTGCTTTATCACGTAAAGGATATAATGTCATCTATGTTTCAGGTGAAGAGGCTATTGCGCAAATTTGTCTGCGCGCACAAAGGCTTGAAGCTAACAATACAGAGGTGAAAATTGCTGCTGAAACCAATGTTGAAGATATTCTGGCAACCTTAAGCGAACATAAAAACCTTGATATGGTGATTATCGATTCGATTCAAACCCTATGGTCAGATACAGCAGATTCAGCACCTGGCACTGTCACACAAGTACGTATCGGTGCTCAGGCAATGATCCGCTTTGCCAAGAAAACAGGAGCCGCCGTTGTTCTTGTTGGGCATGTTACAAAAGATGGACAAATTGCTGGTCCTCGGGTCGTTGAACATATGGTTGATGGCGTTCTCTATTTTGAGGGTGAAGGAGGACATCATTATCGCATTCTTAGAACTGTAAAAAATCGCTTCGGACCAACAGATGAAATTGGTGTCTTTGAAATGTCTGATAAAGGATTACGCGAAGTGATAAATCCATCCGAATTGTTTTTAGGAGAACGTAATGAAAAAGCCCCAGGCGCTGCTGTTTTCGCCGGTATGGAAGGAACACGCCCGATACTCGTAGAAATTCAAGCGCTTGTTGCTCCTTCTTCCCTTGGGACACCAAGACGTGCGGTTGTCGGATGGGATGGAAATCGTCTTTCTATGATTCTTGCCGTTTTAGAAGCCCATTGTGGCATTCGTTTTGGACAGCATGATGTCTATCTGAACGTGGCAGGTGGCTATCGCATATCAGAACCCGCTGCTGATTTAGCTGTAGCCGCTGCTTTGGTATCTTCTCTTGCCAATATCGCATTGCCAACGGATTATGTCTATTTTGGTGAAGTCAGTCTTTCAGGAGCTACCCGCGCTGTTGCACATTCAGCACAGCGCATAAATGAAGCCAAAAAACTCGGCTTTCAAGGAGCCTTTCATCCCACAACAACAACCGAAATGATGAAGTCGCTCAACTTTAAACAAAAAACTTTCTCCGACCTTCCCGAACTCGTTGCTACTCTTACCGTAAGTAAAAAATGATCTGCACCACAGATATGATAATATAGAAAAAACTCTATAACATACAAAAGATCCTTGCTATAAGAACAAAAAATGGCATAACAAAAAATATATTTGCACACAGACTTAAAAGAACGCAACTTTATGTATAAGGAACAAACAAATGATCATAACAATCCTTGATGGAATTGTCGTAGTAATCATCCTGTTGTCCGCTTTTCTTGCTATGCTTCGAGGATTTTCACGTGAAGTGTTATCGTTGATTTCTTGGGCAGTTGCAGCTGTTACGACACTGTTTTTATTCAAACCTGTCTTACCTTTCTTTGAACAATATCTCTCTAATAAAATGATTGCATTGATCACAACATTGGTCACAATTTTTATTATTGTTCTCATTATTACTTCAATTATTACAATGAAGATCTCTGATTTTATTATTGATAGTCGAATTGGTATCCTTGACCGTGCTATTGGTTTTATTTTTGGAGCACTTCGTGGTTTACTTATCATGGTCATCGGTATGTTGCTGATTAATGCACTGATTAAACCCGAGCTTCAAGCGAATTGGTTAAAAAATGCAAAAACAAGACCCATTTTAGATTCATTGGGACAAAAAGTTTGGGAAATACTCCCAAAAGATATTGGATCTGTTCTCGAAAAGGCTGAAAATTTGTTTAAAGACAGCAATAAACATACGTATGAGCAACACTCTCATGAAAAGATAATTTTAAAAAATAGAGAATAGTTTTTCATGAGGAAAGAGAACTAAATGATGTAAAATGTGATATTAATGATTCCTCCATATCACAACTGAAAGAATATGATGATAAAAAGCGATGTTTTCTGTCAAGAATTTTCATTAGATGATGATACCCTTCATGAAGAATGTGGAGTTTTTGGTATTCTTGGGCATGAAGATGCCGCAACATTAACAGCTCTTGGACTCCACGCACTTCAGCATCGTGGGCAAGAAGCAGCTGGGATTGTTTCTTACCACAATAAAATATTTCATCAAGAAAAGCATTTAGGTCTTGTTGGTGATCACTATACAAACCCTGCAACACTTGCGCGCTTACCAGGAAATCGTGCTATTGGACATACCCGTTATTCAACAACTGGAGAAGTGGCATTACGCAATGTTCAACCCCTTTTTGCTGAATTGAAAGTTGGAGGTATTGCTATTGCACATAATGGTAATCTTACCAATGGTCTCACATTACGCCGTGAACTCATCGCTTCTGGTGCTATCTGTCAATCAACGTCAGATTCAGAAGTTTTTCTCCATCTTATTGCCCGCTCACGTTATGAATCGTCCTCTGATCGTTTTGTTGATGCGATTCGGCAAGTAGAAGGTGGGTATGCTATGTTAGCGCTCACACGTACAAAGCTTATTGCGGCACGCGATCCAACAGGAATTAGACCTCTCGTGATGGGGGAACTTGATGGTAAGCCTATCTTTTGTTCTGAAACTTGTGCTCTTGATATTATTGGAGCAAAATATGTCCGTGATGTTAAAAATGGAGAAATCATCATATGTGAAATACAAAAAAATGGGGAAATTACGAAAAAAATTATAAAACCAGAAAATACAAAACCAGAAAAACTTTGCTTGTTTGAATATGTTTATTTTGCCCGCCCAGACTCAATCGTTGGAGGACGTAGTGTTTATACAACACGCAAAAATATGGGAATCCATTTAGCACAGGAAGCCCCTTGTGAGGGTGATGTTGTGGTTCCTGTTCCTGATGGAGGAACGCCTGCCGCAATTGGCTATGCACAAGAAATTGGAATTCCCTTCGAGCTTGGTATTATTCGTAATCACTATGTTGGCCGCACTTTTATCGAACCAACACAACAAATTCGCGCTTTTGGCGTCAAGTTAAAACATTCGGCAAACCGTCCTGTGATTGAAGGAAAACGTGTTATTCTGGTTGATGACTCTATTGTACGTGGAACAACATCCCTTAAAATTGTACGAATGCTTCGCGATGCAGGAGCAAAAGAAGTTCATATGCGCATTTCTAGCCCTATGATTTTTTATCCTGACTTTTATGGTATTGATACACCTAAAGCTGAAAATCTTTTAGCAAATCAATATCCAGATTTAAAATCTATGTGTGATTTTATTGGAGCGGATTCATTAGAATTTCTTTCAACGGATGGATTATATCTTGCTGTAGCAGGGGAAAAACGGAATAACGCCGATCCACAATTTACTGACCATTATTTTACTGGATATTATCCTACGCATCTGGTTGATCAAGAAAATCTCTCCAAAATTCATCAATCATCTGTTCTTAAAACAAGAGATTAATGATGGCAAAATGTGATTTTAGTCTCCATGGGCGTGTGGCACTTGTTACTGGCGCATCAAGAGGGATTGGCTATTATTTGGCACTCGAGCTTGCTGCACGCGGGGCTCATATTATTGCTCTTGCACGAACAGTCAGTGGACTTACTGAATTAGATAATCAAATCCGAGAAAAAGGAGCTCATGCAACCCTTGTTCCCCTTGACTTGCATCATATGGAAAACATCGATACTCTTGCTATCTCAATTGCCAAACGCTGGAAAAAACTTGATATTATCGTTGCAAACGCAGGAATTCTTGGAACACTCTCACCAATAGCGCATATAGAAAACACGGTATTTGAAGATGTTTTTCAAATAAATCTTTTCAGCCAATGGCGCTTAATGAAAGCCGTTGAGCCTTTATTACGTGAATCTGATGCTGGACGAGCCATCCTGTTATCCTCAAGCGTTGCGCATGCTGCGCGCCCTTTCTGGGGAGCTTATGCAGCCTCTAAAGCGGCTTTAGAGGTGATTGCCCGCTGTTGGGCAGAAGAACTCAAACAAACCCCTATTAAGATTAATTGTGTCAACCCTGGTGCCACACGCACTGCCATGCGCGCTGAAGCTATGCCCGGTGAAGATCCACAAACTCTGCCTTCACCACAAGAGGTCGCAAAAAAGATCGTACATTTGTTATCACCTGATTTAAAGGAAACTGGAAAACTCTTTAATGTCCATAAAAATCGGTTTGTAAATTATCACATACCTGATTGATCATCATATGAGAAGTAAATCGTTTGACTCTCTCTTTTTTCTGTGCTCTTCGACAGAAGCATGAAGCACTTTATGATTCTTGGATAGCTTTAGCATCAGCCTTTTTCTCTTCTAAAGTAGCACGTTTATTATAAGCGATAAAACTACAGGGGAGAAAAATCATATAGCTAACAGCTGTAATCAATAAAGTTTCCCATGTGTAAGTCGCAAGAAAACCGACATAAATAACAATGACCAACATGCACGGTATAACGATATCGCGCCTTAAATTTTGATCAATTGTTTTTGCATTCCATACCGGTAAACGACTAATCAAAAGAAAAGCAATAATTACAGTATAAAGACTAAAAAATAATGCCCACCCCCAATTGGGAACCAAACCAAGAGTGCCTAAATAGGTAGGCAATAAAAGGAGTAATGCTCCTGCTGGTGCTGGAACACCAACAAAATAACTTTTCTGCCACTTAGGTATATTGGGGTTATCTAACATCACATTAAAACGTGCTAATCGCAAACAACAAGCAACACAATAAACAAGAGCAGCAACCCAACCAATGTGATTTGCTTGATTCAAGATAAAAGAATAAACAATGAGTGCAGGGGTAACACCAAAATTTATAACATCAGCAAGAGAATCCATCTGTGCCCCAAAAGATGAACTACCATCTATTAAACGGGCAATGCGACCATCAGCACCATCTAAAACTGCGGCCAAAAGCACCATTAAAATAGCAGCTTCATAGCGATGTTCAAAAGCCAAACGAATACTGCTCATCCCTGCACAAATTGCTAAAATAGTAATGATATTGGGAATGACATACCGCATCGATGTAGGTGAACGCCGCCGATTTGCACCTTCATCATGCTGCCCCTCAGGATTGAATGAAGAAAATGGCGAAAAATTTTTCATTGTGAGTCCTAATCGTATCTGAAATCCGTTGTGGCACTCTTATCATCAAAAGAACCCAAAACTGTTTCTCCAGCAATTGCTGTCTGTCCAACTGCAACACGCACTTTCATTTCAGTTGGTATATAAATATCAAGGCGAGAACCAAAACGAATCAATCCAAATCGCTCACCAGTCATAACGGCATCATTTTCTTTTGACCAGCAAACAATCCGGCGTGCAACCATTCCCGCTATTTGTACGATACCGATTTTACCATGTTTGCTATCAATTACCATCCCATTACGCTCATTAAACTGACTAGCTTTATCAAAGTCAGCATTAGTAAATCGACCTGGCTGATAAACGATAGACTCTACTGTACCACTGATAGGAATACGATTAATATGGCATGAAAAAACATCCATAAAAATGGAAATACGGATCATTTCATCTTTCCCTAATCCTAATTCTTCAGGTGGAACACATGATTCCACAAATGAAATACGCCCATCTGCAGGCGACATAACCCAATTTGAATTCAAAGGGATCACACGATCTGGATCACGGAAAAAGTATACACACCACACCGTGAGAATGAGACCAAACCAAAACAACGGACTCCATATCCAACCAAGAATGAGCGAAATAACAAAAAACGCTACAATAAAAGGATAGCCTTCTTTATGAACCGATACAAAGCTATTATGGAAAGATTGCAGAATACTCATATAATTTCCTATTCATCGTAAACTTAAACAAGCAACAAATCTTTTTGTTCCTCTTGTGTCTTTTTATGTATTTAATCAATCACTCCATATAAAGATATAGATTACATTTTGCTCTATTTATTTTTTACGATTAACAACACTCATCTCATCTTCTTCACGCATTTTACGTAACTTTTCTTCAGCTTTCGTTGCTTCAAGCTGCTTATTCCACATTGAAGCATAGAGACCTTTCTTGCGTAAAAGCTCTGTATGCGTCCCATTTTCAATAATACGACCACTTTTAAGAACTAAAATTTCATCAGCATTGATAACAGTAGAAAGACGGTGAGCAATAATCAATGTTGTACGTCCACGGCTTACAATATCTAATGCTTGTTGAATTTCCTGTTCCGTCGCCGTATCAAGAGCCGCCGTTGCTTCATCTAGAATAAGAAGTGGGGGAGCTTTTAAAAGTGTCCGGGCAATAGCCACGCGTTGTTTTTCACCACCTGATAATTTGAGACCTCGCTCTCCTACCATAGACTGAAAACCTTCCGGTAAAATTTCAATAAATTTTGATATTTGTGCCATTTCAGCAGCTTTGCGCATCTCTTCATCTGTAGCACTTGGACGCCCATAGCAAATATTATAGGCAATTGTATCATTAAATAACACCGTATCTTGTGGGACCATGCCAATCGCTTCACGCAAACTCTTTTGTGTTACGTCACGAATATCCTGCCCGTCAATTGTGATAGAGCCCGCATCAACATCATAAAACCGAAAAAGCAACCGAGAAATAGTGGATTTACCGGCACCAGATGGACCAACAATGGCGACTGTTTTTCCTCCCGGAACTTTAAAATCAATATCTCTGAGAATCTGACGTCTCGAATCGTAGGAAAACTTTACCTGATGAAAACAAATGGTCCCATCGCTTATCTCTAACGGTTTAGCATCCGATTTATCAACGATCTCCTTCTGAACATCTAAAAGATCAAACATTGCTTCAATATCCGTTAAACCTTGTCGAATATCACGATACATTGACCCAATAAAATTTAGTGGAATAGAAAGTTGCATTAAAAGCGCATTAATAAAAACAAAATCTCCTAAAGTTTGTGTCTTATAAAAAACTTCATAAGCTGACATCAGCATCATGATCGTCATTCCAATACCAAAGATAAGAGTCTGACCAAAATTAAGCCAGCTTAACGATGTCCAAATCTTCGTTGCGGCTTTTTCATAACCTACCATAGAAGCATCAAATCGATCGGCTTCTAGAGTTTCATTACCAAAATATTTGACCGTTTCAAAATTCAAAAGAGAATCAACAGCGCGAGTATTCGCCTCAGTATCCGCTGTATTCATTTTTTGTCGAATGCGAATACGCCAATCACTCGCCTTAATGGTAAATAAGATATATAATCCAACCGTTGCAACAACGATGAGAAGATAATGCCACCCATAACTTATGTAAAATACCAGTGCCGTTAATATAAATTCTAAAACTGTCGGTACTGTACTAAGAATTGAAAATCTTACAATCGCTTCAATTCCTTTTGTTCCACGCTCAATCACACGAGAAAGCCCACCTGTTCGGCGTTCCAAATGAAATCGCAAGGATAACTCATGCATATGTACAAAGGTTTTATAAGCTAATTGACGAACAGCGTATTGACCAACAGTGGCAAACAGGGAGTCGCGTAATTGATTTAATCCAGCCTGCATAATACGCGCGACATTGTATGCCAAAACGAGCATGATGGGAATAATCCAACTGGATGGGAACCATTCAGGTAGCTGAAAGCTTGAATCAAGCACATTCGTAGAATATTTAAATAAATACGGTACAGATATGAGAACGAGCTTAGCCAAAACAAGATAAAATATTGCCCATAGCACACGCATTTTTAGATCACGCCGACCTACCGGCCACATATAGGGCCATAAATTGTAAAGTGTGTGCAGAGTCTTCCCTGTATCTGATGATACAGTTTTTGTCATTTCATTGCGTTTCATAAAGTCCTTACTTCTCTATCATCCGCACAAACAGGCAAAATACCCTCTGTGGTTATTTATAGATTTATCTCTTTATTATACTTCCAATAAGCTATACCTACCCGTTTTTTGAAGTTAGACTGTTTTTGAAAAAGGAACAAGAAATAATCCACTATACAATTTATTATTTTGATCTGTATTTTCATACCACTCTGCTGCGAATAAACTTTCAACTTTTACATGTTTTTTTTTCAATTCTGCCTGAAGCCACTTTTTTGTTTTACCAATCTCTTTAAGTCCATCATCAATAACTTCACCATTTTCTATTAAAATCGTCGATTTCTTTCCCTCTTCCTTTTTAATGACAGTGCAATCACCATTGGTTTCCAAACGAACAAAAGCAGCTTCATGTAAGTGACACCCTTTAAGACGTAACATCGTAATGAGATCATTAATATTGATCCCTAAGTTCTTAATCTTATCCATTTGGAAAACTCCATCTAAAACTAATGTGACATTCCGCCCTGCAATAAGACGACGAAAAAAAACTGAATAACGTGCAATAAAATTAAAAGATGTAATCAAGGTTTGCCAGATGAGTAAAACAAGCAATAATTGAATGCTACTAATATTCTGATTATAAATAACGCCTCCAATAATACCTCCCATGACAAAATTACTGACCAAATCAACTGGTGTCATTTGACTAAGACTCCCCCGCCCCGTCGTTCTTAAAATAAATAAGAAGGCAACAAGACCTACAGCCAGCTTAAGCGCGATATATCCATAATGATATAAAAATTCCATCATATTCTCCTTTTTTATGGAGCTGCTGGAATAGAGACATTAGTGTCGCTTTATTTCCCACACAGTTATGCGCTCACCACTCTGCGGATCCTTACTGTCTTTTAAAAGAACCCCCTCGGCTGCAAGCTCATCACGAATTGTATCCGCAGCTTCCCACTCTTTATTATGGATAAGTCTTAGTCTTTCGGCAATGCGCTGATCAATAAATTTTGTATCAAGGAAAGTTTTTCTTATAAATAATGGGCAATCTATTTCTTTAATCCATTCTTGTCTTAACAGTCCTAATAAATTCATTCCATTTACAAGAGCCAAAGCATTTCCTTCCTTATAAAATTTTCGCAAAAGAGTCAGTGCTTTTGGAGTATTAAGATCATCACTAAGTGCATCTATCAAAGTATCATCAATTGCTTCATTGTTTTTCATCTCACTCTTTTTGCTGCGAAGCCATTCATACCAACGATACAGTTCGCTGCTCGATTGTATTAAACGCTGCGCTGTCCAATTTAGTGGTTCACGATAATGCGTTTGCAACATCGAAAAACGCGCAGACAAACCAGCCCAATTTTGCTTCATTTCATCGGTTAAAATACCATTAAACTCCAAAAAATTATTCTCTAAAACAGAACGAATAGTTATGAAATTGCCAAAGCTTTTCGACATCTTTTTGCCTTCAACTTGTAAAAAACCATTATGCAGCCAAAAATTAGCCATTCGCTCCGTCCCAAAAGCTGAACAACTTTGTGCAATCTCATTTTCATGATGAGGAAAAATTAAATCAATTCCACCACCATGGATATCAAAAACATTGGCGGTCGGATCATCACAGGTTAAACCACCGCCATAGGGCGCTAATAACTTTGCCATTGACATTGCAGAACATTCAATATGCCAACCTGGACGACCTAAAACAGGAATTCCGCCCGGTGATTCCCAACCTGGTTCTCCTTCCACAGAAGGCTTCCATAAAACAAAATCCATCTCTTCCCTTTTATAAGCAGCAACATCGATACGCGCCCCCGCCCTCATTTCATCTAAAGAACGATTTGCAAATGCCCCATAATGGGGAGGATTTTTTATGCTACTTACAGAAAACAATATATGGTTTTCCGCTTTATAAGCGTGCCCCTTTTCAAGCAATCTTTCAATTAAAGAGCGCATTTCCTCTAAATGCTCGGTTGCGCGCGGCTGGCTGGTTGGCAAAAGACAACCAAGTGCTATTGTATCTTGCTGAAACTGAGAATATGTACGTTCTGTTAATTGACGAATAGCATCATTCAATGACAAGTTTGGATATTCGCAAGCTGCGCGTGCATTAATTTTATCATCAACATCTGTAATATTACGTGCATATAGAACATGCTCATTACCATAAACATGACGCAATAAACGAAATAAAATATCAAAAACAATGACAGGGCGTGCATTTCCTATATGCGCATAATCATAAACTGTCGGACCACAAACATAAAGACGTACTCTTGTCGCATCTATTGGTGTAAAATTTTCTTTTTTACGTGTCAGCGTATTATAAAATCGCAACTCTTTCATTTATTGACTCCATGGACGATATTATGCACCGATCCTTTTAGATGTATCTTATCTCAAATTATTGTATTACGCTGTTTAGGCTAAAAACTTTTATCTTATAGTAAATTCTTCTTACCATTTTCCCATTGTATTCACGGCTGTATCCATCATTTATCATAAAAATAATCTATTTTATTTGATTGGACAAAAGCGTTCTATCATTAGAAATGCTTTCCCTCCTTAAAGAAAACGAACTTAGAAAAAATTCTATAGGTAATACAATATAAATCTATGTGAAAAATAGATAGTTTGCAGAAAGAAAATCTTAAATTTTAAACTACACAAAGCTTCATCAGTATTTTCAATATTCCACAATGGGTTCCTTACAGCCTCTTACGCCCTATATTTTATAATCAATAATTGAGAATAATGTAGCAATTAACTCTATTTTTTACACCGTTCTCATGACAAAATTATTTTATCTTTACAGAGTTTTATTCAAAGAAAGCAATAAAAATAATGCGTAATAGATTGATGAACATCATTATTTTAATATTTCTTGTCATTTCAATGCCAACCTTTGCACAACAATCTCCACCTTATGAAAAAAAATTACTCCGACTAGCAGAAATTTTGGGATCATTGCATTCTCTCCAAAATCTTTGCGAGCCTCCAACAAACCAATGGTATGACTATATGAATGCACTGATTGAAGCAGAACACCCCATTCCACAAAGACGTGCTTATTTTTATGAAGCGTTTAATGAAGCGTATCGTGCTTTCTCAGAAAATTATCATCATTGTACACAAGAAGCCATTGAAGCCAATCAAAGATACATTGAGGAAGGAAGAACTTTATCTGAAAACCTCCTCATGCATTATAAATAATTAATCTATACAAAAAGTATCTCTCTCAATTTTAGCGGTATCAATGATACTCCTTTCACAAATGCGGGGAGCAATAAACCAGCTCTGAAAATAGAGAGACGTTTAAAGAATAATGTCTCGATACGCTTTTATTCGTATGAGCGCCTTTTTCCCCATACAAAATCGCTCTTTGGCTTCCTCCCCACACCTCAAAGGACGAAGATTTTTAACTAAATTTGCTCTGTAAATAATCTAGGTTCTTGTTGAACAAGGTTCCTCTTAGCTTCTAACGCATGTAATTTGCTGCATAGTTTCTACAAACAAGCCTAAGAATATTCACCACGCATTAAAAAAACACTTATGTATCAAAGAGGCTGACATACCCTATATCACCACTCTAAAGGATGGTATTTTACGGCATACTTATAATTTTAATCTGTTTACACCAAAGTTTCCATAAATTTAACAGGCTCTCCTTGTGAAGGTGTGACAATTTCACCTTCCCACATAACGCGCATACCACGGATAATAGTCCCAACAGGCCAACCTTTAACTTTTTGACCATCATAAGGTGTCCAACCGGCGCGAGAACCAATTAAGCTATTCGTAATAATTTCCTCTCGCTTAAGATCAACAATGGTTAAATCAGCATCAAACCCAACAGCAATGCGCCCTTTACAGCTTATACCAAAAATACGACTAGGGCCATGTGAAGTGAGATCAACAAAACGTTCAAGAGATATTTTTCCTGCATTCACATGTGTCAACATAATTGCTGCTGTTGTTTGCACGCCTGTCATACCTGAAGGTGAAGAGGGATAAGGTTGAAGTTTTTCTTCAAGAGTATGAGGCGCATGATCTGAGCCTAAGACATCAATTATTCCTTGTTGAACACCGTACCAAAGAGCTTCACGGTGGCGCAATTCACGAATAGGCGGATTCATCTGAATTAATGTACCAAACTTCTTATAATCATCAGCCGTGAGTGTCAAATGATGTTGTGTCACTTCAATTGTTGCAACATCCTTATGTTTTTTTAGAAAATCAATTTCTTCTTCTGTCGAAAGATGTAACACATGAATGCGAGCCTTCGTCTCATGAGCAATTTTTACCAAACGCTGCGTACATTTTAATGCCGCAACTTCATCACGCCAAATCGGATGTGACGATGCATCACCTTCAATACGCAATATTTTACGCTCTTTGAGCCTCGCCTCATCTTCAGAATGAAAAGCCGCACGACGGCGTGTATTCTTCAAAATAAGGCGTACACTTTCATCATCATCAACCAAAAGATCACCGGTAGAGGACCCCATAAAGACTTTAATTCCAGCCGCACCAGGAAGTCTTTCTAATTCAGACAATTCATGAGCATTTTCACGCGTTCCTCCAACCCAAAATGCAAAATCACAATGCATTCGATGAAATGCGCGTTGAACCTTATCGCTTAATGTTTCTTCTGATGTTGTTAATGGACTGGTATTAGGCATTTCAAAAACTGCCGTAACCCCCCCTAACACAGCAGAATACGAGCCACTTTCCAAATCCTCCTTATATTCATTTCCTGGTTCACGAAAATGCACTTGGCTATCAATAATTCCTGGTAAAATATGAAGCCCTGTACAATCAATGACCTCACTAGCCGATGCACATGTAAGATCGCCTATTTCAGCAATACGACCATTTGTAATACCAATATCACGCTTGCTTCTTCCATCATGATTCACAAGTGTTGCACCTTTAAAAATTGTATCAAATGTTTTAAACATAACCACGCTCCTTACATATTGCTCACTTATCGATTATGTAACTTTGAGCAGAAAGGCAAGAACCATGATTAAAAAACAAAATGCCATTTGCTTAAAAAACCGCGGGCTTATTCAAATTACAGGCGAAGAAGCAACAGATTTTCTACAATCCCTGATCACGACAGATGTAAAAAAAATCAGTCCACAGGAACTTTTCCCTGGAGCCCTTTTATCCCCACAAGGAAAGGTTCTTGCTGATTTTCTTATCGGAAAAAAAGAAGATGGTTACCTGATTGATATCAGGATGCCTTTAGCTGATACGCTCCATAAGCGTCTGTTGCTCTATAAGCTGCGCAAAAAAGTAGAAATTACACAACCATTCCAAGAGCTTGTTACAGTTTCTTTGAATAATGAATCAGATTCTTTAAATTTTGATTCAAGTTTTGTTGATAAACGCTTCCCACAACAAGAAAAAATAATACGAATCTATAGCAAAAAACCTTTTTTAACTTCAGAATATCATGACACATGGAATCGATTGCGTATCCGTTATGCAATTGCGGAAAGTGGTCAAGACTATGAAGTTGGCAAAGTCTTTCCTCATGATATTAATTACGATCAAATCAATGGACTTGCATTCAATAAAGGATGTTATATTGGACAAGAAATTGTTTCACGAATGCACCACCGCCGTGCAGCACGTCGCCGTATTTTTATTGTAAAAGGCCAGTGTGAATTAACCCCTCAATCTAGCATTGAAGCAGAAACAAAAGTAATTGGCTACTTGGGAACATGTGTAGAAAATGAGGCTCTTGCTTTAATGCGTATTGACCACGTCAAAGATGCTATGGATCATAACATCCCCTTTACTGTAAAAAACATTCCTGTCACTATAAGCATTGCTGAAAATATGAATTTTACCTTTCCTGAAAATACTATAGAAAACACTCATGGCTAAAGCTGAATTATTAAAAAATGGAGAAGCCCGCGCTTGGCAAAGAATGCTCTCTGGAAGGCGACTTGATCTTCTCAACCCTTCTCCTTTTGATGTTGAAATTGAAGATATTGCCCATGGACTTTCTCGCGTGGCACGTTGGAACGGTCAAACACGAGGAGAGCATGCCTATTCTGTTGCACAACATTCACTTTTGGTTGAACAAATATTTCAAAAACTTTTTCCACAATCGGGAAGCAACGAATGTCTTTATGCCCTTCTTCATGATGCTCCAGAATATGTCATCGGCGATATGATTTCCCCTTTTAAAGCTGTCATAGGAAAACAATATGAACGCGTTGAAAAACGCATCCAAGATGCTATCCACATGCGCTTTTCTCTTCCCGTTGATCTTTCTCAAAAACTTTTAAAAAAAATTAAACAAGCCGACCGTATTGCTGCCTATTATGAAGCGATTACGCTTGCTGGATTTAATACAGAAGAAGCCCTTCGCTATTTTGGCTCTCCCAATAATATTCTACCCGATGATCTTAATTTATCCCCCTATTCTACACAACACATTGAAAACGCATTTTTAACGCGCTTTAATGACTTGGATGCCCAAAGATTATAGACTCTTCGCATTGTTGATTCCTTGTCATTACAGAATCATCACACTGACTTATAATAATAATTCATTGTTTTTTCATTTTGAATGAGAGCTCCTAATATCGTAAGCTTCACTCATTTCAAATCTGTTTATATTGAATCAATCAAAATCATTCTCTTGCACACCACAAGTGGGGCTGGCGTGTAGATAAAACTTTTTAAAGAAAGAATTAAAATGCTTCTTATGAACTATCTCAAGTGCTAAGCGCTGTCGCAACATTGAAAATTGGCAAAGTGCGTGATGATGCCGGCTTGCTCTCTTATGAAGCGTAAAGACGGGAGTGCTCTATAAATTTTATACACTTCATAAGGGACTTACCACTATACTATTCACGAACGCCGTCGCGAAATAGGATTGGGTACCTTAAGAAAGCTTTCTTTAAAAAAGCACGTGAATTAGCGACCCAATGGCGTTCTGTTTTGCATGAGAGGCGTGACTTCATTAAAGAAATGGAAAAAATCACAGTTCAAATTGCATACAAAATATATCAAAAATGCACATTCATTATCAAAATAACAAATGTTCTCTTGTCAAACCTTTCATCTTAAACTGAAGTTTATTTTAGTTTATAAACTTCATTATCCGCTGGGAAAGCACGAGATGTGACATCCTCTGCATAATTCTTTATTGCAGTTTCCATGGCTTGTTCAAGGTCTCCATAACGGCGTACAAATTTTGGCACATGAGAACCATAGCCCAACATATCTTCCATAACCAATACTTGCCCATCACATTGATTGGACGCCCCTATACCGATCGTAGGGATAGAAAGCTTATTTGTCAGTTTCACCGCTAAAGGTTCGACCATTGCTTCTAAAACAACAGCAAAAGCACCTGCCTCTTCAATCGCTGCTCCATCTGCTTCAATTCTTTGCCAATCATTCTCCTTGCGTCCTTGTGTTTTAAAACCACCAAAACGATTCATTGCTTGGGGTGTAAGACCGATATGCCCCATCACTGGAATGCCACGTTTACACAAAAAATCTATTGTTTCGGCTATATAAACGCCCCCTTCAAGCTTAACTGCACCACACCCCGTTTGTGCAAGAATGCGCGATGCATTTAAAAAAGCTTGCTCTGGACTTTCCTCATAAGAACCAAAAGGCATATCAATAACAACAAGAGCTTTTTGAGATCCACGCACCACGGCTTTCCCGTGTGAAATCATCATATCTAAATTAACAGGAAGCGTTGTCTCAAACCCATACACAACCATCCCAACGCTATCACCAACCAAAAGGATATCGCAATATGGATCAGCAATCCGCGCAGTATAAGCTTGATAAGCTGTTAAAGAAACAATTGGCTGTTGTCCCTTTCTTGCACGTATTTCGGAAGATGTTATACGCTTTACGGTTTTATGTACACTCATTTTCCACTCTTCTCTTGCAATATATATTGATCAATCAGCCTTACCTCACCAAAGCGGACAGTAAGGAGTAAAACCGCCGGTTTATTCAATGTTCCTTTAACCACGCATAAAGTTTCCATATCCCGTAAATCTATCGCTTCAATGATTGCACGCGTTTCTTGTTGTAAAATATCACGAACAGTTTTGCATAATTTATCAACCGACCGTTCACCTTCATGATAAAGCTTTTCAGCAGCTTTTCCACTTTCAGGAATAATTTTGGCAGCTTTACGATCTTCTAATGTTAAAAGCTGATTGCGTGAAGAACAAGCTACACCATCTGACTCCCGTAGAATAGGAACTCCAACGATTTCAATAGGAAAAGCCAAATCTTCAACCATACGCCGAATAATTAAAATTTGTTGAAAATCCTTTTCCCCAAAAAAAGCCTTATCTGGTTGGACAATGTTAAAAAGTTTAGCAACAACGCTTGTTACACCACAAAAATGCCCCGGACGTAATTTTCCCATCAAAATACGTGATAATTTTTTCACTTGTACAATTGTATCATTCCCCAGTGGCCACATTTCATCTACAGAAGGAGCAAAAACACATTCAACACCTGCTTCTTTTAACAAAGCACAATCGCCCTTCAAATCTCTTGGATATTGAGAAAAATCTTCTTGAGGTCCAAATTGCTTTGGATTGACAAAAATAGAAACCACTACGCGATCACACATTGCTCTTGCATACTGTACTAATGCAAGATGTCCATCATGCAATGCCCCCATTGTTGGAACAAAACCAATCGAAAAACCTAAACGTCGTTCCTCTGAAGTATATTGGCGGACTTCAGCAATTGTCTTTAAAATTCTCATTTTCCCATTCAATTATCATCAGATCAACCAATTAATGCCTGCACACCAAATTGGCGCTCAAACAATTGTATCATATTCATGCGCACTGACGGCTGCTTTATATCTCGTGGCTCCCAGACATGACGCATAAGAAAAAAACCCGTCAGTATAAAACCATTTATTATGTCACTAAAATCAGCAGGACGAGTCGCTCTTTGTACAAGAAACTGTGGTAGAATGAGAAGCTTTTTTTTCCAAGGTTCCCCTGCTTCTTCACAGACAGCCCGTCCAGATTTTGGTGATACGTAATGAAGCCTTTCCTGACGACCTGTTGCAGCACAACAAGATAAATCAAGACCAAAACCAAGTTCTTCAAGAAGCCGCATTTCAAAACGTACAAGCAATTCTGCATTTACAAATGGTTCATCAAAATTCTGCATAAAAAGGTGTAAAATATCATATAAAATGGGGTGCGGATCACGTTCGGGAAGAAGCCGCAAATGAAAAGCTATCAATTGCAAAGCATAAAGTGCTTCTGGTAGACAGATTAATCGTGCCGCATGTAAATCAAGAGCTTCAAGCCGAAAAAGTCCCAAATGTTCGTCTAAACGAGCCCACCATTCAGCCTCCACAAAATTTCCAGGTTGAAGAAGAGCTGCCATACGACGCGACCGCCCCCCTTTTACCACCCCCATATAACGACCATGTTCACGTGTCATAATCTCAAGAATAACACTTGTTTCACCATATTGGCGTGTACCAAGAATAACGGCTTGTTCTTTCCACTTCATTTTACTTTAATTATTTTTTTAAAATCTTATTTTAAAAAATCCAATCCCATTTCGCGATAACGTTCTGGATCGGTATCCCAATTATCGCGCACTTTCACAAAGAGAAAAAGATGAACCTTTTGATCCATAATTTCCATGAGTTCTTTACGTGCTGCTTGTCCAATCGCTTTAATTGTATCGCCTTTTGCTCCTAAGACAATTTTTTTCTGACTCTCACGCTCGACATAAATAACTTGATTAATTTTAACGGAACCATCTGAACGCTCTTCCCAGCTTTCTGTTTCAACCGTTGAGGAATAAGGAAGTTCATCATGAAGACGAAGAAAAAGTTTTTCACGCGTAATTTCAGCAGCAAGATGACGCATGGGCATATCAGAAATTTGATCTTCCGGATAATACCATGGCCCCTCCTGCATCATATTACTCAACGCATGAAGTAAATCCTTGCAACCAGAACCGTTTAGAGCAGAAATCATAAATGTTTGCGCAAACTTTACACGTTCATTTATTTTAGTGGTTAACGCTAGAAGAGATGATTTAACAACTGTATCAACCTTATTAAGAACAAGAACTTTTTCTTGTTTCAGATTGTTTACAATATCTAACATCATATCAACTTCATCCGAAAGACCATTTTGAGCGTCGATTAAAACGAGTAGAACATCAGCGCTCTTAGCCCCTCCCCAAGCAGCAGAGACCATGGCTCGTTCTAAGCGCTTATGGGGACGAAAAACACCCGGTGTATCGACCAACACAATTTGCACATCATCATGAATGACAATACCGCGGATTAAAGTTCGTGTTGTTTGTACCTTATGCGTTACAATTGAAACCTTTGTTCCAACCAATTGATTAACCAGTGTCGATTTACCGGCATTAGGCATCCCAATAAGCACAACAAACCCAGAACGCGTTTTCATAACGTCACTCATGATCATTTTTTCCCACTGTTTTCCATACACCCTCTCGTCGCAAAATTTTTTCAGCTGCCATTCTTTCGGCATATCTTTTGGAGCTTCCCTGCCCAATCTCTGAAGCAAACCCAGAAATACTGACCTCTACCATAAAAACAGGATCGTGATCGGGACCTGAACGTTTGATAACCTGATAATGTGGTTGTGCATTGCCTTGGATATGCGCCCATTCTTGTAATTCTGTCTTGGCATCACGTCGACCAGCATCCATTTTCTTTGCCCGACTTTGCCAATATTTTTGAATAAAAGGGCGAACGCTTTCCAATCCTCCATCGAGATATATCACGGCAATCAAAGCTTCCACGACATCTGCATGCATATTGATAAGTCGACGCCCCTCGAAATTTTTCATCTCAAAACCAACACGGATCATATCAGGAAGCCTCATTTCACGCGCAATATCAGCACATGTCTGCGCATTAACAAGATGATTCAAACGGACTGATAATTCACCTTCACTTGCCTGAGGAAAAAGTTGATACAGCATTTCAGCAATCAAAAGCCCTAAAACCCGATCCCCTAAAAACTCTAGTCGTTCATAATTTCCCTGTTCCGAATCTTGTACACTCGAATGTGTTAATGCCTTCGTTAACCTCTCTTCATCTTTAAAACGATGCCCCGTCAGCTTGAAAAGCTGATCAATCATGAGACGTTTCATCGTTGTTTCCTTGCTTGATAAGCGGCAAATCATGAACCGTATTTATGAAAGAAAACAAACGTTTCCAACGCACATCAAATGGCCAGCGCCAAATCTGCCAAGCACTTGAACCGTTACTGATAGAAAAGAAAATCACGCTCGCGCGACCAATAAGATTTTCTTCTGGAACATAGCCTACATCTAAACGACTATCATCTGAATTGTCGCGGTTATCTCCCATCATAAAGTAATGTCCTTGAGGAACTTCAAAAACTTTTGTATCATCAACTTTCGGGATGAAAGCTAAATCAAGTGTATCATAACTGACACCGTTAGGCATTGTCTCGCGATAAACCTCAACAGGATAGTTAACCTCTGTTATATCAGAATTATTAATCTCCCCCATAAAGTGACGTGAAACAGCCTCATCATTAATATAAAGAACACTTTGACGGACTTGTATACGATCACCTGGTAGCCCAACAACGCGTTTTATATAATCAATCTTCGGATTACTTGGTAAGCGAAAAACGACCACATCTCCACGTTGAGGTTGAGATGCCCAAATCCGTCCAGAAAAAAGAGGGGGAGAAAAGGGGATGGAAAAATGAGAATACCCATATGCATACTTAGAAACAAACAGATAATCTCCCACCAACAAAGTAGGACGCATTGAACCGGAAGGAATACTAAACGGCTGGAAAAAAAGTGTCCGAATAAACGCTGCTAAAAGCAGAGCCTGTACTAAAACAGAAATAAATTCACGAATCCCACCTTTTTTTTCTTTTTTATGCACTTTATCTTTTTGGATCATCACCAACTGCCTTCTCATCACAGATATAATTTTTTTTCATCATAATATTCAAATAACAAAAGCACAATCTCTCACGCCATCTATCCACGTGGAAGTGCTTCGATAATAATAAATGCCTGTGCCCAAGGAAAATCATCTGTTATGCTAAGATGAATAACTGCATCATGATGAGGAGGTAATAACTTTTGAAGTTGTATTTGCGCACGATTTGTTAATTGCATTATTGGTTTACCAGATGGCAAATTAACTACCCCCATGTCTTTCCAATTGATACCACAAGCGATTCCCGTTCCTAAGGCTTTAGCACATGCTTCTTTAGCAGCAAATCTTTTTGCATAGGAAGAGGAGCTTTTTTTGAGATTTTCAGATCTATTTTTTTCAATATCCGTAAAAATACGTTGGATAAAACGCTCACCATAACGAACCAACATTTTCTCAATACGTCGTATATCAACCAGATCATTTCCAAGACCAATAATCATAAGATATTAACCCGATCTTTCTCAAATTTATTTCTGTTTTAATACAGGCGATGAACGCTTCTTTAAACGCCTTTTTTTTATAATCTTTTGATATCGCTTTTGTTTAAAACGAACCGTTGCTCTGTAAACACCTATATAAGATAAACCACCAAAAACAATACCTAAAAGAGTTCCACCTAAAATCATAGGACTCATAATTGTGTCCCATGCGCCTTTAAAGAGGAGAGAGAGATTTGACAATGTCAAACCATTAAATAGAGCACGAATTTGCGAAAGAGAAATCTCTTTGACATCGCTAAAAAGTGATAAACAAAAATACCCTACTTTATAATCAGCCATGATAATCAATAAAAATGTGAGTGGATTAGAAAAAATCGTCCCAATGATTGCGGCAGCAAAGTTTGCACGCAAAAGCCAAGAAAAAAATATTGCCAAAATAATATGCAGCCCAAAGAAAGGGGAACAAGCTAAAAAAATGCCAACAGCAACCCCTAATGCTACTTCATGCGGTGTTGCTGATATACGCAAAATACGTTTATATATGTAGCAAAATGAGCGAGAAAATGAACGACGTGGCCATAACCAAAGTCGAATACGCGTTACAAAATCTATTGGTTCTCGACGACGAAAAAGCATATGACTCTCAATATACATCTTTTGATAATGAAATAACCTATATCATCCAAATTAATCTTTTTAAGCTTTTGCACAAAAAAAAAATAGAAAGACAATTAAATATTTCGACTGCCTGGTTTAATCGCTGGAAGAACAGAAAGCTCTGCAGGAAGAGCATCACTAGCATAAGAGGTTATCTCGTATTCAGCAAGCGCAATCAATGGAACTCCAACATTGACCTTACCACCAGAACGATCAAGAATACATGCACTGGCCAATACCTCTGCTCCTGCTGCAACAAGCGCTTCAACAGTCTCACGAATGGAAAGACCCGTTGTCACAATATCTTCAACAATAACAACCCGTGCACCCTTCTTGATTTCAAAACGACGCAATTCAAAGATGCCATTTACACGCTCTACCCAAAGAGAAGGAACACCAAGGTGACGTGAAGTTTCATAGGAAGGAATAAGACCGCCAATTGCGGGCCCAACAACATAATCAATTTTTTCCTCGATAGATTTTTTGATTTTTTCAGCCAATCCACGACATAACTTTTCTGTCAAGTCAGCATGCATGAATACTTTCGCTTTTTGCATATAAGTCGCACTATGGCGTCCCGATGTTAAAATAAAATGCCCTTCTAGAATAGCATCTGCTTGTTTAAAAATATCAATGACATCTTGTGTATTCATTGCTAAATCTTTCTTTTTATCCATGAACCCGCCGTACTGTACTTACTGAACCTGCCTTTTTTAATTGAGAAAAAATACGATTCAAATGTTTTAAATCCCACACTTCCAAATCAATCATAATTTCTGTAAAATCTGGTGCTGTACGGATAAAAGATAAATTTTGGATATTGGCATCGTTAGCAGAAATTATTTGTGTAATTTCAGCCAAAGAACCAGGACTATTTACAACCAAAATATTCATCCGTGCAGGAAAACGTTCATTCATTTGGGCATCAATATCCCAGCGAACATCAATCCATCGTTCTGGCTGATCATCATACGCCATCAAAGCTGAAGACTGTATTGGATAAATAACGATCCCAGCTCCTGGCTGCATAATACCAACAATCCGATCTCCAGGTACTGCTCCTTCCGGTGAAAAACGTACGGGTATATCTCCATGGGTTCCTCTAATAGGCAATGCTTTAGATTGATGATTCTCGACCTTTGCATTCTTTTCATTTTCTGGAACTTTAAAAATCATACCTTGAGCATTTTCAATATTAAACCAACCTTCTTCCCCAGGCCTAAAAGATGACTTTTGTACCACACGGTGATCTTGATAATCAGGATAAACCGCTTTAATCACATCAGCGGAAAACAGCTCTCCACGCCCAACAGCAGCCAATACATCCTCTACATCTTTACGTGCTAAACGTGGCAAAACTTTCTTCAAAAGGTCTTTTGAAAATTGCTTTCCCATATATTCAAATGAACGCTCGAGAATACGATATCCTAAACCCGAATATTGTTTACGTACCGCTGCACGACTTGCTCGTCGAATAGCTGAACGTGCTTTACCTGTGACAACAAGAAATTCCCATGCTGCTGGCGGAATTTGAGCGTGTGAGCGAATAATATCAACCTCATCACCATTTTTTAATTTGGTCATTAAAGGCATAATACGACCATTGATTTTTACACCCACACAAGAATCACCGATGTCTGTATGGACGGCATAAGCAAAATCAATAGGCGTAGCTCCTTTAGGAAAAGCAATTAATCGACCTTTCGGCGTAAAACAAAAAACTTGGTCTTGAAAAAGCTCAAGTTTTGTATGTTCTAAAAACTCTTCTGGATTATCTCCATCAGACAAAGATTGTATCGTTTGACGCAACCATGCATAGGCATTCGTTTCACTTGATAACTTCACAGTCGAATAATTGGAACCGCGCTCTTTATATATGGAATGAGCAGCAACCCCATATTCAGCAACTTCATCCATAGCAGCCGTTCTAATTTGCAACTCAACACGTTGTCTTGAAGGGCCAACAATTGTTGTATGAATAGAACGATAATCATTTTGCTTTGGTATAGAGATATAATCTTTGAAACGACCAGGAACCATTGGCCATGTCGTATGAATGACACCAAGAGCACGATAACAATCATTCACGGACTCAACAATCACACGAAATCCAAAAATATCCGATAATTGTTCAAAAGATAATGCTTTACTTTCCATTTTGCGAAAGACTGAATAAGATTTTTTCTGACGGCTTTTAACATCTGCTTTAATGCCATGCTCCAAAAAAAGTTTTGTCAATTCATTTTCAATTGTGGAAAGCAAATCACGGTTGTGTTTCAATAATTCAGAAAGTCGATTGGTAATCGTACGATAACCTTCTGGATTTAAATAAAAGAAAGAGAGATCCTCTAATTCCTCACGCATATCCTGCATACCCATACGGCCTGCAAGTGGCGCATAGATATCCATCGTCTCTTCAGCAATTCGCCGACGTTTATCATCACGCATAACACCAAGGGTACGCATATTATGAAGACGGTCAGCAAGTTTGACTAAAAGAACACGAACATCATCAGAAATAGCAATAAGAAGTTTACGAAGATTTTCTGCCTGTACGGCTTTCTTTGATACAAGATCAAGCTTATTAAGCTTTGTAAGCCCTTCAACCAACTTCCCAATTTCAGAACCAAAAAGCTGATCAATTTCTGCTCGTGTAGCGCTTGTATCTTCAATTGTATCATGCAAAAGAGCAACAGCAATCGTTGCCTCGTCCAACCGCATATCTGTCAAAATAGCAGCAACTTCTAAAGGATGAGAAAAATAAAGATCACCTGACGCACGCTTTTGATGCGCATGCTTTTTCATTGCATAATCATAGGCCCTGTTTAAAAGAGCCTCATCTACGTCAGACTTGTAACGTTGAACACGTCCAACAAGCTCACACTGACGCATCATACGAGCATATCCTTTATCTTTTCACACCCCTAATCTTTATTGAACACGTCCTATTAATAAAAGACACGAAAAATAATTGCTCCTCACATGACAAAGTATCTTTACTCCTGTAACATAAATTGCTGCAATTAATAATCGTCACTTTTTTCTGGAACAACCAAACCTTCAATACCCGCTAAAAGCTCTTCTTCTGACATATGATCAAATGAAGTACCTTCTTCTTGCGATGACGTATTAAAAACACTTTCAGCTTCACCTGAATGGGTAATAAATTCACTTGCCATTTCTGGCTCATCTACTTCCACATGCTTCTGCAGCGAATGAATAAGGTCTTCCTTTAAATCAGCAGGCGACAATGTTTCTTCTGCTATTTCACGCAAAGCAACAACTGGATTTTTATCATTATCGCGATCAACCGTAATCTGGGCTCCTTGTGAAATCTGACGCGCCCGATGACCTGCTAAAAGTACCAACTCAAAGCGGTTGTCAACTTTATCAATACAATCTTCTACCGTTACGCGGGCCATTTATGCCTCTTTCTCAAATAAAAAAATTTAATAGCGGATAAGGGAGTATATACAATAATCAAAATAAAACACAAGAAAAACAACACAAACTTTTATATTTTTTGATTAAAGAACTTATTTAAGAAAATTCTTGGAAAATTTATAAAAATGTATAACCTATTCATGCTCGTTATCAAAGTTTCTCGTAAAAGCATTCCAATAGATTGACTTCAAACAAAGGACGGTCTTTCTTGACAAAATATTTGTCTGGAGTATTCATCCTTTTAAAAGGAATACCAGCTATTTAAAATCCTTTGCAATAACGGCAGCCTTACGCATACTTTTTATGATAATATCTTTATCTAAAGAGAAAACTTTTTTTCTTTGAACATCATGTGTATTGCACTCTTATTCATCGAATAAATTACTGAAAGATGACCTCTTACACAATAATTAGCAATAAGTTTATATTAAACTTTCTTCTAAAAAAGTTTATTTATATTCATTATAGATTGTTTATCAAAACATAACCCGTCATATACGCTATAAAAGACTCAAAAAAATAGAAAAACGATTAATGCCTAACACCATGAATAGCCAATTAACATCACTTTGCCCAGAACCACCCCAAAATTGCAATTTATGTCCTAGGCTTCATCAATTTATCGCTGGCTGGCGTGTAAAAGAACCAAGTTGGTATAACGCACCGGTGCGCCCATTCTTTCCTCATAAAGGGCCCGACACAACACGCCTTCTTATTGTTGGGCTTGCTCCTGGATTGCGCGGAGCAAATCGAACTGGACGTCCATTTACTGGTGATTATGCTGGGCACTTACTTTATTCAACTTTAAAAAAGTTTGGTTTTGCCCAAGGAACCTTTGAAGAAAGAGCAGACGATACTCTTGAACTTATTGATGCAGCAATCGTTAACTCTGTTCGTTGCGTTCCACCAGAAAATAAACCCACCGGTGCAGAAATTAACACGTGCCGCTATTTCTTTTCACCTCTTTTAACAAATCTTCCCAAACTTAAAGCCGTTATTACCTTAGGCACCATTGCGCACCATTCAACGATACGTGCCCTTAATGCAAAAGTTTTATCTCACCCTTTTGGACATGGTGAAATCAATAACATCGGCAGATTACGCATCTTTTCGAGCTATCACTGTTCTCGTTATAATACAAATACTGGGCGCTTGACAGACGCCATGTTTCACCAAATCTTTCAAGCAGCAAAAACATACTTAGATCAATACTAAAACTGTTTTTAAAAGTGCTATAAATAAAGAATATCGAAATTGCATCCATCATCCATATCTTTTTAAAAGTCTTGCTTTTTCACGTCCCCAATCACGTTTTTTTTCCGTTTCGCGCTTATCATGAAGCTTTTTCCCCCGCGCTAGAGCGATCTCCAACTTAACGCGCCCTCGTTCATTAAAATAAAGTTTGAGAGGAACAAGTGTCATTCCTTCACGAGACGTTGCATTAAAAAAACGTGCCATCTCACGTTTTGAAAGTAATAATTTGCGCAAACGTCGTGGTTCATGATTAAAACGATTAGCCTGCGTATATTCAGGAATATAGCTGTTTACTAACCATAATTCCCCATTCTCAAAACTCGCATAGCTTTCAGCAATATTGGCATGATTAGAACGTAAGGACTTCACTTCCGCTCCCTGAAGGACAAGACCAGCCTCGAGATTATTAAGGATTTCAAAATTAAAACGTGCTTTACGATTGTCAGCAATTATTTTCCGTACGGGCGCGTTCTTTTTTTTATTCATGGCTTTGTCAATATCATTTTATGCTTTTAAAAGACCAGCATGACTGAGGGCTGCATCAATAATCTTCTTTGTTCTTTCTGTTAATGGAACAATAGGAGAACGCACAGTATCACCACAAAATCCTAATTTTGCAGCAGCATATTTAATACCTGCCGGACTAGGTTCAATAAACACAGCACGATTAAGAGGCATCAAGCGATCATTTAATTCTCGTGCTGTTTTATAATCACCACGAAAACAAGCTGCTTGAAGTTCTGCACAAAGCTTCGGAGCAACATTGGAGGAAACTGAAATACACCCCATACCTCCATGTGCATTAAAACCTAACGCCGTACAATCATCACCGGAAAGCTGCACAAAATCTTTTCCACACTTTTCACTTTGTTCACTAACGCGCTCAATTCTGCTCGTTGCATCCTTAACACCAATGATATTGTTAAAATCTTGATAAAGGTCTTTCATCGTTTCTACAGCCATATCGATAATAGAACGACCAGGAATATTATAAATTATAATCGGAATAGAAACAGCTTTGGCAATGGAAGAAAAATGCTTGTATAAACCAGATTGATTTGGTTTATTATAATAGGGAGTGACAACCAAAACTGCATCTGCACCAGCTTTTTGCGCGTATTGTGCAAGCTCTACAGCCTCGCTTGTGCTATTTGATCCCGCTCCAGCAACAACAGGAACACGCTTTGCAACCTGCTCAACACACAATTCTATAATCCGCTTATGTTCTTCATGACTTAACGTTGCTGATTCACCTGTTGTCCCAACAGGGCTTACACCGTTAATCCCTTGTGTGATCTGCCATTCAACAAAATCACAAAACGCCTTCTCATCAATTGCGCCCTTGTTATCAAACGGTGTGATAAGCGCAGTTATAGCTCCCTTGAGCATGATAAACTCCCTATAATGTTTGCTTTTATTTTTTTATAATCGCCTTTTATAAATTTTAAATAGAGCATAATCTTGCTCTATCATTGAAGCAAGATGAATTTCAAAAAAAGCCCTCATAAGATGAAAATGCCCCTCCTTAAATGTTGAACAGTTCTTTAAAATAAGCCGTCTATATTAACGCGTTTTTCACGCTTGTGTTCTATAAATCCTTAAGTTTTTACAAAAAGCAAGGTCTCAAGGTCTTTTCTCTATGCGTGTATTCTCCACCTCTCTTTTCGTATCAACCTTTACTGCACTTATACTGGCAATAAGAATTTTATTTTCAAGTGCATACGCGCAAACACCCCTTTTGCAAGGGAAAGCGCCAATCCCTTTGGTTCGCCCTACTCCCTTTACCACAAAAGAAGCTCAAGACTCTCTTCAACAGATACACACGACATCACACAATACTGCTACACTTCAGCAACTGAAAGCTGGGCTAGATGCACTAGCAAACAACAATATTGCAAAAACAATAAATCTTCGTAATTCAATGGAAAAACATAGCCTTGATCGTCATATTTTGACATGGGCGCTGGGGGTATCAAACCAAGCGAATATACCAAGTTCTGAAATATTTAATGCAATCAACATGCTAAAAGGATGGCCAGGTATAGAAACGATGCAACGCAATGCTGAACGTGCTTTTCTTAACGAAACCAACGTTACACGCGCAATCATCCAAAAATTTTCTCATCACCCGCCCCAAACAGCACAAGGGATGGCTCTCTTCGCTAAAGCACTTATCGAAACCAGACAAACCACTCGTGCTCAACACATTATTGCTCCATGGTGGCATAAAACACAACTCAGTGCAAAAGAAGAAGTATTTGTTCTTAAAAATGCAAGCGCTGCATTAAAACCTATTGATCATTTGAAACGCATGCAGTTTATGCTGTATGCACATCGTTTTGATTCAGCAGCACGCGTTGCAAAATTAGCCCATGCTCAATCTCTTTTTAATGCTTTTGTGGCCGTTGAAAAAAATGATCCTAGAGCTACACAAAAATTAAAAGCTGTAGAGAGATCATGGCAAAAAGATCCTCTTTTTCAGTTTGCTCGAATACGCCATCTTCGACGAACAGAGCAATATGATGCAGCCGCAGCACTCATGATGAAAACATCAAACGATGCATTTCGCCTTATGAACCCTCATTCATTGTGGAAAGAACAACGCGCCCTTTCTCGTGAAATGCTCGATTTAAACAAACCAAAAATTGCTTATCAACTCGTTGCAATGCACACTGGTATAACATCTGCATTAGCCGTCGATGCTGAGTTTCATGCAGGATGGTATGCACTACGGTTTCTTCATAACCCTAAATTAGCAATGCAGCATTTTTCACGTATTCCTCAACTCTCTTCTTTACCTTTTTATGCATCACGTGGATATTACTGGATGGGACGAACAGCAGAAACGCTAAAAGAACATCAAAATGCCCAGCAATACTTTCATCGCGCTGCTCATTTTGGTGCAACTTACTATGGTCAATTAGCCGCTGAACGACTCAACCAAAAAAAGCTTAAAGTTTTCTTTCCCAAACCAACAACCGCTGAGCGACAACATTTTAGTGCACGAAAAGCGATCAAAGCAATTCAACGTCTTGAAGCAGCCGGCTATGCTGATTTTGCTAAAATTTTTTATAGAGAGCTCGGAAAAAGAATAGAAAGCCCCGGTGAATTAGCTCTTCTGGCTGTTATGGCAGAAAAAAATGGAGACTATTATACCAGCCTCAAAATTGGAAAAATGGCTGCTTTTCAGGGAAAAAATGTTGGTGCACTCTCTCATCCTCTGGGAGCTATACCAGCTTCTGCTAATATTTCTGTAGAAGAAAAATCGCTTATCTATGCCATTGCACGCCAAGAAAGCGAATTTAATCCAACAGCCATATCAAAAGCAGGTGCACAAGGTATACTCCAATTGCTTCCTACAACAGCAAAAGCACTGGCAAAAAAATACTCAATCGCATGGTCTCCTAAAAAATTTAGCAGTGATGCTCATTATAATGCAACATTAGGTGCCCATTTTCTCAATGAACAATTAGAACGTTTTAATGGATCCTATATACTAACTCTTATTGGCTATAATGCGGGTCCCCGTCGAGTCAATGAATGGATAAAACGTTATGGCGATCCTCGAGGACAATCTCTCGATAACGTCATTGATTGGATTGAACGTATTCCTTATACAGAAACACGTAATTACGTGATGCGTGTCATGGAAAATTATGGTGTCTACAAAGCAAGACTCACTGGGAAAATAGATATAAAAACCGATCTGCTTTCTGGTCGACGGAAATAATATGCCTTAACTTCCCAAATAGCATTTGAAAGCATTCATAAGAAGTGTTTTTATTCCTTTTTAAATAGTACCCACATACCAGCCTTCTTATGATGTATAAGCAAGTAATTTTAATTGATTCAGTATCAATAAATTCAAAATAAGAAAACCCTGCGCTATTCGGGTCTTTTATTCTAAATACAAAATGATGAATTATCATTATAAATCAACATGTCATACAAATAGTTCATTTCTTCTCAACATAAACGACAATATCATAGAGATTACAAATATAAGAGAAGAGTGAAACAAATAGCTCATCCTTTTACTGTTGCTTATTAGTCAATATTCAAATCTTGTGAAACAGCATATTTTAAAACTATTTTTTTCTGCTTATAACATTTCTATACCAAATAGAGAGTAGGTTGTTATATATATCGTTTGGATTATCTCTGATAACAGAAAGACAGACTCATTGAGTTAGAAAGCCTTAAAGACAAACAATTTTCTTCTGCCCCTTCCCTTTCATTCGGTTTTACGACTTTTAAATATGTCAATATCTTTTAATGATGAAGATGAAGCTTTGCTTTTTGTTTTTCTCATTTTTACATATAAGTTCACATCCTTCACACAAAAACAGAGCATCCCAAAATAGTATGTTTTTCTTATTGATATTCTTGTTTTATTTTAATATTTCTAAGTCTATTTCACAACGGTGTATCTGGAAAGTACTTACGAAAATCCTCTCACGAACGGTATAAAAATCGATTAGACACGATTAACCTTTACTTAATTACTTAATAAAAGCTATAGCTCTATCATCCCATAACTCCCAATGTTGCAACAACCCTTTCATTTAGAGCATTCATAAGAAGTATATTCGCTGCTTTTTAGAAGTTTTTATTCATGCTCCCCCCTCAACTTATATCATAAGTAAGCGAATGGTTTTGATTAATTCAACGTCAAAAAAATTAGAACAAACTATATTTTAACTTTCATTAAAATTATAAACAATCATTATAAATCAATATATTATAAGAAAAGCGCCCCGCATAAGAAATCAGCTAAATATTAGGGATACTCTGATTGTTTTATTCACTTTTGATGGTGGTGGTGGTGGAAAAGAACCAATGCGTTGAAGTGCCGCCATCGCTAATCGATCAAGTTCCGGATCACCAGCAGAGACTGCTACACGACTAGAAAAAATACTCCCCTGCTCATGTACCATAAATTCTAACTTCACCGTTCCTTTTGTATGACTGGTACGCTGTCCCACAATATAATTTTTTTGCCTTTCTAATTGTGACTGTACCTTTGCTAACCACTCCATTAACAACATATCTTCAGTCCCTGCTGTAACACCGCCCTTATTGGTGGAAGAAGAACGTACCGCCTTTGTATTGGAGCGCTTTACTACAGCCTTTGGCATCGGTATTGTTTTTTTGATAAACGCTTTATGCTCCACTTTTTGAGGAAGGGGGTCTTCTAAAGACTTTAAGTCATCCTGTTCTACTATATGCTGAGGTTCTTGCGATTGAACTTCATCCACGGATTGCAATCCTTCTAACTCCTGCTCTAGGAGATCAGACTGTAATACTTCTGGCTCTGTATTAATATCCGACTCTGTATGAATATCTGGCAAATCTGTATCAACATCCGGATATACAGTTTCTTGCGCAAAAGTCAGCATAATCTCCGACGAGAGCAAGCCATTACTTACACCAATACTTTGAAAATAAAACTGCGCTCCCAATAATACATGCAAAAAGAAAGCTCCAACAAATGCACCAATCCAAAGAGTTAATAATTGCTTCGTATTTGCAAAATTCATCGTTTTTTCTGCCACTATTTTAAGCTTAATATTGGTGTTCAATCTCATTAAAACAGGCTATTTTGAAATTGCAACTTTTTTCTTGACTGATTTTGTCATGTTTAATATGGTTTTCCAGTGATTTTGTGTTGTTTTCAAAATCATTTCTACTTGGCTGGCAAGTTTTAATCAGCGGGTCCAGCCTTTTTGTATGTAAATAAAATTTCAAAACAGAGAGGGGACGTTAAAAGGGTTGTGATGTGTTATGCAAATAAGACGAAAAAATATCTATAAAAGCTGTGTGATTTTAAGTGCATTATCGGTCTGTATACCTTCATTTGTTTTCGCACGAAGTAATGATGGAGCTTCTGTCACTGAACTCAAACCAATTGTTATTGAAGAGAAAAAAATAGGGACGGCCTTGGATTCGGTCACTATTTTGACGAGTCGAAAAACCGCGAAAGATATTCGTGAAAAACAAATAACTGATGCCTATGATATTAATCGCCTTGATCCATCCGTATCCTATAACCCAGGGAATAACAGTTTTGTCATTCGTGGTTTAGAGGCAAGCCGTATTCTTACAACGATGGATGGTATCGTTCTTCCATGGTTGGACGATATATTCCGCGGAAATAGTGGTAACACAACGTTTGATTTTGGTGCACTTTCCACACTTGATATTATTCAAGGATCGGATTCTAGCCTTTATGGATCTGGTGCGCTAGGAGGAATTGTTGCTTTGCGTACCCTTGATCCTGAAGATCTTATCACAGAAGGAAAAAATTGGGGTGGTCTTATAAAAGGTGGTTATCATTCTGTTGATAATAGTTGGCACGTAGATCAAGCTGTTGCAATGCGTGCTCAACAAACGTTTTTGCTTTTCCAGGGTTCTTATGCGGAAGGTCATGAGCGCAAAAATATGGGAACCTTAGAGGGCTATGGAGAGCGCACACGTAAAAACCCTGCTCATTTTGATCAAAATAATTTGCTCTTTAAAATTCACCAATACCTTGATGATAATCACCGACTTGGTTTTACCGCCGAGCGTTTTGGTCACACCATTGATACACATTCATTGAATGCTTCTGAGAGATATTATGCCCCTAGTTCTGTTTATGATAAGGACGACAAACTCCGTGAACGCCTTTCTCTTTCTTATGACTATAATGGCAATGAAGATGCACTTTTTGATGCATTTCGTGGGCAGATTTATTGGCAAAGACAGTCAAATCGTCATATTCTGACCGGATTTCGTGTTAGGGCCCCCAAAGGGGATTTTTTGAGAGATAATTTTTTGCGTAATACTAATTATGGTATCAATGCTAACGCTCTCAAGAAAGTTCATATTGGCACTGTAGATCATACGTTAAAGATTGCCACTAATGTTTTATCATCTAAATTTCATCATTATTTGTTAGGGAAAGATAATTGTCATTTGGCGGAAAATGCACGGGGCTGTCTCTTTGTACCCGCTAATCGGTCAGATTCACCAGATGCGAATGGCTATAATTTGGGTTTTGTTTTCGAAGATGAAATTGGCTTTGCTGATAACCATTTCCGTATAACACCTGGAGTTCGTTATGATTGGTTTAAATATATCCCTCAAAAAACGTCCTCTTATGAGAAAGCTCTGATTTCTGACAAATTTCCTCCAGAAAGAAATGGTTCACGTTTTTCTCCCAAATTACGTATGGAGCTGGATGTTCGTAATCAAGTAACACTTTATGCTCAATGGGCGCAAGCTTTTCGTGCACCACGTATTCCAGAACTTTATGTCTCTTATATAAAACCCTCTGCTTATTATGTGAAGGGAAACCCTGATCTTAAAGCAGAAACAAGCAATGGATATGATGTTGGTATAAGGTATGGAAATGGAAATTTCGGCGGTTCAGTCAGTGCCTTTTTTAATCAATACAAGGACTTCATAGATACTATAGATAAAGGGCCATCAGAGGAATTCAAATTTGCGCGTCGCCATTACATAAATCGTGCGAATGTGCGTATTTATGGTGCTGAAGCCAAAATACATTTGGCTCTTAATGGTGGATTCCATAGCAATTTTGCTCTTGCCTATTCGCAAGGAAAAGATCTTGATAAAGATGAATATCTTAACTCAATTCCAGCTTTAAAAGCGATTGTTGGGATCGGATATGCAAAAGAAATCTGGGGAGCAGACGTTGTTCTTACCTCATCTGCCAAACGCGATAAAGTTGCTAAGGAATCGGACTATCAAAAAATTCCAGGTTATAATATTATTGATGTGTCAGGTTGGTTGAAGCCATTTGGTGAAAAGGGTCCTGTTATAAGGGCTGGTGTTTATAATCTGTTCAATCAAAAATATTGGAATGTATCAGATCTTCCTTCCGGTGAAAGCTCAACGCCGAAGGATTATTATACTCAGCCTGGTCGCAACTTTAAAGTTTCGTTCGTGCAAAAATTTTAGTTACTTTTGTTAACCATTAGATCAATTAAAAAGGTTAGATCGATAAAGAATAAGTCATTGTGTTTCTGTTCTTCTTGTTCTCTAAACAACAGATTTTGAGGTTTACGCTTTAGCTTTTTGCAATTTATCGGTTTTTATTGTTCTACTGTTAATAAAAAAAGGGCTTATTTGGTAGTAGGTTGAACCATTAGTTGATAGTGGTTCGACTTACTGTCTTTGAGTTGAAAAATTAAACAATTAACCCTCAAACAGGTAACATAAGGATAAGCCCATGTCATACACAGCCGAAATGATTATTCGCTTGCGTGAAGAAAAAAAAGAGATGCGTAACCGCGATTTCGCGGACTCTATTGGTATATCTGAAGCAGAACTCATTGCGGCTTATTGTACAATTGGAAAAGCAAAAAAACTACGCGCTGATGTCGCTACTCTCTTGGAAAATGCTCCTAAACTTGGCACAGTTATGGCATTGACACGGAATGATAATGCTGTCCATGAAATAACAGGATGTTTTGAGAAAATTGTTCAAAGCCAGCATATCCCGATAACACTCGGTGAAATTGACTTGCGTGTTTTTTCAAAAAAATGGAAGTTTGGTTTCGAGCATGATGTGATTATTCTCGGAACACCTATGAAAAGTTTGCAATTCTTTGATCAATATGGCATTGCCATTTTCAAACTCTATTCTAAAGACGCAACAAATATGGAAGAATGGGCTGCACTTGTTGAAAAGTTGCTTCATGACGATCAATCACCTGTACTTGATATTTCTCCCGTTCTTACTCCAGTACAATGTGATACGACAAAGCTGGATGTTGAAAAGTTCCGAGATCGTTGGCGCCAGATGACTGATGTGCATCAACTTCATGAGATTATTTCTGAACTGAAAATTAATCGACATGATGCTGTAAAACATGTCGGAAATGAGTTTGCCGATGAGTTAAAAATAGAAGCTGTTGAAATGATGCTCAGACAAGTTGCACAACAAGAGTTACCAATTATGTGTTTTGTTGGTAATAAAGGATGTATTCAAATTTTCACTGGGCAAGTAAAGAACATTAAGCAAATGGGACCTTGGCTTAATGTTCTCGATCAGAAATTTCACCTCCATTTACTCGTTTCTGGATTTTATAAGGTATGGCGTGTTCGCAAGCCTACGATTGATGGGTATGTCAGCTCACTTGAAGTTTTCGATAAAGCTGATGAGATGGTTATTCAATTCTTTGGCGTACGCAAGGAGGGACAAAAAGAACGTGACGATTGGCGCTCTTTATTGAATAGTTTGCCATCATGCCAAGAAAACAGCAGTAACTAAGATAAGGTAAGGTTGGACATGTTCATATCTCTTTTACATAGGTTATCAAACCTTTTTCTTATGTGTTTACTGCTCTCTCTTACTTGTTTTTCTAAACAAGTAATTGCTGAACCTGCAACGCGTTTTCCTGAAAATGCTCGAATTGTTTCTATCGGCGGAGCACTTACAGAAATTGTCTATGCATTAGGAGCCCAAGATCAACTTGTCGCCCGTGATAGTACAAGTGTCTACCCACAAGAAGCGCTCAAGCTTCCTGTGCTTGGATATATGCGTGCTCTTTCACCTGAGGGTGTTTTATCACTTGCTCCAGAGGGTATATTGCTTGTTGAAGGAAGCGGTCCCGCTTCAACAATTGATATTCTCAAAAAAACATCGATACCTCTGGTGATCATACCAGAAGACTACTCCCGTGAAAATGTGATAGAAAAGATTCGCCTCGTTGGTCAAGCCATTCATCGGGAAGTGCAAGCGGCTGCGTTAATTGAGAAATTGAAGCGTAATTTTTTAGACAACGATGCGCTTTTGGCGAAAGTAACAAGACCAAAGCGTGTTCTTTTTGTTTTCTCTGTGCAAAATGGACGCGTCATGGCATCTGGAACAGGTACTGCAGCTGATAGTATGATAAAACTTTCAGGCGCTATCAATGCTATCACCGATTATAAAGGATATAAACTTCTCAACGGCGAAGCGTTATTGAAATCAGATCCCGATGTTATCTTACTTGTAAAACATGGTGCAAGATCAACCAGCATTGATAAGATTTTAGCCATACCGGCAGTTCAAGCAACAACTGCAGCAAAAAATCATGCCATAAAACAGATGGATGCCATGTATTTTTTGGGATTTGGTCCACGCACTGCAGACGCATCAAGAGAGCTTATTGAGATACTTTATGGTGCAAATCAAAACGGTAAGAGCTGATAAAAATGGTAGACGGTACATCCATGATGCATTTACCTGAAGCAAAAGAAGGTAAAAAAATAAGCCGTTCAAAGCAGGGGAAGATTTTATTATTAAGCTTAATAATCTTCCTTATCTTCAGTATTTTTGGTGGGCTCTTGAATGGTGCTGCAAAAGTTTCTTTCGTTGATCTCCTCCATGTGATGCTTACACAAGATTTTTCGGTAAGTAGTAAAACGCGTGATTACCTCGTGCTCATAGACATAAGGCTTCCCCGTGTTATCTTGGGATTATTGATTGGAGCAGCTTTAGCTGTCTCCGGTGTTCTTATGCAAGGGCTTTTTCGTAATCCTCTTGCAGATCCCGGAATTGTAGGTGTATCAGCAGGCGCTGGACTTGGAGCAGTCTTAGCAATTGTTGTCGGTATTGCTTTTCCTGTTTCATTTGCACCTTTTCTAGAGCCTTATAAAGTTATCATAGGTGCTTTTTTTGGTGGACTTTTATCAACGATTATTCTCTACATAATAGCAACGCATAATAGCTTTACCTCTATTGCAACCATGCTGCTTGCTGGTATTGCTCTTGGTGCATTAAGCAGTGCAGTTGTCGGAACATTGATTTTTGTCGCAAATGACCAACAACTGCGCGATATCACTTTTTGGAGTCTTGGCTCTCTTGCGGGCGCTACATGGTTAAAAGTATGGCTCGTTCTTCCTTTTATCGTTATTGGTCTTCTTTTCTCTCCCTTTTTATCACGAGCACTTAATGCCCTTGCTCTTGGAGAAGCTGTTGCTGGCCATATTGGTTTCCATATTCAACGCGTCAAAAATATTGCTATTCCCCTTGTTGCTCTTATGTGTGGTAGTGCTGTTGCTGTCAGTGGTGGTATTGGTTTTATTGGTATTATTGTTCCTCATATTTTACGTCAGCTCATAGGTCCTGATCATCGCTATCTCATTCCTTGCTCTGCTCTCCTGGGAGCAGCATTACTTATTTTTGCTGATATGTTTGCACGCTTAATTGTTGCCCCCGCTGAATTGCCGATTGGGATTGTAACAGCACTTTTTGGTGCACCTTTCTTTCTATGGATCCTTATATGCAAAAGAGGAACAGACTTTTCATGATTGAAGCGACAAATATTTGTGTTCAGCGCGGAAAGAAGAAGATTCTTAAACACATTAATCTTCAAGCTAAAAGTGGTGCTTTTACCATTATTATTGGTCCTAATGGATCAGGAAAAAGTACTTTTATCAAAGCTCTGAGTGGTGAAATTCCTTACAGCGGAAAAATAACCTTAAATGGTTATAATGTACGCCAAACAAAGACTCATATAATGGCAAAAATGCGCGCTGTACTACCACAATCAACAACGCTCGTATTTCCATTCTTAGTCCATGAAGTTGTAGGACTTGGCCTTTCTGTAAACCAATTTACCTTTGCCACAACCGAATTGCAAAATCTTATCCAGAAAGCTTTAGAGTGCGTTGACCTTTCTGATTATGGCAGCCTGTATTATCACCAATTATCAGGCGGAGAACAAGCTAGAGTACAACTTGCCCGTGTACTTTGCCAAGTCTGGAAACCTGTTCATAATGGGATTCCTCGCTGGATGATATTAGATGAACCTATTGCTAGCCTCGATATTCAACATCAAATCATCGTTATGGATATTGCTAAACAATTTTCCTATTCTGGTGGCGGCGTTCTTGCTGTTCTTCATGACCTCAATCTCGCGGCACATTATGCAGATAACATGATCTTGCTCAAGGAAGGTGAGATTTATTGCGAAGGAAATGCAACTAATGTTTTGACAACACAAAATCTCCGCAATGTTTATCATTGTTCTTTAAACGTTTCTGAATTACCTAAAGAAGATATCCCTTTTATACTCCCTCAAACGGCATCCTCCTATGAAATTAGATCTCTAAGCTGTCGGCTTCAATCTAAAAACTAAAGTCCATAGCAAAATAAAACACGCAAATATTCAAGAATCTTTTTTATTTTTATATGAACTCCTTTTTGTCATCTATCATTAAAAAAGAAGACCAAGCACCCTAAAGATATTTTTTGAAAAAACTACCAGTTTAAAATCTTTCAAGATTTTACGTAACTAAAAACATGTGAAGTTTTGTTTTGCTATCAAACTGTTAGATAATACGAATTTATACAACATAAATATGCGTTTTCCTACTCTTTCTATCACTTTTATCTTTATAAAAATGATTCAAGAAATGCGTACAAATGCCTTTGTTATAATAACGGGTGTATTATTTATATCTTCTAAGGACCATATAGAAATCAAGTACTTTTCTCCCCTCCACAAAAGATTTGTTTGTAGCTTTAATAGTAACATCTTCTTTATAACACATATACTTTAACTTTTTTTATAAATAAATATTAATTTATACTAATATTTTTTACTTTTCTCTTTCTATTAAAAAATTGTTTATTGGCATATCACAAAGAATTAACCTATTGAATAAAAACTTTAAAATAAACTCAATAACACTTCTTGTAAGCCCCCCTAATGCAAAAACAATGCGAAATATAGGGATGAGGAGAGAGTATAGAAATAGCGTTTGTCTTCTGCTTCACAAGCATAATGATGATTCCACTCAAGGAGTACTATCATTTACAGATAAAGCCTCCACCATGGCAATGCAAAGAAATGAAATCGACAACAAGGTGAGAGATATCTTTATAAGATGAATTAACTCATACGGGGGTATGCTGTTTTTGCACAAAAAAACGTTAAAATATTGTACTTTATTTATGCCTCAGGTTGAATAATTTTATCACCTTACCCCCTATCAAAACACCTTATGAAAAAATGTATCTCTAGATCACTTCACGGTACAGTTTAAATGATTTTTACATATTTTCCCTATGTTATCATACAATTATAAAATAAATTATATCCTTAACTCTTTCTTTTAATCATTTTTAAATTGTTTTTTGACTCTCTCAAGTATCCTATTAACAATATAGATTTCCTCTTCATATGCATAGAAAATAACGCGGAATTGCTCCGCGTTAACAAAATTATCAAGGTCTATAGATTATTTATGGACCCGACCATACTCATGATTTTATAGCATAGACAACGGTTGTATTAACAGGGCGCGTTTCTGCCTCACCCGTATGGGAAAGAGTTACCTTGTGTGTATGTGCACCAGCAGAAGCTGTTCTCCCTTTCAGGGTCGTATTATAAGTATAATGATTCGGGAGTCTCCCAATATCACCAACGGGCCAGCCTACCCCTTGATACTCAAAATTGTGTGCATGCTCGCCTGCGTTTTCAATGCTTCCAATATGCGTATGCGATTTTATGCTATCTTGTTGTTCATCCGCAAACTTTCTACCACCATCTAAACCCCGACCATTATCAAAGCCGCGTAAAAACATGCCTCTAAAATCAGGAACTTTAAAAGTTTTATTGCTGTCTTTTCCCCATTTATCACCTATTGCATTGAATAACAGCGGATAATCTTCACGCTTATAGGCCTTACCATCACATAAAAGCCAACCATTTGGCACATTTTGCATAGCAAATGTTGCAATGAATCCAGCGGGAAAACTTTCTATCTTTGGTGGTGTAGGATTTAATAAATACCAACCCTCATGCTCTTTTATTAAAACACCATTATTGTATACCATTTCATAAATGCCATCTGTTTGAAATTCTCCACCTTCTAATGGTATAACCCCCACATCAGTGGCTTTATAGATAAGCTTTTCTCCTATATTATTAACAGTTATGGTTGTCGCGCCAATATTTACACCACAAGCTTTAAAACGTATGACGATATCATTGTTGTATTTCTTTATAGGCGAAACTGTCTTTAAAGTAATTAATGTTGTTTTATCATCCACATTTACTGTAAAGCTTGAATTAATAGATCCTCCATTATCTGCAAGATATTCACGTACGCGCTGCATCATCGCCCGTGCACTATCATTAACAGAACTAGGCGGCTGACCTTCTGCCCAATTAATGATACTATCTGAATAAGCATTTTCATCAGCCTTTAGAGACCAATCGTAAATATTAGACATTTTAAATCCCCCATTATTTTCATAGTTTTTCTAACAATTTCTCGTTCTGTGCACTAAAATGTGCGGCCGCTGTTGATTGGTACATCATAACCACTGTACCATCCGTATTTACGCATTTTATCTCTCTTCACTCCTTCCAATTTTATAACCTAAATTCACCAGACGCTTTTCATAACATTAGTATTAATGCTTTCTCTTCTAATGTGTAATGTAACCACCTCATTTGAGGTTACTCAGTATCTTGTTTTGTTGTTTTGCTGTTGTTATATAATTATTTCTCAAATCTTGCATCTTGTTGCAAAATTTATAAATACTGTTCAAAATTTTTCTTATTATGGATTTCATATAACCATTACTGAATGTAATAACTTATCACCCACATAGAAAGTTTCTGACTTAAACATTATCTTTTTTTATTTTTTCAATAGTTTAAATCTATCTCGTCGATATTTTATACCATATATTTTAAACAAAGAAATTCTATCTTTTAGCTATCATTTGTATTAAAATTTTAAAATTAGCTTCAAATTTTTTGCATGCTTCATTATGTTTTTATTCACATGCAGATACTTTGTTCTATTTTATTCAATTTATTCCTGAAATTGTGTTACAGGATTATCACCAATGTTTTTTTGAACAAGCTTTTGTTCAATCTAAATACATCATAGAGAATATATTCAATATGGCTATTTCCTCACGCTTTCATTGAACTGAAAAGAAATACTTTGAAATACTAAAGAAACACTACACACCTTCACAAAATTTGAAGGTTGTATCCGATCCGGAAAAAATTAAAAAGCATAACCTAGCACCCTCCCCCAATTTTTATGAACAATATCCTTGTTTTTTAAACGCCCCATAACCAACTTTTCCCCTCCCACACTTAGCACATCTGCCTCTATATATTATTATATGTATATCTTTTTTGCAAGAACAATAAATCATTCTAAACAACATCTTGCAATTATTGGTGTTCTTCTTAATTCATGACAATATCAAAAAGCATTCTCTAAACTGTTTTTCTAACTCATCTGCTTCATCAATCCAAACAAAAAATACGCTCCATCGATTTAACACTTGCTATACCCTTAACTATCAAAGAAAACACCTTACAAAATCTTGCATAAGTAGCCAGACAATTGGACTATCCATGGCTTGTCTTTTCCAAATAAAATATCCTCTCCACTCATTACCGACTTTATTTTCAGTGTTCTCTGCACCTTGAACTTCTATCTTCCCTTTAAAATATACATCATTTATTAGCTACACCCTTTACCAGCTCTCGATGGGGTTATTTTTACTGTTTTTGAAGTTATTGCTATATTTTCTAATGTCAGAAACATTTTCTTTAGGTAATAAAAAACTCAGAAATTCCAGACTTTTTACATACATAACGCTAATATATAACCTTACAATACATGAATAAAATGTGATCTATTCTACAAAAATATAATACGTATTGATGAATCAACAAAACCAACACTCAAAAAGAAAGATGGGAATATGAGTTTTGGAGATCTTATCGTATGCAGTATATTAGGATTTTTGTTTACAATCTTTTCATTGGGGGGGGGATGCTTAAAATCGTTACAGTAGAATTAAAAAAAAATATTTTAGGTGTCCTTTTCTATTCCTTCCAGCATTTACCTCACTATTTAGTATAATTGCACTACTTAAATATGATCTTTTTAACAAGATTTAAAAGATAAGCTGTTTTTATATCCTTCATAAGGTGCATAACGAGTTTTATGATGTGAGTGGAGTAATGCAAAGCGATTATAGAATGCTATGATACTGCAGATAAAGAATTCACTAACGAATTTATTTATGAATCTCTTGTCAACACATTTGTCTATCTTTGGGGTGCACCAATCATCACTGGCTGTATAGCTGCAGCTTTTATATGGCTACCATTTATAATACTGTTAATAATAGTAATATTGGTGGGAATTTGGTTACTCTTCCTCATAATTCCCTACTTATTCAAAAATTGGTTTTCGGCTTTATTAATCATCATTATAATAATTCTTTGTTTGTGTTTATTTTAATTATTACCTATTTTAGTGTTTAAAATTTTTTTTGACGCAAATTTTCTCAATTTTTCTCTTGTTGTATTATAATAATAAGAGCACTTCATTATAATTAGAAAGCTTTTTGTATATAATTAGTGATTTCTTATCTGTAATATTGTTGCACGATATCACATGACACTTGAATAACTTTACCTTGAAAACAAAGAGCTTTATGTCTCAGAAAATGAATTTTCACCTCGTCTTAAGCTAAAACACAGCGCTTTGCACGCATTTCTATTGCAAACTAATTAATGAATTTACGTATACTTTTGTGCTGAGATACATCCTTTTGCTTTCCTCTCTCTTCCAACTATTTAAAATTGTTGATGAAATTTCAAGATAAAAAGCCTTTGTGCATTTTCATCATCATTTTTTAATTCAGCTTACGATTTTCAAAAGATTCAAAACAATATTATTTTTAATAATAAAGATTAAGTATTGTTTCACGCTTTTGTTTATCGCATTCTTAATGGGAACATCCCCCTCATGAAGAATAGAATGCTCCAAACAAAATATAATGATATTGCATATTACGCACTTTTTAAAGAAATATTGCTCAAAATATACTCCTTTTATTTTACGACAGCGCACGTCAATAATAAAATAGTAAGCCATTATAGATCATCAGCGTTAAGCTTTTGAAGATACAAGCTGGAACCCATTATACATTTTACTGTCCCCCACGTTTTGACAGTCCTCACATCTTAGAATATTCATTAAATGACATTGGGCTTCCTTTCTTCAAGTGTTTTGCCCCATACGCCCCCACTTATGACGTGCAAGGAAGTGATTTTATATGAAAAGATGTATGATGAGAGAATCTTATGGTATTCTGAGTTATTATTTTAATATGAAAAAAATCTCAATCAGAGCCATAAACTATCTACTTTTTCCCTGATAATCCGTTTTTAACTTTATTCTGGTTTATAAAAGCTTCAATATCATAGTTTATCACTTCATAATATCTATTTACACTCTTAAAAACACACCAAAATCGTTTAAAATATATTTTTATGATTGACAATATAGATATTTAAGCCAACCATATTCGTATTAACAAAAATACTTCAAGTGGGAGGAGGCATGCAAATATTAGAATAGATATTGTATCAATTTTCAAAATAACTTTTCTTGAGCTGTATTGGATTTTCTTTGCTACAAAGCAATATTATTCCTATTCACTCGGATGCTCGTGATTGATAATTTGAATACATCTCCATTAACATCGTAACTCCATTAACATCGCAACCTATTTTTGAACTCTGTGTCTATAAGGAAAAAGTTTGTGCAGAAAAATACTCCATCAATCAGTTGTAGCCCCTTTCCCGCTTCACGCAAAATTTATCAACAGAGCCTTCTCTTTTCTGATGTGCGCGTACCATTGCGTGAAATTTCACTGACTGATGGCAGTGGTGAAAAACCTTTAAACGTCTACGATACTTCTGGCCCCTATACAGATAAAGATATGATCATTGATATTACAAAAGGCTTGCCAGCAATTAGCTTACCTTGGCTCTCTAAGCGGGATGATACTGAAACTTATCCTGCACGATTAGTTAAACCTGAAGATAATGGATTGACTTCTGATAAAAATCTTACACCAGCCTTTAAACAAAAACGTCCTATTTTACGAGCAAAAAATGGCAAAGCAATTACACAAATGGCTTACGCACGCGCAGGCATTATTACCGAAGAAATGGAATATGTGGCTATACGAGAAAATGAAGGATTAGCAGTAAAAGAACGGCAGAATGTACCATCAAATGAAACATTTTCTGGATCAATACCAGAAATTTATACTGCCGAATTTGTTCGCAATGAAATTGCTTGTGGACGCGCCATTATTCCACAAAACATTAATCATCCAGAGTGCGAACCCATGATTATTGGGCGTAATTTCCGTGTTAAAATTAATGCCAATATTGGTAATTCAGCAGTAACGTCATCTATGGAAGAAGAAGTTGATAAAATGGTTTGGGCCATTCGCTGGGGAGCAGATACAGTTATGGATCTCTCTACAGGACGAAATATTCACAATATTCGTGAATGGATTATCCGAAATTCTCCTGTGCCCATCGGAACAGTCCCTCTTTATCAAGCACTCGAAAAAGTACAGGGTATTGCCGAAAACTTAACATGGGATATTTTCCGTGATACCCTTATTGAGCAAGCAGAGCAAGGTGTTGATTATTTTACCATTCATGCAGGATTAAGATTACCATTTATTCCTATGACCATTGATCGTGTAACAGGTATTGTTTCACGAGGCGGTTCTATTATGGCAAAATGGTGTCTCCATCATCACAAAGAAAGCTTTCTCTATGAACATTTTGATGAAATTTGTGATGTTGCAAAAACATATGATATCTCTCTTTCATTGGGGGATGGATTGCGCCCTGGCTCTATTGCCGATGCCAATGATGAAGCCCAATTTGCAGAGCTTAAAACTTTGGGAGAATTGACAAAAATTGCTTGGAAAAAAGATGTACAGGTTATGATTGAAGGTCCTGGGCATGTCCCAATGCACAAAATTAAAGAAAATATGGAGCAACAATTAGATCTTTGTCATGAGGCGCCTTTTTATACTTTGGGACCTCTTACAACGGACATTGCTCCTGGTTATGACCATATTACATCAGCAATTGGTGCCGCTATGATTGGATGGTTTGGAACTGCTATGTTGTGTTATGTAACACCTAAAGAACACCTAGGACTCCCCGATAGGAATGATGTAAAAACTGGTGTGATCACTTATAAAATTGCTGCTCATGCCGCTGACCTTGCTAAAGGTTTGCCTAGAGCACAATTGCGCGACAATGCTCTTTCGCGTGCACGATTTGATTTTAGATGGCACGATCAATTTAACCTTTCTCTTGATCCAGAAACAGCCTGTGCCTTTCATGATGAGACAATGCCTAAAGAAGCCCATAAATTAGTGCATTTTTGTTCCATGTGTGGACCAAAATTCTGTTCTATGCGTATTTCCCATGATATTCGTGAGGCAGCTGCAATAAGAAAAACAAAAGGGGAAGGTATGATCGCCATGGCCGAAAAATATCAGAAAAATGGTGACCTTTATATGGAAACTGTTCCTCCTCAAAAAAAGAAAGTAAACAGTTGAAAAACATTCTTATCAAAGGTGCAGGTGTAGGCGGCTTAACAGTTGCCTTTATGTTACAGCAAAAAGGTGCTTCTGTTACTGTATCGGCCCCCCCTCATTCACCTATAGGAAGTGCTAGTTGGTATGCAGGAGGAATGCTTGCACCTTACTGTGAAAGGGAAAGTGCAGAACAAATTGTTGAAGATCTTGGTGTACAAGCTATACAATGGTGGCGTAAAACGCTCCCCAACCTTGTCATACAAAAAGGCACTTTAGTGGTTGCACCTACACGAGATAGAGGAGAGCTTGAACGATTTTCTGTGCGTACGCATAATCACAAAACCGTAGATAATACAGAAATAGCTCATCTTGAACCAGATCTTGCGGAACGTTTTAACTGTGCACTCTTTTATGAAAATGAAGCCCATATTGATCCTCGCAAAGCACTTATGGCTTTAAAAGAAAAGCTTCTCAACAATGGAGCCTGTTTTGTTGATGTAGAAATAGCTGAAAAAAAATTTGATATTGTTATTGATGCGACAGGAATAGCACGTTTAGGAAAAGATAAAAATATACGGGGCGTACGTGGTGAAATGCTTCTCGTGCGCTGCACCGATATTAAAATTTCGCGTCCAATTCGTCTTCTTCATCCACGGTTTCCTCTCTACATTGTACCTCGACAAGATAATATTTTTATGATTGGTGCAACGATGATTGAAAGTGACTTTGATGGTGCAATCTCTGTAAGATCAATGATGGAACTGCTCAACGCGGCTTATACTTTACATCCTGCTTTTGCTGAAGCAGAAATTATTGAATCTGGCGTTGGTGTTCGTCCATGTTATCCTAATAACTTCCCTTCTGTGCATAAAGATGGTAACTTTATTTCTATTAATGGATTTTATAGACATGGTTTTCTGTTGTCTCCAGAAATGGCAAAACGAGCAATGGAATTGGCATTGGAATAAAACATGCAAGTATTTGTTAATGGTGAAACAGTCCAAACAGAAGTTATGACTCTCGGTCTCTTGCTTGAAGAATTGGGGTATGAAGGAAATTGGCTTGCAACTGCTGTTAACGCTGAAGTTGTTCCCATAGATGCACGAAGCCAATTTGTCTTGCATGAAGGAGATAAAATTGAAATTTTAAGCCCAATGCAAGGAGGCTAAAATTATGCTGAATCTTTATGGACGACAATTCTCTTCCCGTCTTCTATTAGGTACAGCGCAATATCCTTCACCAGCAATCCTTCGTGATGCTATTCATAAATCGAATACGGAAATTGTAACTGTTTCCTTGCGCCGTGAAACTGCAGGTGGAAAACAAGGTGGACAATTTTGGAAATTTCTTCAAGAACTTGGGGTAACAGTGCTTCCTAATACTGCTGGTTGTTATACTGTTAAAGAGGCCGTAACCACAGCCCAATTAGCAAGAGATCTTTTTAAAACGGCTTGGATTAAACTCGAAATTATCGGTAATTCAGATACCTTACAGCCAAATATTTTTTCCTTAATCGAAGCTGCTCAAATTTTAAACAATGAAGGTTTCAAAATTTTTGCCTATACAACGGATGATCTCATTGTTGCTGAAAAACTTTTTGACATTGGTTGCCGTGTTATTATGCCTTGGTGTGCTCCTATTGGTTCTGCCAAAGGACCTCATAATACTGATGGATTGCGTTCTATCCGTGCTTACCTTCCTGATGCTACTCTTGTTATTGATGCCGGCATTGGACGCCCATCACATGCCGCCATTGCGATGGAACTCGGTTATGATGCAGTACTGCTTAATACCGCAGTTGCTAAAGCAGGTGATCCTGTCTTAATGGCTGAAGCATTTTCTAAAGCTGTTCAAGCAGGACGTATGGGATATAAAGCTGGCATGATCGAAGCACGCAGTGTAGCAGTCCCTTCAACGCCAATCATTGGAAAAGCAGTATTTTCATGAAACTGGATCCATTTTACCTCATCGTTGATAACGCTGATTGGATTGAACGTTTGCTTCCTCTTGGTATCAAGCTCGTACAATTGCGTATGAAACATGAAAATCAACAAATAATCCGTCAACATATCAAGCGTGCAAAAAACATATGCAATAAATTGGGAGCACAATTAATTATTAATGATCATTGGGAAATAGCAATTGATGAAAAGTGCAATTTTATTCATCTGGGACAAGAAGACCTGAGCAATGCTGATCTTCACGCAATTCGTAAAAGTGATATAAAAGTTGGTCTTAGTACACATGATGAACATGAATTGGATACCGCACTCTCTGCTAATCCTGAGTATATTGCACTTGGTCCTATTTATCCGACAATCTTAAAAAAAATGAAATGGATGCCGCAAGGATTAGAGAAAATCAAACAATGGAGAAAGCGGATTGGTGCTTTACCTTTGGTGGGTATTGGTGGTTTAACACCAGAACGCGCAGTTGGTGTTTTAAAAGCAGGAGCAAATAGTGCTGCTGTTGTGACTGATATTATCCTCCATAAAAAACCTGAAGAGCGTGTACAGCAGTGGATAAAAGTGACACAAACATGGCGTTGATACCTTCCATTCTTATTGTTGCGGGCACTGATCCAACAGGAGGTGCTGGTATTGTTCGTGATATAGAAACCTCTGCGCATTTTCAAATAAAAGCAAATTTAGCAATTACTTGTGTTAACGTACAAGATGATAATCGCGTTGTCGAAATCATTCCAATGCGTGGAGACCTCGTCGCTGCGCAAATGCGTGCTGCCCTAGAAGCAAATCCAATAAGCGCAATAAAAATCGGTATGACGGGGACAAAAGCAATTATAGCAGCAATCTGTAACGTACTCAAAGACTATCCCCATGTTCCAGTTATTTTGGACCCTGTACTTGTCGCTTCATCAGGAGGAAAACTAATAACGGAAACAATCATCGACACTATGATCGATAAACTGCTTCCTCATGTTGATCTTTTAACACCGAATAGAGAAGAACTCGCTCTTCTTAGCCAAAGTCCATTGGCATCTCATGATAAGCAAGCAATACAACAAGCAAAAAAACTTTTGTCATTGGGAGCTCGCTCTATTTTAGTAAAAGGGGGACATGCGGAGGGGCCTCTTGCAATTGATAGCTTCATTGACAAAACTGAAGTCATAAATATCTCTACTCCACGTTTAAAAGGAACAATGCGAGGAACAGGTTGCATTCTCTCAAGCGCTATTGCAGCGCATTTAGCATTAAATGAACCTCTCATTTCAGCGGTAAAAAAAGCAAAAGAATATATCCACACATTGCTTTTAACTCATTGTAAAAATAGTTTATAACGTCTTAGTATTTTTTTCATATAAAATTAATGTTTATATATTCATTAATATATTTATTTTTTTAATAAAAATTATTTAAAAAATATAATAATAAAAAATTTATACTTTATTTTATAAATAAAATACTACAAAAGTAACTTTAATTAAGTATTAAATATATAATACAATGATAACAAATATTATAACACCACTTGCATTCAGTAAAAAAATCTTTTATTATGAATGAGTTTAGTCTGTTTAAAAAGTTGAAATAGCGCAATTTAAACAAATTGTACATTTAAAGATGTATATAATCGCGAACACTCGCATTTTACGATTTGCCTTTTTTGTGAAAAGAGAGAATCCTATCAGCGTTCTTATACATTAATGGCTAGCGAATACATTTAATAAAACTTGAAGGATAATTTTGTTTGATCTATAATCGCTAGATCATTAGAAAAAGTAAAATGTTAAATCAAACGCCGTGCTCAATTTCCTATGAAGAACTCTTAAACTTTTATAAAGAAAGTGGTGCGGATGCCGTTCTGACGGATTTCCCTATTGATCGTTTTAAGCAGTCTGCTTGTTCAGAGAGAAAATTAATATCTGTCGTGAACATTTCTCATAATCAACAAGCATCTCCCAAAACATCTCCAACCGTAAAATTAGATCATCATCAGCTGCATAACTCTAGGACTATACAAAATGAATCCACAGCTATAGAGAGTGCAAAAAGTGCCAAGACACTTGATGAATTAAAATCTGCTCTCCTTGCATTTAATGGCTGTTCATTAAAATTGACAGCAAAAAATACCTGTTTTTCAGATGGAACAGCAGGAAGCCCCCTGATGCTTATAGGCGAAGCACCAGGACGAGACGAGGATATACAAGGAATTCCTTTTGTGGGAAAAGCCGGGATGTTGCTTAATAAAATCCTCGCATCAATTGGCTTAACAAGAAATAATGTTTACATTGCCAACACTATTCCTTGGCGTCCACCAGGAAATCGTACACCAACACCAAGAGAAGTTGCCTTGTGCCGCCCTTTTATTGAACGGCACATTTATTTAGCGCGTCCTCGTGTTCTTATAGCACTGGGAGGTGTTGCTGCACAGTTTCTTACTGGATCTCAAAATGGAATTATCCGAACAAGAGGGAAATGGCATATCTATGAAAGCGAGGATAATATAAAAATACCTGTTATGCCAACTTTCCACCCAGCCTACCTTCTTAGAACCCCTAGTCAAAAGAAGCTTACATGGATAGACTTCTTAGAAGTAAAAAATCGCCTCGACAGCCTTTTGTAATTCTTTAATCCTATCTTGCTTCTAAAATTAACACACCCTTCTTTAACTCTTAAAATACAAATGGGAAAAAACTATGAAACAGCCAATAACATCTATTTATCGTTTGGAAGACTACCAACCAACACCTTACGTTATCCCTAAAACACAACTTTCTTTCCAATTGGCACCGACAAAAACCTATGTTACAGCCATATTGTCTATTGAATCCCGTCACGATACAAAAGAATTAACACCTCTTGTTCTTTCTGGTGATGATCTTACTTTAATTTCCGTTTCTATTAATGATGAGATATTAGCCCCAAACACTTATAAAGTGACGCCTTCACGTTTAGAAATTACAACGCCACCAACGGCTCCTTTTACATTGAAATTGGTTACAGAACTGAATCCTGAAAGCAACCGCCAACTTATGGGGCTTTACCTTTCAAATGGTGTTTATTGCTCACAATGCGAATCGGAAGGTTTTCGTCGTATTACTTATTTTTACGACCGCCCAGATGTTCTTTCTACCTATAGAGTGAAAATTGAAGCAGATTCCCAAACAATCCCAATCTTGCTTTCCAATGGTAATCTGGTGGAAACAGGAACTTTAGAGAATAATCGCCATTTTGCCATTTGGGAAGATCCTTATCCCAAACCATCTTATCTCTTTGCTTTAGTAGGTGGAGATCTTGATAAGTTAGAAGACCATTTTACAACTGTATCTGGACGACGTATCGAGCTTGGTATCTATGTAGAAAAAGGAAAAACCGAACGCGCAACCTATGCAATGGATGCTCTTAAACGTTCCATGCGTTGGGATGAACAATGTTTCGGACGCGAATATGATCTTGATGTTTTCAATATTGTTGCTGTGTCCGACTTTAACATGGGAGCAATGGAAAACAAAGGCCTTAACGTTTTTAATGATAAATATGTTCTTGTCGATCCTGAAACAGCAACCGATCAGGATTATAGAAATGTTGAACGTGTCATTGCACATGAATATTTCCATAATTGGAGCGGTAATCGTGTTACCTGTCGCGATTGGTTTCAACTCTGTTTAAAAGAAGGATTCACTGTTTATCGTGATCAGGAATTTTCATCAGATCAAAATGTACGCAGCCTACAGAGAATTGAAAATGTAAAAGCATTAAAAGCAACGCAATTTGCAGAAGACGCAGGACCTCTTGCGCATCCTGTACGTCCTCGTCAATATAGCCAAATTAATAATTTTTACACCACAACTGTTTATGAAAAAGGTGCTGAAGTTGTTCGCATGATACGAACTATTTTAGGTCCTATTCTGTTTCGTAAAGGCACTGATCTTTATTTTCAACGTCATGATGGACAAGCTTGTACAATTGAAGATTTTATTACCTGTTTTGCTGAAGTGTCTGGTCAAGACTTCTCCCAATTCATGCTATGGTATGAACAGGCAGGAACACCCAATGTAGAAATCGATAGTCATTATAGCGATGGTGTTTTAACAATTCATGCAAAGCAACATATTCCCGCAACCCCACAACAAAATACAAAAAAGCCCATGCTTATCCCTATCGTATTTGGCTTGTTAGGACCTAACGGAGAAAACCTCACCTATGAAGCAGATACAGATATTCAATCAGATGTTATGCTTTTATCCAAGGAAAGCCAAACGTTTACATTAAAGGGACTGCGTGAAAAACCCGTTTTATCACTGCTGCGGGACTTTTCAGCACCAATCATTCTACACACTCCATTCAATGAAAGAGAACTTATTTTTCTTGCACAACATGATGACAATCACATCAATCGCTGGCAATCTCTTAATCATTTAATGACGCAAGCTTTGATTCAAAGCATTCAAGATAAAACACAAGAAAAAGCAACACTCCCTTCTGCTTTGCTAAAGCTGATTGAAACGATCATAACAGATGAAACCTTAGAGCCTGAATTTCGTGCCTTCTGTTTAAATTTACCTAGTGAAGTTGAGCTTGCTCATACAATCGGTAAAAATATTGACCCAGATCGTATTCATTATGTCCGCAATCAGTTTTTAGCTTCACTTGCACAAACTCATCAAGAGCTCTTAACAAAATTCTATGGACAAATGCAAACCCAAGAGCCCTATTCACCAAACACTGCACAAGCTGGAAAACGAGCATTAAAGAATATCATACTGGATTACCTTTCCATTGCTGAAGCCAATCCAAATCGAGCTGCTATACAATATGCAACAGCTGATAATATGACTGACCGTATGGCTAGTATCGCTGTTCTCGTGAAGCGTTTTAATGAAAGTGAGCAGGCACAAAATACCTTAAATGATTTTGAAAACCGCTATCGGCATGACCCTTTGGTCATGGATAAATGGTTTTCTATTCAAGCAATGGTTGCTGGCACATCAACACTCGAGAATGTTCAAAAGCTCATGCAACATCCGCTTTTTTCACAAGATAATCCTAATCGTGTACGTTCCCTAATCGGTGTTTTTGCCTCTAACAATCTCACGGGCTTTAATAGGATGGATGGAGCGTCTTATCATTTTCTTTGCCAAGTCATTTTGGAAATTGACAAAAAAAATCCACAGCTTGCTTCACGATTATTAACAATGATGCGCTCTTGGCGACAATTAGAACCTATTCGACAACAAAAACTTGAAACTGAATTAAAAATGATTGCTGTTGCGCCAAAATTATCAAGCGATGTTGCTGATATCATTAATCGTCTGCTCACTTAAAACAAAAAATTATTTTAAATCAATATGCTATAATATTTTTTTAAATAAATTCTATAAACTATTCGATCATCATTAAACCTATAAACAGGTAATCTAAGCCTGTTTATAGGTCACGTTTAAAGTGCTTTTTTCTTTTCATATTCCAAAATTATAAAAGTAAAATTATTTTTTTAAAAAAAAGACTGGACAGAAGACTCCTGTTTTGATTCATTGCACTCGATGGGGTTACTATGAATATCGAAGCAGTTTTTAAATCACATTATTCCAGAATTAAAGGAACGCGAGATGGCTAAATTGGACGCATATAATGCGCCAAGGGAGGTGTATGCTGATTCAAAATCAAGCGCTCAAAGTCGCAAGGAGCGGACAGAGCGTACCAATCTGTTTTCTGGTCCTGCCTATCAAAAACTTCTTTTTATTGAACCTTGGCTGCGACGTTCACTCCCATTTGTAATTCTTGCATTTCTTGTTACGCTAGCAGCGATCCGTTTCCTATCAATCTATGATTGGCGCAACACAATTGATAAAAACACGCATTCTACCATCACTCTCTTAGCTTCTCATATTACCAATACGATTGACCGTGACTTACTTGCAGCCACTCGACAAGGAAAAACTGCTGTTCTTTCTCATAATCATTTACAAAATATCCTGACTAATTTTCGTAACAAAGGTCTTATAAAAACCAGCGCTGTTATTGCTATTGTCGATCAAAAAGGCAATGTCCTAGCTTCATCAAGTTCCGAGATTGTCTTAGGAAAACCCTTACAGGATTTTACCTCTGAAAGCATTGCTTTACAAGCTCTAGGAAAACATGCTGGAATCATGAAAATTACAATAGGAAAAGATATTCCTGCTCTCGCTTCCTTTCAGCAAACAGAAAATGGACAATATGGGGTATTCATCAGTGAAAAAATGCAACATATTTACATGGAATGGCGGAAAGCTCTCTCGTTAAATATAACCATGTTTATTGGAACTAGTGGCGTTATCCTCGCTCTTCTTTATGCTTATTACAACCAAATTGTACGAGCACGCAAAACAGATCTTGTTTCAGAAAAAATTCAAAACCGTATTGATATGGCAATGATGCGTGGACGCTGTGGACTATGGGATTGGAATATGGCAAGTGGACGTGTCTACTGGTCACGAGCAATGTACGAAATGCTCGGCTATGTCCCTCAAGATGCACTGCTCTCAATTTCCCAAATTAGCGCCATTATCAATCCAAATGATGCGAATTTTTTTGATCTTGCTCAGGAATTAATGAGCGGTAAAAAGAAGCATATCGATATTAACGTTCCTATGCGTCATGCTGATGGTCATTATGTATGGATGCGCATTCGTGCCGAAGTTACTGAAGAAGAAGAACCCCATTTGGTTGGTATTTCCTTCGATATTAGTGAACAGCAACAATTGGCTGAACAAACAGCGCAAGCCGACCTTCGTATCCGTGATGCGATTGAAAACATTTCAGAATCTTTCGTTTTGTGGGATGCTGAAGGACGTTTAGTCATGTCCAACAGCAAATTTTGCGAATATGCCGCTATTCCTAAACAAATTCTCCAATCAGGTATCCAACGTGCAACGGTCGAAGCCATGGCACGCCCTGCACTCAGTGAATATCCCCTTAAAGATGATGGTACTGGTAACTTAACCAGTATTCGCCAAACGGCAGATGGTTGTTGGCTCAAAATTAACGAACGACGAACCCAAGATGGAGGATTGGTTTGTATTGGTACTGACATTTCTGAGCTTAAACAACAACAGGAAAAATTTGAAGACAGTGAAAGGCGTCTTTTTTCTTTCATTCAAGAACTCAAGCGCGCGCGAGGGAGTGCTCAACAACGCGCAACAGAAGTTGAAAAACTTAATAAAAGTTTGAAAGCAGAAAAAGAACGCGCCGAAAGTGCTAATAAGGCTAAATCAGAATTTTTAGCCAATATGTCTCATGAATTGCGCACGCCTCTGAATGCTATTCTTGGTTTTTCAGATATCATGTTGCAATCGACTTTTGGTCCTCTTGGTTCACAACGCTATAAGGAATATATGCATGATATTTACAATTCAGGAACCCATCTTCTAACCCTTATCAATGACATCCTTGATATGTCAAAAATCGAAGCAGGAAGATTTACGCTTGATTGTAAAAATACCGATCTTGAGCCCATCATTAGTGAAGCAGTACGAACACTAACACCTCAAGCTCAAGAAAAAAATATTGTTGTTACAACAAACATTACCCCAGAACTTCATGCTGAAGTTGATGGTCGTGCAATGAAACAGATTTTCCTTAATCTCATCTCTAATGCCGTTAAATTTACGCCTTCTGGCGGAAATATTGATGTCTGCGCTTTCAAGAAAAAAAATAACCTTATTTTTAAAATTACAGATACAGGCGTTGGTATTCCCCAATCAGCAATTAAAAAACTTGGGCAACCTTTTGAACAAGTCGAAAATCAGCTCACTAAATCTCATACGGGCTCAGGTCTTGGATTAGCCATTTCACGCTCCTTGCTAGAACTCCACAAAGGAAAACTTGAAATTACTTCAAAAGAAATGAAAGGAACAACTGTAACGATTATAATGCCCATCACACAAAGTTAAATTTTTCCATTTTGTTCCCGTTGTAGTAAAATCTGTTTCCGTTTTTCCCCCCAACGATACCCTGAAATAAAACCATTTTTACGCACAACACGATGACACGGAATGATAATAGCCAATTCGTTACGTGCACAGGCATGAGCAACGGCACGAAAAGCTTTCGGCATACCAATACGGCATGCTAAGATCTCATATGAAATTGTTTCACCACATGGTATATCACATAATACTGCCCATACTTGTCGTTGAAAAACTGTACCATTTATATCTAAGGGAAAATTATATTTTTTTACCAGCTTAGGTGTTTCTATCATGGCTATAATATGGGCAACTTCTCTCTTAAATGTATTGTCACCTACAACTTGTTGTGCATCACCAAAGCGTATCGTAAACTCCTGTAATAATTGCTCTATAGTGTCTCCTAACGCTATATGACAAATCCCTTTTTGAGACCTAGCCACCAAAAGCTTTCCTATTGATACATCTTTCAGACAGAATACTCTCGTTTGGGAAATATTCAGCATTTTAGTCTTCTTTATATTTTAAAAAGTTTTGAACATCATCCATAAAGTAAAGGGAGAGTATTCACTATCTTTTAAAAACAAACAAAATCATTCTGAAATTATCTCCTTAGCCATTGTATTAAAATACACTCTCACCTTTTTATGAAATGGAAAGATACATAGATTGACTTTCTTCCTACCCTAAGACGGAAACTTCGACCAGAGCTGATCTATCAACAATCTTGCTTTTTATATAACAGATTCCAACTGAACCCATTTGATATGGTTTATTTCATAAGCTCTCTACAGACAAATCCTGCTCTGAATTCTATCATACACTCTAACAAAAACACCTTAATGTGGTAAATTTTCATACCTTATATCACAACTCTAAACGGCAGTATTTTACGGAACAACACGATAAGCTTCCCATTTTATTTTACGAAATCCCATCGAACCATAAATAATAGCTTATGTTTTACAAGCAACAGAAAAAGCGCGTGCTCTCTTAAGCAAAAAACGTCATAAAACACAAAGAAAGTATGCCGGCAATGGATTGGAAAGATGTCCCGGCTTTTTATGCTCCACAGTATGCTTGAATATTCTAATTTGTTGGAGCACTGTTATTATTTTTTATCAAAGGTCATACTTTTGATAAACTGACGAGATGACTCAACTCAAAAAAGAAATTTATCTTCAATTTTATGAAAAAAAGCATGGAAAAGGTATTTTAATGCTTACTTTCTTTGTCACTTAACTTATAAAATGACGGTAGCCTCAGAACTAAAATATTTTGCCCGCAACAATCGCACACAGATATTTGTCATAGGAAAAAGTCATGCCCAAACGCACAGATATAAAATCTATTCTTATCATCGGAGCAGGACCTATTATCATTGGTCAGGCATGTGAATTTGATTATTCAGGCACTCAAGCCTGTAAAGCATTAAAAGAAGAAGGTTACCGAATTATTTTGGTAAATTCTAATCCTGCCACGATTATGACAGATCCAGATCTAGCTGATGCAACTTATATAGAGCCCATTACTCCTGAAATAGTTGCCAAAATTATTGCTCACGAGCGTCCCGATGCCCTTTTGCCCACTATGGGAGGACAAACAGCCCTCAATACTGCTTTATCATTAAAGCGTATGGGTATTTTAGACCGCTACCATGTTGAAATGATAGGAGCCAATGCTGATGCTATTGATAAAGCTGAAGATCGTGCTTTATTCCGCCAAGCGATGGCAAAAATCGGTTTGGAAACGCCACGCTCTATGTTAGCCAATGCAACAGAACTGAAAGAAGAAAATCGCCAACAACACGCAAAAACGTGTGCTGAACTTAAAGCAAAACTTTCTGGTGCTGCGCTTGACAAAGCACTCGAAGAACTTGAGCGCAACTGGCGACATACCGAAGCTGATCGCAAACAACATTATATCGCTCATGCAACAGCAAAAGCAGTTCAAGCTCTTGATGTTGTTGGGCTTCCAGCTATTATTCGTCCTTCATTCACCCTTGGTGGAACTGGTGGTGGAATCGCTTATAACCGCTCTGAATTCTATGAAATTATTGAACGTGGGCTTGAAGCTTCACCAACAACAGAAGTATTAATTGAAGAAAGTGTTTTAGGGTGGAAAGAATATGAGATGGAAGTTGTTCGTGATAAGAACGACAACTGTATCATCGTTTGTTCTATTGAAAACATTGATCCAATGGGGATTCATACCGGTGATTCGATCACTGTAGCACCTGCTCTCACCTTAACCGATAAAGAATATCAATGTATGCGTAATGCTTCGATTGCTGTTTTGCGCGAAATTGGTGTTGAAACGGGAGGATCCAATGTACAGTTTGCTGTCAATCCTGAAAATGGGCGCCTCATTGTTATTGAAATGAATCCGCGTGTTTCTCGCTCTTCAGCGCTTGCCTCAAAAGCAACGGGGTTTCCCATTGCCAAAGTAGCGGCTAAACTGGCTGTTGGTTATACACTTGATGAATTAAAAAATGATATCACGGGTGGTGCAACACCAGCATCATTTGAACCTTCTATTGACTATATTGTGACAAAAATTCCTCGTTTTGCGTTCGAAAAATTTCCCGGTTCATCACCTGTCCTCACAACTGCGATGAAATCTGTAGGAGAAGTCATGGCAATTGGACGCACTTTTCAAGAATCGTTACAAAAAGCACTCCGTGGACTTGAAACAGGGCTTACGGGTCTTGATGAAATTGTGATTCCAGAGCATGCTGAAGGTGATGAAAAAAGTTCTATACGCTCAGCCATTGCCATACCAAGCCCTGATCGTCTACGCTATATTGCTCAAGCCATGCGCACAGGCTTACCCTTAAATGAGATTCACCAAATTAGCAAAATTGATCCGTGGTTTTTAGAACAAATAGCCTCCATCATTGAAATGGAGCAGCGTATCCGCATTCATGGATTACCCCAAGACGCAGATAATTTACGTATGTTAAAAGCTATGGGCTTTTCAGATGCGCGATTAGCCTCCCTTACAGGGAAAGAACCGGATTATATCGCTGCTTTACGTAAATCACTGAATGTTAAACACGTCTTCAAACGGATTGATACTTGTGCCGCTGAATTTTCTTCTCCTACAGCCTATATGTATTCAACATATGAAGTTCCCTTTGCAGGTGTAGAGCACTCGGAAGCACACGTTTCTGAACGCAAAAAAATTGCTATTTTAGGCGGTGGACCAAACCGCATTGGGCAAGGTATTGAATTTGATTACTGTTGCTGCCACGCTGCTTTTGCACTGCGTGATGCAGGATTTGAAGCGATTATGATTAACTGTAATCCTGAAACAGTTTCAACCGACTATGATACCTCTGATCGCCTTTACTTTGAATCTTTAACAACAGAAGACGTTATCGCTATTTTAGAAGCAGAACAGGAAAAAGGAGATTTGGTTGGAGTCATCGTCCAATTTGGCGGACAAACACCCTTGAAATTGGCAAGCGCTCTAGAAAAACACAATATCCCCATCCTAGGTACTTCACCTGACGCTATCGACTTAGCAGAAGATAGAGACCGCTTTCAAAAACTGTTATTTAAACTTAATTTAACACAACCTCAAAATGGTATTGCCCACTCCATTGAACAAGCACGCCTCATTGCCCACGAACTAGGCTTCCCTTTGGTTGTACGTCCCTCTTATGTTTTAGGAGGACGTGCTATGCAAATTATTCGTGATGAACGTAGCTTACAAAATTATTTACTTGAGAGTGTCCCTGAATTAATTTCAGAAGATATCAAAGTCCGTTATCCTAACGACACAACAGGACAAATCAATATATTGCTTGGTAAAAATCCGCTTCTCTTTGATACCTATTTAACAGAAGCAATTGAAGTAGATGTTGATTGTCTATGTGATGGCAAAGAAACACTAATCGTTGGTATTATGGAACATATTGAAGAAGCTGGTATCCACTCTGGTGATTCAGCATGTTCTCTACCAGTCCATACGCTCTCAAATAAAATAGTTACTGAATTAGAGCGTCAAACCAAAGCATTAGCACAAGCACTTCATGTTCGCGGCTTAATGAATGTACAATATGCTATAAAAGATGACACCATTTATGTCTTAGAAGTCAATCCCCGTGCTTCACGTACTGTCCCATTTGTTGCAAAAACGATTGGTCGCCCTATTGCTAAAATGGCTGCACGTATTATGGCAGGAGAAACGCTTCATGATGCTCTTCAGGCTTATGGTGGATTACCTTCTTTGCAAAAAAAACAACATATTGCCGTCAAGGAAGCCGTATTTCCTTTTGCTCGTTTTTCAGGTGTTGATACACTTCTTGGTCCAGAAATGCGCTCAACCGGTGAAGTTATGGGACTTGACTATGAATTTTCGCTTGCTTTTGCTAAAGCCCAACTTGGAGCTGGTGTAAAACTCCCTAAAGAGGGAACTTTGTTCGTTTCTGTAAGAGATGAAGATAAAAAACGCATCTTAAATCCTGTAAAACGTTTAACTGAGCTTGGCTTTTCTGTTGTCGCCACAAGTGGAACACAAAAATTTCTCACCGAACACCACGTTGAAGCAAAAAAAATTAACAAAGTTCTAGAGGGACACCCCCATATTGAAGACGCTATTCGTAATCGCAAAATTCAATTGATTTTTAATACAACTAGCACGGCCAGTGCCATCTCAGATTCAAAATCATTACGTTATGCAGCCCTCATGCAAAATGTTCCCTATTATACAACAATAGCTGGAGCCGAAGCCGTTGTAGAAGCGATCAAAGCACTCAAAAAAAGGCGCCTTGAAGTACGTTCACTACAAAGTTATTTCAGTTGAATTTTTCTACTTAACAAAATGTACACTGTTTCCTTATTTTTTCTTTATATAAAAATTGATTAAGACTTGCTTTTTGTTCCAAAAACTTTTATAGAGGTTTCATCGAATTTTCGGTTACGTGACTTTCTTTCCTGTGCAATCTGCACTTTCGACGAAACTTCTCCCACCTAATTTCGATCTACAACCGTATTGAAGAAATGAAAGCTTCAATACTCAATATAATTATATATTCTAAGGAGTTTCCTATGTCTACAGGAACAGTTAAGTGGTTTAATACAACAAAAGGTTTCGGATTCATTCAACCTAGTGATGGTAGTGCAGATGTATTTGTACACATTTCTGCTGTCGAGCGTTCTGGTCTAAACAGTCTTAATGAAGGGCAAAAAATTTCTTATGATGTTCTTCAAGATCGTCGTTCAGGAAAATTTGCCGCTGGTAACCTTGCAGCCCTTTAAAGTTTAAATTCTGCAATATTTTATTTAAAAATCTTCGTCTGTAATGACGAAGATTTTTTTTATTTTGTATAAAGCATCATTTTACCTTGTTAACATAAAAGACTGCTTATCTCCTTTGCACAATTTATCAAACCTCCCTTATACTTCCTCAAAACTTTCATAAAATCTACAAAGAGATTATCTTGTGAAATCTCAAAAAAGAAGAATATAAAGCCCGTGTAAGAGTATTTTGGAAGTTTTTTATTGCATACAATATAATCTCTTATAGAATATCCTTAAAGCAATAACCATTTGTTGATATAATATAAGGATTTAAAATTATGGCTTTTATTGCCGACAAACTGTCTCTTATCAAACCTTCTGCAACAATAGCTGCTTCTCAAAAGGCCCGCCATTTAAAAGCATTAGGGCGCAATGTTATTGCTTTAAGTGCTGGAGAGCCAGACTTTGATACCCCAGAAAACATCAAAAACGCGGCTATTGAAGCTATTCGAAGAGGAGAAACAAAATACCCTCCCATATCTGGAATTCCAGAATTGCGCCAAGCAATTTCTGCAAAGTTTAAAAGAGAAAATAACCTTCTTTACCAACCAGAACAAATTATTGTTGGTACCGGTGGAAAACAAATTCTCTTTAATGCATTCATGGCAACTTTGAATAAAGGAGATGAGGTCATCATTCCATCCCCTTATTGGGTTAGTTATCCAGAAATGGTCGCACTCAACGATGGTAAGCCTGTCTTTTTAGAAACGAAAGCCGAATTTTCTTATAAACTCCAACCCCAAGAGCTAGAAGCTGCCATTACCCCCAAAACCAAATGGTTCATCTTTAACTCTCCTTCAAATCCATCAGGTGCTGCTTATACACATAATGAATTGAAAAAACTCACAGATGTTTTAGTAAAATATCCTCATGTTTATATCCTTTCCGATGATATATATGAACATCTCACATATGAGGGTTTTACCTTTGTTACTCCAGCTCAAGTAGAACCAGCGCTTTATGAGCGTACACTCACAATGAATGGTGTTTCTAAAGCCTATGCGATGACGGGATGGAGAATCGGCTATGCAGGCGGACCAAAAGAATTAATTAAAGCCATGGATACCATTCAAGGACAGCAAACATCTGGAACAAGTGTCATTTCACAATGGGCTGCGGTTGAAGCACTCAACGGGCCACAAGACTTTATTGCTAAAAATAAAAGTATTTTTCAAACACGCCGTGATCTCGTTGTCTCCATGCTAAATCAAGCTCCTGGCATTCACTGTCCAACGCCTGAGGGTGCTTTTTATGTTTATCCTTCTTGCTCCGGAATTATTGGAAAGAAAACACCTAACGGCCAATGTATTACCAATGATGAGGACTTCGCCATAGCGCTTCTAGAAACAGAAGCTGTTGCTGTCGTCCAAGGATCTGCTTTTGGACTTGGATCAGCTTTTCGTATTTCTTATGCAACATCAGAAGAATTACTTGAAGAAGCTTGTATACGTATACAGCGCTTTTGCAACAGTCTAATTTAAAATTTTTAAATATCATCTCTTGTGATTGTTTTTACCGAATGTCAGTATATCCGAGAAAATATCGGAAACTGTGTCATGGTCTAAATCTATCGATTCAGCAAAAATATCTATGAATAAACACAAAAATAGAGGCTGTAGATAAAGATCAAAAAAATCTAGCTATCAAATAAATGAATCGGTCTATTATCATAAGAGATGAAAAACCTATTCTGCTTTCTCCATTCAATTTATAACTCTAAAAAAGACCGAGCGCTTTTAAACACAATTGCCCTTATAATCAAAGGCCCTTACAATAAAATCTCTTCTATTTCTCGGCTTCTTCTTCGTCCTAAAATGAAGAAGAAGCCACCTCCCATCGTTGTGTAAGCAATCCAGTTTCCTTTAAGTTCTATCTAATAACTACTTGATTTACTTCATAGGCTTTATGAACAAGACCTGCCTTAAATATTCACCTCACACTCTAATAAAAAGCACTTCATGTATAAGGTTTTAAATATTTTATATCACACCCCTAAAAGACAGACTTTTATGGTATAACAGGATAAATCTCTCTTAAACTCCTCATTGAATTTTAGTATTCTTAAAAAATTGTTGGATATCCACAAGTTTCGAAATTTTTTCCTTATCATCTTCCCATATATTGCAATTTCTAAGGACTCTTTCAAAAATAATAAAAAAAAGCCGGACATATTGTCCGGCAAATTTGGAAAATCTTCAGAGATAAAATCAATCTGATAGATCTTCGTAAGGGAACACTCAAGAAAACGCACTGGGAGGCAACATAATCAAGAGATAGCATTCTATGTCATTTTATAAGCAAAAGCACAATAAAGACTTAAGCGTATCTGCTATGCAATAAACACATAGCTTTAAATTTGTCTCCATTATGTAGCACTCTCTTTAATTAAATATAAAAATGTAAGCTACACCATCACACGATTGTCCATTATATAATAGCTCTCACGTTTGCTAGCATTTGTAAAAAAACATTTATCCCTTTTTTCAAAAATATTTACCCGCGCAGACTCCCTCCACTTTTAATGTGCAACGAATAATTTTAATTGATTCAATATGAGCAAATTTGAAACGAAAGAATATTACGGGAGTCTCAAGTTGCAAAACAGCTAATTGTTCCTTATAAATTAAGACATTAATATTAAAAAGACCACTGACGAGCTTTTAAAAAAATATAATCTCGAAAAGCATTTAACCTTGCCAAATTCTTTAAATTATAAGGATAACAAAAAAAAGTATCAAAAGAAGGAATATCAACCATATCAGGAAAAAGACGCACCAAATGCTCATCATTATTGACGATATAATCAGGAAGCACAGCAATCCCAAGATCACGCATAAGCGCATTCTTTATTGAGATGATATTGTTGATTTGTAGAACTGAAACGCGCAATGATCCATCACTTCTACCAGCCTTTTCCAACCAATTTAAACCAGACAAATAAGGTGGAACAGGTTCACCGAACGAAATAATACGATGCTCATCGAGATCAGATAATTTTTCCGGCTTTCCATAATTTGCAATATACTTTTCCGAAGCATAAACATGCATATGAATTGTAAAGAGTTTTCTTTGTATAAGATCAGGTTGTTTGGGTTGATGTAAGCGAACAGCACAATCCGCATGACACATTGTCAAATCAAGCTCTTCATCGGAAAGCAAAAGCTGAACCTGCATATCAGGATAAAGACTAAGAAATTCTGGCATACGCTCTGCAATCCACCCTGCCCCCATTCCAAAGGTCGAGGTCACACGCAAGTGCCCCGTTGGTTTTGCATAGCTTTCACTTAATTGCAAACGCACACTTTCAAGCTTCATCAAAACATCATGAGCTGTACGATAAAGAGTTTCTCCCTGTTCTGTAAGAATCAAACCACGCGCATGACGTTGAAATAAGGATACCCCAACCTCTTGTTCTAAAGCCGAAACCTGTCGTGAAACGGCTGATTGAGATAAATGAAGTTTTTGAGCAGCATGCGTAAAAGATCCCGCTTCTGCTGCAGCGTGAAAAACCCTTAACTTATCCCAATCCAACGGTGGCGCCACAATTAATTCTACCTCTATATTCTCTATTTTCTCAATGAGTTACTAACGCTTGGATATATCCAAAAACCGTTCTGCTTCCAACGCTGCCATACATCCTCTTCCCGCAGCTGTTACAGCTTGGCGGAATGTTTCATCTGTCACATCCCCAGCAGCAAAAACACCAGCAATGCTTGTTGCTGTTGAGTCCGGTGCTGTCCATAAATAGCCGCCTCGTTTTTGTTTCAGCTGTCCTTCAAACAGAGAAACAGCAGGATCATGCCCAATGGCAATAAATATGCCCTCTGCATTCACTTTCATCTCATGACCTGTCTTAACATTTTTCAGACGTGCCCCTGTTACAACAGCGCCCATTGCCCCCTGTGCTGGCAGCCCCAGAATTTCTTCGACCACATGATCCCAAAAAACACGCACATTATTACAAGCCAGCAACCTATCTTGCAAAATTTTTTCTGCCCGAAACTGCCCCCGCCTGTGAACCACGCTTACACTCTTAGCCAAATGCGATAAATAAAGTGCTTCTTCAACAGCCGTATTTCCTCCTCCCACGACAATAACGTCCTTATCACGATAAAAAAAGCCATCACATGTAGCACAAGCGGAAACACCTCCGCCCATAAAGGTCTGTTCACTTTCTAAACCAAGCCAGCGTGCTTGAGCTCCTGTTGCAATAATCAGTGCATCACAAGAATATTGTGTTCCTGAATCCCCATATAAGACAAAAGGATACTTCAACAAATCAGCCTTTATAATTGTATCATAGACAATTTTTGTCCCCATATTCTCAGCTTGTTTTGCCATTTGTTCCATCAACCATGGTCCTTGAATGGGATCTGCAAAACCTGGATAATTCTCAACATCAGTTGTAATTGTTAATTGTCCACCCTGCTGCAAGCCCGTCACCAAAACCGGCTTAAGCATTGCTCTTGCTGCATAGATCGCCGCTGTATAACCAGCCGGACCTGAGCCAATAATCAGCAGACGAATATGCGATTGCACCATTAAATCCCCTTCACTTTATTATAAATTAATTATTCTATAAATGATAACGGAATGCAGCCTTTTAAAAAAATATTTTTCAAGAGCCCTAATTATGTTATGTATACTTCTTTTCAAGTTTTATGAAAAGGTCTGATTACTAATTCATCAAGGCACGCTAATGTTAAGAATTAATCCTTATCCTATAAAGAGAAAAATGTAACTTCTTATGAGCACAAAACCATAATAAAAAGAGATACAAAGATAGGGAACGATCATTTTTCAATTTATTATCAATGTCTGTGCACGTTTTGCCTTAATCATGGGAGGAGCAATGCTTTTGCCAATTTTTGTGGATTTGCACGACAACAATCGTAATTGGATAAGCTTTCTCTATTCTTGTGCCATAACCACCATGTTAGCAACGCTGATTCTTTTAGCAACTAAGGGAGCTACTTGTCGCTTTTCAGCACGGCTTGGCTTTATGCTCACTGTTTGTCTTTGGCTTACAGGAAGCATCGTAGGTGCCTTACCTCTTTATCTTTCTCCTCTTCCCATCTCTCTAGCAGGAGCCATTTTTGAATCTGTTTCTGGAATTACAACAACAGGCTCCACAGTCCTTTCTGATCTTGATAATTTATCGCGAAGTATTTTATTATGGCGTTCTCTTATATGCTGGATTGGGGGCATTGGTTTTATCGGTTTAGCCCTCTTAATTTTGCCTTCACTGCGTGTGGGTGGCGTGCGACTTTTTCATATGGAATCATCTGATAAATCTGAAAAAATATTGCCTCGCATCAACCAAATTGCTAACGGAATTATCATCGCTTATGTTGGGTTAACATTGGCTTGTATGCTTTCTTATTTTGCTGCAGGCATGAATTTATTTGATGCCATTAACCATGCAATGAGTACAGTAGCAACAGCTGGTTTTTCAACGCATGATGCTTCTTTTGGCTATTTTTCTGATAAACCAGCCATCTTAATTATTTCAACAATCTTCATGTTGCTTTCTGCTTTACCCTTCGTACTTTATGTTAAATTAGTCCTTCCTGGACACTCCAAACGCTTCCTTGACCCACAAGTGATTGTTTTTCTCCATATCGTTCTCCTTTTCAGCTTTGCTTTAGCGGCATGGCTACGGTTTTATGATCATCGCGCGTTCCACTTGATTTTCCTTGATGTCATTTTTCACCTTTCATCCATTATTAGCACCACAGGTTATAGCGCTGAAGATTATCAACTTTGGGGACCGTTTGCGCTTGGAATTTTCTTCATTGTTTCTTTTACAGGCGGATGTGCTGGTTCTACTTCTGGTGGCATGAAAATCAATCGCCTCATTATTCTTTGGCGTATTACACAAACAAATATAGAAAAACTTCTTTCTCCTAATGTCGTTGTAAAAGCGCGCTACGATCACTCAAATATATCAAATGATGTTGCTCAAGCCGTTTTGTTTTTTGTCTGTCTTTATATGTTTTGCCTTGTTATCGGCACTGCACTTTTGCTTACAACCGGTCTTGACTTTACCTCTGCCTTTACGGGGGTCTTAACCGCACTTTCAAATGTTGGTCCAGGCTTTGGAGATATTATTGGCCCCACTGGTAATTTCTCTACAATCAACGACCATGCTTTATGGATTTTAAGTTTTCTAATGTTAGCTGGACGCCTTGAAATCATAACAATATTCGTCCTTTTTATTCCCGCTTTCTGGCGTGAACAATTCTAATGCAGAGAGTATTTTATTCTACCATGATAAAAAATTTACAAGATAAAAAGGTGTGAACAGTATGCATCATAATATTCACCCCTTACTCAATCCACTGAAGATTTTCTAAAATTCTATACAAATCATCATATCAATGATATAAAAATAATTCAACAAAAACAATCAAATACCAATATTTTCAAAGTCATAACATATAAAGCTTCACTTTATTGATCTTCTTTATCAAATAAAGTGGACGCATAGAACATTCTTTTTTACGAATAATCTCTCATGCAAAAAATATGAATATTTACTGATAAAAGTGTTTTTTCTCTTTAATAGAGTTACCTCCTTATAGAAAAAAATGCTATTATATTACGAACTCACAAGCTTATAAAAAAACATCTCACAGTACTCATCACCCCCATTCCACGACAGCCTTCATGAAAGATATAAAATGGTCACCATCATTTTTACTTAAATAACAATAAGGTGCAAGTCGGTACTACAAAATAAGATATAAATTAGTACCACCATATTATTTCTGTTAATGTCGTAACAGCTTGCATTTCAGACAATTTATAAGAAATCTCTTTACACCTTGTCTTCAATAGTTTTTATCCACCACATGCCTTCTTCCGATTGTGATGTGCTAGAGGATAGCTCTCATTGATTTAATATCAACAGATTTGACATAAGAAAATCTTACGCTACTCAAAGCTCTTATTCAAATTGAAAAGGTAAATTATCTATAAAAATCATATATATATATATATATTGATCTTAAATCCATCTTATCATGAATTTATTGAAAATATGTACGACTATTTTATCCATGGAGATAGCATCATTATCTTTTTAAGACAAGAAAACGTTTTTTTGCTATCTATTTAAGTCTTACAAAACGAACAATATCAGTACGACACCGTATAAGATAGTGCATAAATCCCCAGACTTGAGTTAAAGCATTATTTTCTTATTCTAAAACATCAATGAATAAAAGTAGCTTTCCTCTCTCCTAGTATGCTTTATCATAAACTACATATCGCTCTCAAGCGTATACATTTTTAATCTTTTATCCAAAATTTTGAGAACTTCTTATAGCGTTCTACTAAAGACAATATAAATTTTGTAAAATAACATTTATATCATTGAGCTGTTTTCTTGATGACTATGAAAAACCTTTAAGGAAAATACTTTTTATCATCCCTCAAGAAGATTTTTGATATCATATCAAAGTGTTTTTTCCGCAAACAGTTCTTTGTAAACACTTTCAATCTTGCTTGCCTCTTTTTCCAAAGGAAAGTGAGTACGAACATGGGTTAAAGCTTTCTTTCCGGCTGCCAATGTTTTTTCCACATCAGAAAAATAAGGTTCAATTGCTGCTGTTAAAGCCGCTCCATCTCCTGCTTGAACAACCGTTCCTGTTCCCTCGACCACCAATTCTTTAAAAATTCCTACATCACTCGCCACTACAGCCGTCTGTGATGCCATTGCCTCCAATGGTGTCAGACCAAAACCTTCCAAACGAGAAGGAGTCACATAAAGTGATAGACGGCGATACCACACAGGTATATCAAGCCTTTCACCAAGAAAAATAATGCGGTCGTTTAAACCAGCTTCAGCAATCTTCTGTCGTAATTTCTTTTCAAAACCATAATGCTGTTCTGTCGTACGACCAGCGATAAGTGCTGTCCATTCGGGATAGTCAGGCAATAATGCTATCATCGCGTCCACAAACAAATCAGTACCCTTTAAATAGCGCACACGCCCAAAACATCCTACTGCATATTTTCCTGGCACCCCAGTTGCTGGAAAGTAATCATCAGGAATTTTTGGGGGTGAAAAACGTCTAATATCCACTCCATGCATAATAACCTTATGAGGCACTTCTAGATAGGTTCCCGTACATACACTAGTAGCGATAACCTTATCCATACGACGAAGCAACCATTTAGTAAAAGGCTTGTGTTCGCGACGAGATGCCGAAGTAAAGATGAGTTTAAGCTTCATTCGCAAAACATCGCGTAAAAAAAACCCGCAAAGCATCTCAATATTGCGTCGTGCATGCCAAATACGAAATGGCTTCCCTTTCGGACTTTTCCAAAGTCCGAAAAGGTCCCTAAAGGCAAGAGTCGGTAAAGTTTGTGGTAAACCAAACCCCAAAGTGGATATACGCACACCCTGTTCGCGTTGCAGTGGAATAAGCTGAATAATCGTAGATGTTACTCCCGATAAACGCCTTTTAAAGTGAGGCGCAATAACCTCAGTTTCGTCCAAAGATACACGCATAATAATCCATATGTTATTTAGATGTACTGAACCTTAATGATCTCATAATTATGCGCACCACCTGGTGCATTCACCTCAATCACATCACCTTCTTGCTTGCCAATAAGTGCACGTGCGATAGGCGAAGAAATAGAGATTTTACCAACCTTTACATCAGCTTCTTGATCTCCTACGATCTGATACACTTTTTTTTCTTCAGTGTCCTCATCCAAGAGTTTAATGGTTGCGCCAAATTTTATTTTGTCACCTGAAAGACGCGAGACATCTATAACTTCTGCTCGCGCGATATAATCTTCAAGCTCATTTATACGCCCCTCATTATGACTTTGCGCTTCTTTAGCTGCGTGATACTCAGCATTTTCGGATAAATCACCATGCGCACGCGCTTCAGAAATTGCTTCAATAATTCGCGGACGCTCCTGTTGTTGACGCCAACGCAACTCTTCTTTAAGACTCTCAAAACCAGCTGTAGTCATCGGAACTTTTTCCATAATCCGTCCCTTTCTATTACACGGAAGGTTTAATAAAAATACAAAAAACGGCTTCCAAAATTACTTTTGGAATCCGAAAACTACGATCTTTTTTATTATATAGTACAGTATCGCTGTTTTCCATACAAAAATAAATAAAGGAAACAAAACATGCACAAATAGTGATTAAAACATCTCATTTTGGTGTTTAAAACGTTAAACTTCACTCTTCTCTTTAAAAGTGTCCTAAAGAAGAAAGAATTGTGTTTTTTTCTGTTTTATCATAATCTAGTAAAAGAAATCATATGGGATATGAAGAGAGAAGGATAGAAAATCTCTAAAGAAATTCTTTACAGAAAAATGAAAAAAATCGTCATTTTTTTTATGTTTGGCTCTTTCTTTTTAGCCACAACAATATCAGAGGCAGCAGATGCTTTTGTTACGAGAAATCTTAATTTTAGAACAGGTCCCAGCACTCAGTATGAGCTTTGCGGCTTAATCTCTGCTGGAGAATTGGTTTTTGTTAAAAACTGTGAAGGAAATTGGTGCCATATCCGATATAACACTCAAATAGGTTGGGTGTCATCTCGTTATCTTTCATTTAAAGATGGAAACGATCTTTATCACACATATACAATGTCTTTAGTGCCCAAACATACCGATTATTCTCCATAACAGCCATAATAACTTATGCCCTCTTGAATATCATCATGGCAAAAATGCAATAGTGTCCACGAACAACCACAAATATACCCCCTCCAAAGAAATACTTCAAAGAACTCGTCTCATAAAAAACTTGATCAATATCCTAATGAAAGCTCTAATAAACCAAAATAAATCTGTTCAATAACGTTTTGCTGTTGTCGTAATAAATTTGTAAAATTAGTATTTTCTTTAAAATCACCAACACTTTTCTATCAAAGGATACAACAATGAAAAATGGTGTTACTGCAACAGTAGAAGCTCTTTCTGCTCTTATTGCTTCAGGTAATCCTCTTTTTAAGAATGGTGCATTATGGACACCTCATCGCCCTATTCGTCCTGAAAAGTCTGAAGGTGGTATTCCATTTCAACTCGAAACATCTTTTAAACCCGCGGGAGATCAACCTCAAGCCATAAAAACTCTGGTTGAGGGAATTCAAAAAGATGAACGTACACAAGTGCTTTTGGGTGTTACCGGCTCAGGAAAAACCTATACAATGGCCAATATCATTGAAAAAACACAGCGTCCAGCTTTAATCTTAGCACCAAATAAAACTCTAGCAGCGCAGCTTTATGGGGAATTTAAAAGTTTTTTTCCCCATAATGCTGTCGAATATTTTGTTTCTTATTATGACTATTATCAACCAGAAGCCTACGTTGCACGCTCTGATACCTATATTGAAAAAGAATCCTCAATTAATGAACAAATCGACCGGATGCGTCATGCTGCAACACGCGCCGTCTTAGAGCGTGATGACGTTATTATCGTCGCCTCTGTCTCCTGCATCTACGGGATTGGTTCCGTAGAAACCTATACTGCTATGACCTTCAAAATAGAAAAAGGTGATAAACTCAATCAACGAACACTCTTGGCTGATTTAGTCTCTCAACAGTATTATCGACAAGATATCAATTTCATTCGTGGTTCCTTTCGTGTACGAGGGGATACAATCGAAATTTTCCCTGCCCACCTCGAAGATCGTGCTTGGCGTATTTCGCTCTTTGGCGATGAAGTGGAAACAATTACGGAATTCGATCCTCTCACCGGACAAAAAACAGGCGATCTTCAATCGATTAAAATTTATGCCAATTCACACTATGTAATACCGCGACCAACACTCAATCAAGCAATGAAAGCCATCAAAATGGAACTCGTTCAACGCCTCGATGAGTTGAACGCAGCTGGACGTCTTTTAGAAGCACAACGTTTAGAACAACGTACAATTTTTGATTTAGAAATGTTAGAAACCACCGGTTCATGCGCCGGAATAGAAAATTATTCACGTTATTTAACAGGACGAAAACCCGGAGAACCACCACCAACCTTGTTCGAATACATTCCAAATAATGCTCTTGTTTTTATCGATGAAAGCCACGTAACCATTCCCCAAATTGGGGGCATGTACCGAGGTGACTTTCGTAGAAAAGCAACACTAGCAGAATATGGTTTTCGCCTCCCTTCTTGTATGGATAACCGTCCTTTGCGCTTTGAAGAATGGGATGCTATGCGCCCACAAACGATTGCTGTCTCCGCAACACCTGGACGCTGGGAAATAGAACAATCTCACGGCACTTTTGCGGAACAAGTTATTCGCCCAACAGGGCTTGTTGACCCACCAACAGAGGTTCGTCCAGCCAAAAATCAAGTCGATGATGTTGTGAATGAAATTCGTAAAACAATTCAAAAAGGCTACCGTACATTGGTGACAGTTCTCACAAAGCGTATGGCTGAGGACTTAACTGAATATCTCCACGAACAAGACATTCGTGTACGCTACATGCATTCTGACATTGATACATTAGAACGCATTGAAATTCTACGCGATCTTCGGCTTGGCACCTTTGATGTCCTCATCGGTATCAACTTGCTCCGAGAAGGCTTAGATATTCCAGAATGTGGTTTTGTTGCCATTCTAGATGCCGATAAAGAGGGCTTTTTGCGCTCTGAAACTTCCCTCATACAAACAATCGGACGTGCTGCACGTAACGTAGATGGCCGTGTTATCCTCTATGCAGATACGATCACTGGTTCCATAGAACGAGCCTTACAGGAGACACAAAGACGTCGACAAAAACAAATAGCCTATAATGAAGAACACCATATCACACCGAAAAGTATCAAAAAAAATATCGGAGATATTCTCAATTCAGGCGATGAAAACAACCATGTTCGTACAAATATCCCTGATGTTATCGAGAAAAAAAATATGGTTGGCAACAATTTAGCATCTCATATTAAACACCTCGAAAAATTAATGCATGAAGCAGCTGCTGATCTTAATTTTGAAGAAGCAGCGCGACTTCGCGATGAAATCAAACAATTACAAAAGATAGAACTAGAACTCGCAGAAAATCCCTTAACACATCATAGCGAACAATCCACCCATGAGCCCGTGTTACAACAAAGTCTTTTCTCCAAACCAGACCTTGCACACATGGGACCAACCATGGACACTGGTATTTTGGAAAATAAAAAAGGAAAATCTCGTAAAAACCCCCCTAATCAAGCAACAATAAAACGAAAAAAACGCAATCAATGAAGGAGTAAGAAATTTCAAACCGCATAAAATAATCTTCAGCTCTTCTAAAAAAGACTAAGGTTCAAAAGCAAACAGCATTATCCGAAAAATAGACAACCTCCAACATCAAGGGTGCTCCAATTTGTCTAAAACAACATAAGAAAGAACATTTTACAAAAAATTCCAAAATATATTATTTTATACAGTTATACTCTGATATTTAACTCAATATTATCGATCCTTACAAAAAAATATTCAAATAGGTCACTGTTCTATAACACAAATAAAGTAAAATAAGACTTTCTCATAGAACCATAAGACTATGATAAAAAATGATAACTTTGTATTCATACACCTATTGTTCAATTCATATTGTACCAAACAATAAAAAAGTACCAATAAATAAAGATTTTATATCCCATAGTAAAAAATCGGGTACTCTCAATACAAATTTATTAATTAACCTCAAGCAGAGTACATTAATTGAAATCAAAATTCTGTTATGATTTTATTGTACTGTCTCCGCGGTAGATTTAACTAAATGAATTTTTATTTTTTTGTCACAATAAAGTCCAAAATTGTTCAGGCTCTATTCAGTTTGAAACGTGTAGGATGTGAAAAATACGAATTTACACAAGGAGCATCATTATGAAAAAAGTGATCAGGTTAGCGGTATTATCAGCAATGTCAACTGTGACCGTTTTGATGCCGCTAAATGCAACGCTTGCGAATATGGCATGGAATCGTAGTGACTCTATCTCGAGAGAAATAGATGATATGATGAGGAAGATGCGTAAAGAAACAGATGATGCGATAAGGGAAATAAGGAAGAAAGCTGATATCCCGCCTTGCGGTTTTGCTCGCTCCCATTGTTCTGATAGAAAACGTGGCTTTTTTTCTGATGATTTCCAAAAGTTTGTTGATGATTTCCACAAGAGTTTTGAAGACGGCAAAAGAAGATTTAAAGCCGAACATGAAAGGTTTGTAGCCAAACATAGTAAGACGGAACAACAACACCATCATCACCACCACCACCATTATCATTATATTGAAAACAAAACGTATCATTACGTCGAGCGCAAAAAGACAAAACACCGTAATGTTCATATAGAAAACTCAGGAGATGCTGTAGTAATGGGTATTCTTGGTCTTGCAACAGGTACGATTCTTGGTACAGTTTTAAAAAAACCAGAACAGCCACAAGTTGTTTATCAAACCGTACCACAACATCAAATTGTATATCAACAGGTTCCACAAGAACAGATAATTTATGAAGCTCCGCAAACGGTGAAATATGAGCCAGTACAACAATCATGGGAATCTGATTGGCTTAACTATTGCAAGAAAAAATACCGTTCTTTCAACCCTAAAACAGGAACTTTCCGAGACCGTAATGGTTTGGAACACGTTTGTTATGCCCCAATAAATTAACTTCTGTTCCGCCCTACTAAAAAGTCTTAAATGGCACAAAAAAACGCTTCAAAGCGTTTTTTTGTTTGCTCATATATTAAAATCTTGAAGAAAAGGATTATTTTGGCGCCCATAGCCTATGCTACTTTTAGGACCATGCCCACAAATAAAACAAACATCATCGCCTAAGGGTAAAACTTTTTCTCGAAGAGATTGTATCAATTTTTCATAGGAACAGAAGGGGAAGTCCGTACGTCCAATAGAACCACGAAAGAGAACATCACCCAAGAGGGCTAAGCGCTCTTTTTCATTGAAATAAATAACATGACCAAGGGAATGCCCTAGTGTATGCAAAACCCTAAACTCATGTCTAGCAAAATACACACACTCACCATCTTCTAACTATATCGAACAACGCACCATAATGCTTTCGGGTGTAAGCCATGATTTAAGAACCATTCTCACCCGTTTTAAACTTCAACTAGCGTTAGCAAATACTGACTTTGATATTAAGCCGCTTGAGCAAGATGTGAGCGACATGCAAAATATGTTAGAAAATTACCTTGCTTTTGCCCGTAGTGAAGGAAGTGAGTGTATTAAAACTTTTGATTTAAATGCTCTTATGCAAAAATTCTCTACCGATGCGCATCTTCACAAACGTCAATTTTCCTACACCATTGAAAGCCCTACACAAATACAAGTACGCCCCCATGCCTTCACGCGTCTCATCAGCAATCTTGTATCAAAAGCATTTTGTCATGCTAATACTGTCAAACTAACAGCCATATCCCAACAAGAATCTTTCATCATAACTATTGATGATGATGGACCTAGGATTCATAAAAATATGCGCACAGAAGTCTTTAAGCCATTCTTTAAACTTGATAAAACACAAAATCAAGATGCGAGTAGAGCAGGACTCGGCCTTTCTATTGCTCAAGATATAGCACGTAGCCATGGAGGCAATATTCAATTGGATGATAGCCCTCTAGGGGGCTTACGCGCTATTATTGATGTCCCCCTTTAGCAATTTTTCTTGTTAAACCACGTTATAAAAAAATCCCTAAAACTATCAAAACATGCCAAAAACACTTCTAAAACCTAAATGAGCACAAAAAAATTAAAGAGAATGTTTCCCATATATCAAAAAAAGTTCCCGCAATATATTATCTTATACAGTTATAATCTGATATCGAACTCAATATTTAACCTCACAAGAGAGTAGTCAAACAGGACTGTATTCTATCACACAAATAAGATTTTATCTTAGCACCATAAGCCTATAATAAAAAACGATAACTTTTATTCATACACCTATTGTTTAATTCATATTGTGTCAATTAATAAAAAAGTACTCATCAATAAAGAATTTATAACCAATAGTAAAAAATCTGCTGCTCTCAATACAAGCTGCTTAATTAACCTTAAGAATATTACATTAATTGAAATCAAAATTTTGTCATGATTTTATTTTACTGTACCGGCAATGTTTTAACTAAATGAATTTTTATTTTTTTGTCACAATAAAGTCCAAAATTGTTCAGGCTCTATTCAGTTTGAAACGTGTAGGATGTGAAAAATACGAATTTACACAAGGAGCATCATTATGAAAAAACTCTTCAGATTAGCGGTATTATCAGCAATGTCTACTGCAACCGTTTTGATGCCATTAAATCCAACGCTTGCAGATATGGCATGGTATCATAGCTATGATATGAGGAGGGAGGCTGGTTTACCAGCTCACAATTTTAGCTCCCATTTTTCTCATAGTGAACATCGCTCTTTTGATAATCCCCACAAGCGTCATTATGTTAGCCATAAATGGGGAGCACAACAACACCATCATGTTGAACACAAGACATATCATTATGTCGAGCGCAAAAAGACAAAACACAGTAGTATTAATATAAATAACTCAGGAGAAGCTTTAGCAATAGGCATTCTTGCTCTTGCAGCAGGTGCACTTCTCGGCAAAATTTTAAAAAAACCAGAACAGCCACAAGTTGTTTATCAAACCACACCACAGCATCAAATTGTATATCAACAGGTTCCACAAGAACAGATAATTTATGAAGCTCCGCAAACGGTGGAATATGAGCCAGTACAACAATCATGGGAATCTGATTGGCTTAACTATTGTAAGAAAAAATACCGTTCTTTCAACCCTAAAACAGGAACTTTCCGAGACCGTAATGGTTTGGAACACGTTTGTTATGCCCCAATAAATTAACTTCTGTTCCGCCCTACTAAAAAGCCTTAAATGGCACAAAAAAACGCTTCAAAGCGTTTTTTTGTTTGCTCATATATTAAAATCTTGAAGAAAAGGATTATTTTGGCGCTCATAGCCTATGCTACTTTTGGGACCATGCCCACAAATAAAACAAACATCATCGCCTAAGGGTAAAACTTTTTCTCGAAGAGATTGCATCAATTTTTCATAGGAACAGAAGGGGAAGTCCGTACGTCCAATAGAACCACGAAAGAGCACATCACCCAAGAGAGCTAAGCGCTCTTTTTCATTGAAATAAATAACATGACCAGGGGAATGTCCTGGGGTGTGAAAAACCTTAAACACATGTCCAGCAAAATGAACACACTCACCATCTTCTAACCATTTGTCAGGAATACAGATGCAAGCATCAGTGATGCCATAATTTTTTGCGCTTTCGCTCACAGCATCCATCACAGGCTTATCATCGCGATGTGAACCGATAATTTTTACATTAAGCGCTTCTTTCGCTTGCATTGCTGCTCCTACATGATCAAAATGACCATGTGTTACCCAAATAGCCTCAACAATAACACCATTCTTTTCGATTACGTCTTGAATCCGCGGCCAATCACCACCAGGATCAACGAGAACCCCCGTTTTACATTCACTATCAAAAAGCAAAGTGCAATTTTGTTGGAATGTCGTAACGGGAATAATATGTATATTAAGACTACCCATAATATCCTTTTCAAAAGTAACTTTTTTAAATTTATAAATAAAACTTTCTCTCCTTTAAGGTAAAGGTGCTGCTCGACAGCTTTATACAACTTATGTAAACTTGTATTTTGTGTAAACTAAATTTTTATCAAGGTTTTTTTAAGAATGACCAATCACGTTCAAGTTTTGTGTGACGATGCCCCTCACCTTCTTGTGATTGATGACGATACTCGTATTCGCAATCTTTTATTTCAGTTTCTCATTAAAAATGGATTTCGTGTTTCAGTTTCAGCCAATGCGAATGAAGCAAGACGACTGTTGGCAAGTTTAGATTTTGATCTTCTTATTGTTGATGTCATGATGCCTAGCGAAAACGGTATTGATCTCACTCATTCACTCCGCCAAACAAAAGATGTTCCTATCTTGATGCTAACAGCTTTATCAGAAATAGACAATCGTATCCGTGGATTAGAAGCAGGGGCCGATGATTATCTGTCTAAGCCGTTTGACCCTCGTGAACTTCTCCTTCGCATCAACGCCATTTTACGACGTGGTTTTCCCCTTAGCCAACCTAAAATTGAGCAAATCGTTTTTGGTCCTTATATATTTTCAATTTCACGACGCGAACTCAAAAAAGGAGGAGAAATTATTAAATTAACAGATAAAGAACAAGAAATGATGGTCATGTTTGCCGAAAATGCAGGCGATACAATTCCGCGCCATAAATTCGCGACAGATGACAGCAATATAAGTGAACGTGCCATTGATGTGCAGATCAACCGCCTTCGTCGTAAGATCGAAAAAAATCCAGCACTGCCTATATGGCTCCAAACCGTGCGAGGAATAGGGTATAAACTCTCTATTGAATAGGCACAAGAATGATCAAACCTTTAAGATTTTTTCTTCGATGGTTAACGAAAAAAATGCCTAAACGGCTTTATGCTCGCTCTTTAATCATTATTATCGCTCCCATGGTGCTTCTGCAAACGGTCATTGCTTATGTCTTTATGGAACGCCATTGGCAAATGGTAACCGAGCGTCTTTCAACAGCTGTCGTGCATGATATTTCAGCCATTATTGATATTCTTGAAACATATCCCCAACAAGATAACTATGAAGATATCAAGCGTATTGCACAACAACGTATGGGATTAAATATTTCTATTCTATCTCCTACCTCCTTACCCCCTCCAGGACCTAAGCCATTTTTTGCAATTCTTGACTATTTTTTAAGTGAAGAAATCACCCGCCAAATTAACCGTCCCTTCTGGATCGATACCGTAGGAGATTCTGATCTTGTTGAAATCCGTATCCACCTTGGTCACAACATCTTACGCGTCTTTGCTCCACGCAGCCAAGCCTATGCTTCCAATACTGCTATTTTTTTAAGCTGGATGGTAGGAACAGCTCTTGTTTTATTGCTGATAGCAATTTACTTCTTGCGCAATCAAATCAAACCGATTCAACAATTGGCTGAAGCAGCAGAAAGCTTTGGACGCGGTCGTCCTTTACCAAAAGGTTTTCAACCACAAGGAGCTGATGAAGTCCGTCGTGCAGGCATCGCTTTTTTACGCATGCGTGAACGTATTGAACGCCAAATTGAACAACGTACCATGATGCTCTCAGGAGTAAGTCATGATTTAAGAACCATTCTTACACGCTTTAAACTTCAGCTGGCATTAGTAAATACTGACTTTGATATTAAACCGCTTGAGCAAGATGTAAGTGACATGCAAAATATGTTAGAAGATTATCTTGCTTTTGCTCGTGGTGAAGGAAGTGAAAGTGTCAAGACTTTTGATTTAAATGCTCTTATGCAAAAATTCTCCACCGATGCTCGTCTTCACAAACGTCAATTTTCTTACACCATTGAAGGTCCTACAGAAATACAAGTACGTCCCCGTGCTTTCACACGCTTAGTCAGCAATCTTGTAACAAATGCATTTTGTTACGGCACGACTGTTAAACTAACCGCTAACTCTCAACAAGAATCTTTTATATTGATAATCGATGATAATGGACCTGGAATTCATGAAGATATGCGCACGGAAGTTTTTAAGCCATTCTTTCGACTTGATAAAGCGCGAAATCAAGATGCAAGTGGAACAGGACTTGGTCTTTCTATTGCTCAAGACATAGCACGCAGCCATGGTGGCAATATACAATTAGATGAGAGCCCACTCGGGGGAGTGCGCGCTATTCTTGATGTCCCCCTATGAGCAATATTTCCGCAAACCGTCTGTAAAAATAACAGACTGTATATTTTAGGCATTCCCTACAGTTTCAAACAAAGTGTACTGTAGTGCCTTGTAAGCACTTTCTCCCGACAAAGCAACCATCTGAAATGCAACATAATGGCTTTCACAGGCTTTAAGTGCATGTATCAACAATGTTTCAACCTGTATATGAGATGGATGCATCCCACCAGCCAAAAGAAGACCTTGTCGATAAATGACTGAATTATTCCTTTGCCAGTAATCAAAATGTCCCAACAACAACTTTTCATTAATTGCTAGCAATAAGCGCTGTATTTCAGCTGTTCGAGCATTTTTAGTAGAGAGATCAAACGAACAAGCTAAATGAAGTGCTTCATGCTCTTCCATCCATGAAAAAGCAAGACGATAGTTTGCGCGTTTTCCTTCCACACAAACGCTAATTTCATCTTGTGCATCCCGCTCAAACGACCAATCATATTCACAGGCAATCTGTTCGATAAAGTCAACAGGGTGCTCTTTTCTTTCTGTGGCGCAAAATGCAAGCCTCATCACAATCCTCAATCATCTTAAAACATTGTCAACAGAATATAAAACGTCTAAACTGTAACAATATTTTGCTACAATCAGAACCTTTACACCAAACAAATACACATAAAAACATCGACAGTACACAAACACCCAGAACACAATCGCGCTGTTTAGGGCAACCTGATAGTCATAAAACGAATCATCAAGTCTTTTCAGTGTATTGATACAATTTCATAGCGCCAGCCCCCCTGATTCAAAAAAATGTATTTTACCCAAAAAAAAATCAAAAATAAACAAATGCTCCGCTCTAACAGACTCAAGATTAAGCATTTTTTAGTTTCACGCATCACATTGAAAAATTGGGGATATTTTTTGAAGATTCTTTTTTTAAGAAACTATTTTACTTTTTTGTGTCTGCGTTTTTTTAATCACCTTTCTTTAAATCATCAAGGCGCCTTTTCAAATCAGCATTATCAGCATGGATTTTCAGCACCATCTCCTTAAAAGTCTCAAACTCTTCGCGAGAAACAAGATCAAGTTTGTTTGCTATCTTTTCAGCCTGCACACGAAAAGCTGTTCCAGCTTCACGTCGTATGCCTTGCGCAACGTCAGCAGCATCCGTTGCTAATTTTGCTAATTCATCAAGAATACGATTTGATCCATTACGCATAACATTTTTCCTTAAATTTTAATTATTGACGCACGCATTATAGCGTATTCTCATAACATTTAGATACTGTAATTTGTTCCTTTTACTCTATATTTTACATCCTATGTAGACTTTTCATAACGATTTTGTTTAAGATTTTTTAATATTCCTTTATCACCATATTTTTTACCGCGATAAATCAGTGGAAATCTATCTCCCTTTCTGACTAGCCTCCCTACTGACTTGACCATTGTGCATTCATCTGTCATTTCTGACCATCAGAGTCACTTCATATTCATCTCGTATAATGTAAAATGCTTAACTCATGAACAATCTGTCTTGTCCAGCCATTGCTTTTCCGTCTTTCCTTGATCCTGTCATTATCCAGCTAGGTCCCATAGCACTTCATTGGTATGGACTTGGTTACGTACTGGGTATTCTTTTTGCTTGGTGGTATGCGCAAAAATTATTAAAAAAAACATCTCTATGGTATAGAGACCACCCTCCTATGGATAAAGAAAAGATCGGAGATTTTGTTGTCTGGTCTGCCATAAGTGTTGTTATCGGAGGGCGTTTAGGACAAGTTCTTGTATGGGATCCCATTTACTATTTTAACCATCCAAGTGCTATCATTGCCGTATGGGATGGGGGAATGTCCTTTCATGGCGGACTTATTGGTATTATCATTGCTATGATCTGGTTTGCCCGTAAAAATTATATTAACATACGAGCCATGTTTGATATCATTGCTGCAGGTGCTCCTATTGGTATCGGCATTGTACGAATCTGCAACTTCATCAACCAAGAGTTATGGGGCAATATCACTACACATCCTTGGGCTGTTTGTTTTCCTCTCGATCCTTACTATTTACCGCGCCATCCAAGCCAGCTTTACGAAGCATTTATGGAAGGATTTCTTCTCTTCATCATCTTGTGTCTTCTTATTTTTGGGTTCAAAGCATTAAAGCGTCCCGGTGCTGTATCAGGAACATTTATTATAGGCTACGCAGTAGCACGCAGCATTTCTGAAGTTTACCGTGCGCCTCAAGAAGATCCAGAATGGTTTTCGACACTTTTCCATTCTACTGGTTTTACCTATGGCATGGCTTTATCTCTTCCCATGCTTCTTTTAGGGGGGTATCTTCTTCTCCACGCCTTTAAATATAAATCGACAGAAAATGGCCAATCTAAAAGAAAAAATTAAAGAAATTATTGTCCTTAATGGACCAATCACTGTTAGCCAATATATGACGTTGGCACTTACAGATCCTCAGTTTGGTTATTATCAAACACAAACACCTTTTGGACGTGATGGTGATTTCATTACAGCACCTGAAATAAGCCAATTATTTGGAGAGATGATTGGCATTTGGACTCTTGCGAGCTGGAAAGCTCAAGGTTGTCCTCATCCTTTTATCCTCGCTGAGATAGGTCCAGGACGTGGAATTTTGATGGATGACATTTTGCGAACCATCCAAAAGCTTTCTACAAGAGCATTTAATGCTGCTGAAATTTTTCTGATCGAAATAAGCAAAAAACTTGCAAAAGAACAAAAAAAGCGCCTTTGCTCTTATCAAAAACAAATCCATAGCATTGAAAATTTTAATCAAATTCCTTCAAAACCTCTCTTCCTCATTGCTAATGAATTTCTCGATACACTCCCTATCAACCAATATATTAAAGTCAATGGAGAATGGAAAGAGCGCTGCATTACAGTCAATCAAAATGGAGATTTCATCTTTATTGCTGCCCCGCATAAACTTCCCTCTTCTTGTCTACAAACCTATTGTTCTAAAGTGCCTGACGGAACAATTTTTGAACATGCCCCTTTACGGCATCAATTCATGCAACAAATCAGCCACCATTTAGTGCAAGTGACAGGTTCTGCTTTACTTATCGACTATGGTGCTTGTGAGCTTGCCTTTGGCGATACCTTGCAAGCACTCTCAAAACATAGATTTCGTGATGTTTTTGATGCCCCTGGTGAACATGATTTAACATCCCATGTTGATTTTTCTTTTTTAAAAAACATAGCTCTTGAACAGGGCTGTTTTGCTGAAATCTTAGAGCAAGGAGAATTTCTTTTTAAAATGGGGCTACTGGAGCGCGCAAACCAGCTTGGAGTTGGCAAAAGTGCTCCTTTGCAAGACAAAATCCGCCAAGACATCGAACGGCTCGCTGGTCCAGATCAGATGGGAAAATTATTTAAAGTTTTACATTTCAGTGATAAAAACATCTCCATACCTCCTCAATTTTGATGATCGGCGCTTTTGTCAATAAGCACATCATTATCTGAAATATTCATTGACAAATATGAACATCTCCATCCTCATTTCAAATAATCTCCATAAGGAACTTTTATGAAATCTATCCCTCATCCCATTCTTGCAAAAAATCTTTCTACTTTACACACCCATGGGATAAAACATGGATTTTTTACACGTGAAGGTGGTGTTTCAAAAAATCTTTATCATAGTCTTAATGTTGGGAAAGGTTCAAATGATCAGCTTGAATATATTGTACAGAATCGTCTTTTGATCGCCAATTACTTTTCTATTGAGGCGCAAAATTTAGTCACAGTCAATCAAATACACTCCTGTAACGTTGTCGTAGCTCATCAAGCAATTATCGGTGCACCTCCTCAAGCTGATGCTCTGGTTACGACCACCCCAGAACTCGTTATTGGGGTTCTTACAGCAGATTGCGGACCCATTCTGTTTGCTGATCCACAAGCTGGAGTCATCGCTGCAACTCATGCTGGCTGGCGTGGAAGCTTAAATGGAATTATCGAGAAAACAATTGCTGTTATGGAAAAACAAGGAGCCAAAAGACAATCAATAACAGCAGTCCTTGGACCTTGTATTGGCCCTTATCACTACGAAGTAACAAATGAATTTTACGACCAATTTATTGATTACCACAGCAAATACCAAAAATATTTTTTAAAAACAGACAAAATAAATCGCTTTTATTTTAATCTATGGGCATTTATTATAAACCAACTCAAAGAAGCAGGCGTTAATGCTTCTTGTGTAGAGCTTTGTACCTATCAAGATGAACAGCGTTTTTTCTCCTATCGCCGTGCAATACACCGCAACGAACCCGATTACGGACGGCAAATTTCTGCTATTATGCTGAAAAACAAAAGATGAGCCCCTTTTATGCTTGAGAACAATACCAAAACTGCAAAACTAAACTTTTTACCCAAATGTAAAAATAAATCCCATTGGACTTTGCTTTTTTCACGAAATTATCTACCAGCACATAAAATATGATTGCCTTCGCTGTGATCATTTTCAATGTTTGGTTATAATAATTGAAGGCAAGATGATACTTCTTTTTATTACTCCCCTTCATTCATCTTAAATATGAAACATTCCCCATATTGAAAGCATTTTTATAAAGTAATAACCAAAAAGATTAATCAATATGTATTTCTTTGCCGCATGGAGAAAAAACTTTGCTCTAAAAGTAACAAACTTTTGGAAAAAGAGAAACCATACTGCATAGCTCTTTAATAATAATCGATAAAATTGTAAGGCTTTTGTAATTGTTCTCTTGCAATTTAATAAAAAGAAATTAAAAACCGTGTCGCATTCTCACCATGATAATTCAGAGGTTCTACTATGAAACTTTTCTGCGGAAATTCTAATCCACGCCTAGCTGAAGATGTTGCAAATTATTTGAACATCCCCTTAGGCAAAGCAACTGTAAAGCGCTTTGCTGATCAAGAAATTTTTGTAGAACTGCATGAAAATGTACGTGGTCAAGATGTTTTTGTTTTGCAATCTACATCCTATCCCGCAAATGATCATTTGATGGAATTGCTCATCATGATTGATGCCCTTCGTCGTTCTTCTGCACGTCGTATTACAGCTGTTATCCCCTATTTTGGCTATGCCCGCCAAGATAGAAAACCAGGACCACGGACTCCTATTTCTGCAAAACTTGTTGCCAACCTAATTACGGAAGCAGGGGCCCATCGTGTTTTAACATTGGACCTTCATGCAGGACAAATTCAAGGTTTTTTTGATATCCCTACAGATAATCTCTATGCTGTTCCTGTCATTTCTCGCGATGTCAAAGTGCATTATTCTCTTGAAAATGTTATCGTTGTTTCACCTGATGTGGGTGGTGTGGTTCGCGCTCGCGCGCTCGCCAAGCGCTTGAACAGTTTGCTCGCTATTGTGGATAAACGTCGCGAAAGCCCTGGTGAATCAGAAGTTATGAATATCATTGGAGATGTATCGGGAAAAGATTGCCTTCTGCTTGATGATATTGTTGATTCAGGTGGAACTTTATGCAATGCAGCAAGTGCTCTGCTTAAACATGGTGCCAATAGTGTCACGGCTTATATCACGCACGGTGTTCTTTCTGGTAATGCAATCGAACGAATTGCCAATTCAGAGATGAAAGAATTGGTTATTACAGATTCAATTATGCCAACACAAGCTATTGAGAAAACCCATAATATTCGTGTTTTGCCCATTGCCGACCTTATTGGAGAAGCAATAGCAAGGACAGCAGCAGAACAATCGGTTTCCAGCTTATTTGGTTAAAGTGGTTCCTTGGGGTCTCCCGGTGCTGTTTCAACACCAAGATCAGGAAATGCAACAATACGTTGACCACTAAAATGCGTATGAATAACAATAAGTCCACGCTCTTCAAAGTAGGTTAAAAGTCGGCGTGCACGGCTTAAAGAATGAGTTCCATAAAGACGTGCTAAAAATGCATCAGATGGACATGGCTTTCCCCCTAATGCGGCCTGTGCCACATTCAAGAAGACTCCTTGAACATCTTCTTCCAAACTTTCTGATATCTGCAAAATATGTTTCCAATGTTCACTGACAGCCGTTTGTTCATCAACAAAAGCCTGAGCAATAGCCAATTTACGCCGAAATTGTGAAAGATTAAAAGGAACCTTTGACATACCATGGATACGGCAACGAACTGAAAAATCTTGATAAAGCACCGCTGTTGAACGATAAAAAGCCTCAGAATCCTCAAGAATTTCCCGAATAATATGTTCTGCTTGGCCGTCACGCTCAACATCAGAAAGTTCAGGAAATAAACTCAGGTTTTCTTCCAACAGCTCTTGTTTTTTATGCACTACCTCCTCTAACATCTCGTGCATTGATTTTTCCCTCATCGGCTCTCGTGTTTGTTTAAATGGCGTTAAAATTTCCTCTGGTGAAGCAGTAAAAACGAGCTCTTGCACATCATCCCGCTCTGTTGGAAGTGGCATTAATTTAGGACTAGAAGAGCGTGCCAAAGTTTCAACAGAACCGATAATGATTGGTAAGGGACGTCGTGATAAAGCAGGGCCTAAAGCTATAAAATTTCCCCGTTCAAGATCTCTAAATATTTCCGCTTGGCGACGCTCCATTCCCAAAAGATCAGCAGCGCGCACCATATCAATATCTAAAAAAGTCCGCCCTATTAAAAAGTTTGAAGCTTCAGCAGCAACATTTTTGGCAAGCTTAGCCAAACGTTGTGTCGCAATAACACCAGCAAGACCACGTTTACGTCCTCGACACATAAGATTGGTCATAGCGCTCAAAGAAATTTTACGCGCTTCATCAGAAACTTCTCCTGCTGCAGTTGGAGCAAACAATTGCGCTTCATCGACAACGACAAGCATAGGATACCAATAATCACGTTCCACATCAAACAGTGCCCCAAGGAAAGCCCCTACAGCACGCATCTGTTGTTCAGTATCCAAACCTTCAAGATTAAATACCACTGAAACCCGATGTTGTCGAATGCGATGGGCAATACGAGTCAACTCTAATTCACTACGTTGAGCCTCTACAATAACATGACCAAATTTATCTGCCAAAGTTACAAAATCGCCTTCTGGATCAATTACACAATGCTGCACCCACTTAGCACTTTGCTCCAAAAGACGGCGTAAAAGATGTGATTTCCCTGAACCGGAATTACCTTGTACAAGAAGACGTGTCGCCAATAATTCTTCTAAGTCAAGAAGTGCTGGCATCGATTTATGCAAAGCACGATTCTCTGACATCTCACCCAAGGCAATCTCAACCTTCATAACATCTCCAGTGTTTGATTTTGAACATATCAGTGCCAGCACATATTGGTTGATTCTCCATCCACACCGCAATTTGTAACATTTCCTCCTTTTTAACGGTAGAAATCATCGATTTTTCCCACAACTCTTGCATCTATGAATAGTTTGAACTATAGAACAAACTTCTGCGTAGACACCCTTGGAGGCAACGTAGAATGGAGTGATCGCTGTTGGTTAGCGCATATCTTCATATCCATGCAAAAACTATTACTGTTTTTGAAGGATCTCCAATCATGTAAAAAGGACTTAAATTATGAGTAAAAGCTACACTCTTAAGGCCGAAAAACGCGAGCGGGTTGGTAAGGGGTCCTCCCGTGAACTTCGCCGCAACGGTCTTATTCCTGCTGTCATTTATGGTGAAAAACAACCACCCTTGGCAATAACAGTTCCCTATAAAGAAATTTTCTACAAAATTCATGCCGGTGGCTTTCGTACCACCATTGCAACGATTATTCTTGACAAGCAAAAAATTATGGTTTTGCCAAAAGATTATCAATTAGATCCCGTGCGTGACTTTCCCCTCCATGTAGACTTTTTACGCATTTCAGCAAAATCCGTTGTAGAAGTGAATATTCCTGTCCACTTCCTCAATGAAGATACGGCACCTGGACTTAAAAAGGGTGGTGTCCTCAATATTGTTCGGCACGAAATTGAATGTACAGCTCCAGCAAGTGCTATTCCTGAAGCTATTGAAATTGATCTCTCCAGCTACTCTATTGGTGATTCTATTCACATTTCAGCAGTGCAACTGCCAAAAGATGTGACTCCCATCATCCAAGATCGAGACTTTACCATTGCAACCATTGCAGCTCCTGCTGGCATGGATGTCAGCGATGAAACTTCTGAACAAGAAAATGATGAAGAAAACACGGAAACTTCATAAAACTCAAAAGGCGGGAATTTTTTCCGCCTTAATTTATGAGACATTACCCTTACTCATACTTTGACTGAAGATACACATGTGGCTTATTGCTGGTCTTGGCAATCCTGGTTTACAATATCAAAATAACCGCCATAATATCGGTTTTATGGCTGTTGATGCCATTTATCAGTCCTTCTCTTTTTCTCCATGGTCAAAGAAGTTTCAAGCAGAAATCTCCAATGGTTTCATAAGTAATGAGAAAATTTTTCTTATAAAACCACAAACTTTCATGAATCTTTCTGGTCAAGCTATTGGCGAAGCTTTGCGATTTTATAAATTAGATTTGAAGAATTTGATCATCATTTATGATGAGTTAGACCTGTCACCGGGAAAAGTTCGTATAAAAATTGGTGGAGGAAATAATGGGCATAATGGCATTAAGTCTATTGATGCCCATTGTGGTACTGACTATTGTCGGATACGCATAGGAATTGGTCATCCTGGAAGCAAAGAACTTGTTCATCAGCATGTTCTGGGAAATTTCACCAAATCTGATCAAGAATGGTTATCCCCTCTCTTAGAGGCAATTGCAAAAAATATTGCTCTCCTTATAAAAGATGAGAAATCCCTCTTTATGAATGAAGTTTCACAAACGATAAAAAACAATCAAAACCATTGGCTTGAGTGTCCCAGTCGCGTGAAGAATATGGATAAGAACTCTTAAAAAAATCCTCTTATAAACTTTCTCAAAGGAAAAATCTGTTGGCAACGTGAGAAGCTAGAAAATAGAATCAGAATACAAGCTTGTATGCACTTTTGAAAAAGAAAGGCTTATTTTCTCTTTTAAGAAAAAGAGAAGATTGAACAGAAAACCAAAATACTTAAACAGCTCTCTCCAATCTTCTCCCCAAAATTAAAAAAATTCATTTGGCTGAATGGTCGACTGTAGCGGATCATAGCCATTTGATTGTTGACTATAAACTGTAGGAATACTCCTATTGTTTTGCAATACCACAACACGCGAACCAACGGGAACACGATCATAAAGATCGATAATATCTTGATTAAGCAAACGAATGCACCCACTTGAAATAGCACGCCCAATTGACCACGATTCGTGTGAACCATGAATACGGAAAAGTGTATCTTTCCCATTTTTGAACAAATAAAGTGCCCGCGCACCTAATGGATTATCGGGTCCTGGTGGCATTCCTTTCCCAAGATGTCCATAACGTTCTGGTTCTCGAGCCATCATAGCTGCAGTAGGAGCCCAATTTGGCCACCGACGCTTGCGCTGTATAACCCCCTCACCTTCAAATGCTAAACCTTCCTTACCGACCCCAATCCCATAACGCAAAGCTTTTCCATTTTCACCAATAAGGTAAAGAAAACACTCTTGCGTATCTACAACCAATGTTCCAGGTGGATAAGATGTATAATAAATCACTTCTTGTCGCCAATATTTTGGATCAATTGTCGCAAGATCAACAGCAGGTAACGAATAAGTCTCATTCGTTACAGGACCATACAAAGCCTGTATTTCTGGTGGAATGTATCGAACTTGTTGAAAAGAAACCGATGACATATCTGACTGATGTGTAGCACATCCAGCCAAAGCCAAAAGTGCTGCAATTAAAAAGGCACAACGAGATAACACTCTTCTATTTTCTCCGATTAATTATTTATGCAGATTTGCATACCATGAAAAACTTAGCACAATATTAACATTAATTCGAAGTTTTCTTATCCTTGAAACTAAGGAGAGAATTAAGATAAGAAGAACTAAGGTAAAAAAAGCAGATACCTGCTACTTTATACTTTTTTCTCACTTATCGCAAGGCAAGGACTATAACTCTTCTGAAAATATGCTATAAAAAAGAAGCTTTATCTTGACTATAAAATCAAACGAAAAGAAAGACTCTCATGGGCTTTAAATGCGGTATTGTCGGATTACCTAATGTTGGGAAATCAACTCTTTTTAATGCATTAACAAAAACAGCCACTGCACAGGCTGCCAATTATCCTTTCTGTACCATTGAACCCAATACCGGTGAAGTTGCTGTTCCAGATTTACGAATGGAAAAAATTGCATCAATCGCTGGTTCAAAAGAAATGATTCCTACACGCATTAACTTCGTCGATATTGCGGGGCTTGTGCGAGGAGCTTCAAAAGGCGAAGGTTTAGGAAACAAATTTTTAGCCAATATTCGCGAAGTCGATGCCATTGTCCACGTTTTACGCTGTTTTCAAAATGAAGATATTACCCATGTAGAGGGACGTATTGATCCTGTTAGTGATGCAACAACGGTTGAAACCGAACTCATGCTTGCGGATCTTGAAAGTCTTGAGAGACGAATCATACAAATTCGTAAACGAGCAACCGGAAAAGACAAAGAAGCTCTCACAATTTTGCCTATTATGGAAAAAGCATTAAACATACTGCAACAGGGAAACCCTGTCCGGTTATTGCTCAAAGATATCTCTTCCGATGAACACCACATTCTTAAAAGCTTGAATCTTTTAACCTCCAAGCCTGTACTTTATGTTTGTAATGTAAGCGAAAATGACGCCGCTCATGGAAATAGCTTTACCCAAACAGTTGAAAAAATGGCAACAGAGCAAAATGCACAAAGCATTATCATTTCTGCTTCTATCGAAGCGGAAATCACACAACTGAGTGATGCTGAAGCATCAGAATATCTCAATGCTTTAGGACTCTTTGAACCGAGTCTCAATCGCCTCATTCGCGCTGGTTACCATTTACTTGATCTCATTACTTACTTCACCTGTGGGCCTAAGGAAACACGAGCATGGACAATTACGCGTGGTACAAAAGCTCCCCAAGCAGCTGGCGTTATTCACTCAGATTTTGAGCGCGGTTTCATTCGTGCCCAAACCATCAGCTACAATGACTATATTGCTCTGGGTGGAGAAAGCGGTGCAAAAGAAGCAGGAAAAGCCCGCGATGAAGGAAAAGAATACATTGTGCAAGATGGCGATATCATGTTATTTAAACATAATACTTAAATCTTCACTCTGTCTTAATAGTTTATCTTGAAAACTTTGGTAATAGCTCCCTGGAATCTTGTCGCAAAAGCTCTCAAGTGTTTTTAGAACAAAAAGACTGTTGCTAGCATATGATTATGATAGCAACAGTTCTATCCATTAAAGAATGAAAATATAAAATTAGCGTGTCCAACGCCCTTCGTATTTAAATGTTGGAGCGTCCTTTAAAGAATCTTTTGTCGCATTTGTAATGAGTTTCCATTTACCATAATCATTTGTCATCTGGATTGTTTCTGGAGAAACGACCACATAACTCTCGCCTATGCCAAGAAAACCACCAACAGCAATAACAAATCCTGCAATATTATTTTCACGTAAAATAATATCTTTTACTTCACCAATATTTTCATCTTCTATATTATATACATTGGCGCCTATAAGACTGGAAGCTACAAAATCCGTTGCTAAAGGTGTCACATAACGCACAGACTTATCTATCCCCACCTGTACAATACCCGTCGAAGAGATCATTTCAGGTTTTGAAGGCACTTCAAAAGACTGAGCATAAGTACTAGAAACCATCAAAATTGACATAAGAGTAGTACATGCAATTTTTTTCATTTTAACATCTCCATTTTTACTTTGCTTTTACTTTATAAAACCTCAATGCATCATAAAAAGATTTGTTCCTTATGCTCTTTATACTCTATACTCTTTCGAGTCTTGTCGCTTTACCCTTTTCTCTTTATTTCGTCTTTTATTTCTTTCTCTAACTCTTTTTCTAAACCACACCAAATACGATTTTTTAAAATATAAACAAGCCCTGCAAAAATGATTAAAAATAAAATAACACGAAAACCGGTTTTTTTACGAATTTCCATATGAGGATCGGCAGCCCACATCAAAAAAGCAGAAACATCGCGCGCATAATGTTCAATGATTTCTGGAGTTCCATCTTCATAAGCAACCATACCATCACTCAAAGGAGGAGCCATCGTTAAAGAATTACCGGCAATAAAATAAGGATTATACCAATAACCATTCGCAATTTTTATCTCCTTCGGTGCCTTCTGATATCCTGTTAAAAGAGCTGTAATATAATCTGGACCAGCTGTATCATAATGAGTTAATACATCAGTAATTAAAGCAGGAAACGGCAAAGATACCCCACGTGCACGTGCCATCAATGACAAATCTGGAGGATAAGCACTATTCAAAATAAATCTTTCTTCTTCTTCATGTGAAAAGGGAGAAGGAAAATAATCCGTTGCAACCCCAGCACGTTTAAAAAATTTTCCTTCTCGATTAGGGCCATCGCGCACTTCATATTGCCCCGCCAAAGCTTTAATCTGTTCTTGATCATACCCTAGAGCTTTTAAATTGCGAAAAGCCACATATTTTAGCCCATGGCAGCTGGAACAAACTTGTTTATAAACCTTTAATCCGCGCCTCAATTGCGCCTTATCATAAAGCCCAAATGGACCTGAAAAACTCCATTCTTGTTTTTTAGGAACTTGTAAAGGAAAAGAAATAAATCCCTCTTCCTGATCAGAGTCATCACTCGCTAAACTCTGAGCAGAAAAGCTCATAGCAACAATAAAAATCAGTCCGACAAAAACATTTACCATAGTCTCTTTTTCTGTTTTAAATCTTGCATAATTGAAGAAGGAAGAGAACAATTTTTTTCAAACGCTGGCAAAATCGGCAAAATAACCAAAAAAAATATAAAATAATAAACAGTAGCCAATTGTGTCCATAAAAGAATTTTATCACTTATTTCTCTTGACCCCAACCAACCAAGAAAAACGACATCAATAACCAACGCCCAAAAGAAAATTTTATAAACAGGTCGATATCTTGCTGAACATATTTTAGAACGGTCTAACCATGGCACAAAAATTAAAATGCAAATCGAACTGACGAATAAAACAAAACCAACAAAGTTTGAAGAGAAAATACCAATATCAAAAGTTATAGCACGAAGCATCGCATAAAAAGGCAAAAAATACCATTCTGGAACCACACGAAGAGGTACCTTTAAAGGATCTGCCACACTATAATTTTCAGCCTGCCCCATATAATCGGGCATATAAAACAAAAACCAGGCAAAGAAGATCAGAAAAACAGTAATAGCAAAAATATCTTTGATAAGCGCATAAGGCGAAAATGGAACTGTTTCCTTATCTGATTGTATAGCAAGACCCGTTGGATTACCTTGCCCAACACAATGGATTGCCCAAATATGCAGCCCCACAAAAAGAAGCAAAATAAATGATAAAACATAATGGAAAACATAAAAACGATTCAACGTTGGTTGTCCTACGACATAACCACCCAGAAGTGTCTCATGCAACCATGTCCCCACCAAAGGTATCGTTTTAAAAAGCCCTGCAATCACTGAAGCCGCTGAAATAGACATCATCCCCCAAACAAGCACATAACCAAAAAATGCTATTGCCATCATGATGATATAAATAAAAATACCTGTAACCCATACCATTTCTCGCATGTTTTTATAAGAACCATAATAAAGTCCACGTGCCAAATGGATATAAACAGCAATAAAAAAAAACGAAGAGCCTACACAATGCCATGGACGAAAAAGCCAACCAAACTGCCCTTCACGCCGAAATCGTTCACTGGTTTCAAAAGCCAAATGAATATCTGGAACATAATGCATAGCCAAGACAATACCAGTCAAGAGCTGTGATAAAAGCATAATGGTCAAAATACCGCCAAATGTGTAAAAGTAATTAAGATTACGTGGAACAGGAAAAGTCACAAATGTATTATAAAAAAAACGAGGAAGAGGAAAACGCTTATCAAACCAACGAGCAAGAGCATTTTTAGGACAATAAGGAGGAAACCTTGTCATAACCTTATCCTATTTTGAGCAAAGTGTCAGAAAGAAATTGGTAAGGTGGAATAACCAAATTATAGTTAGCTGGGCCTGACCGCACTCTTCCAGCGGTATCATAAACAGACCCATGACAGGGACACAACCATCCTCCAAATTTACCCGATTGCCCAAGTGTTACACAGCCTAGATGCGTACAAAGATTAATAACAATCAGCCAATTTTCACGTCCTTTACCTGCTGAACGCGCAAAATCTGTTGCTTCTTTTTCACCTTCAAGATTAGGATTGCGCGCTTGACGATCTTTTAGAAGTCTCAATTCAGTAGCGCGCGCATCAGCAATTTCTTTTGCCGTACGATTTCGAATAACAACAGGCTGTCCTCGCCACTTTACCGTTACCGACATCCCCTCTTCAATACCAGAAAGATCAACCTCAACAGAGGAAGATGCCAAAACAGCTTCATCTGGACGCAACTGACGGATAAAAGGCCACGCAACCGCTCCCATTCCAACTGCTCCTGCAACAGCTGTTACCAAAAACAGAAAATCCCGCCTCGTTTGCTCACCCATGGACTTAACTTAAAGAGACACTTTGCTAAAACATTCTTTTACCATACCCTCTCCCATTGTACAATGCTTGATCATTCAGTTACCTCAACCATGAAAACATCCCCGTAAAAAACTCCTGCCATTTGTATGGTTTATACAAAAACTGTTTTATAATGATAATTCATCGTTTTACAGAGTGAATGAAATCCTGAAACACCGTAAGTTTCTTTCATTTCAAACCTATTCATATTAATCAATCAAAATTACTCCCCCACCCGTGAAAATCAGAGATAGCATGTAAATAAACACTTCTAAAGAAAGAAATATTGTCTTGTTATGACCATATCTCAGTAAATAAGTTGAGCTTATCGGTTATTTCTTTAACACATTTACAGCATCTCTCCCTTCCTCAATTCCAACTGGTTGCATGAGTATTTTTTTCGCTTCTGTTTTTGCATAAAAAGCATATTTTGTTGATTTTAATTAAAATGGATGATCTAACCTCATTAAATACCCCACTTTTCAACATAATGAGCCAATCTATTTCATGGATTGCTCAATAAAAGGAAGTCTCTAATAGGGAGCTTCTCTCTTATCCCAAACAGACCTATATACATAACTTTTTCCCTGAAATTTAAAGGGAATAAAAATTAACCGTAAAAACATGTATTTCTCAAAGCATATTTTTCGAATAAATTGTGGTGCTTCTTTACAAAGTCGAAAGAAAAATCATATTACAGAGAACATGACACTTCATATAGCTCTTTTCCAACCTGATATTGCTGGTAATACTGGAACGATTTTACGTCTTAGCGCTTGCTTTGGTTTACATGTGCACATTATTGAACCTGCAGGCTTTAATCTGTCGGATCGTAATCTCAAACGCGCAGGATTGGATTATCTCGAATATGCTTCCTTAGAACGACACATTGATTGGCAACATTTTATAAGCTCCATGAAACACTTAAACCGCCGCCTGTTGCTTTTAAGTACAAAAGCAAAAACATGCTATACGCAGATATGCTATCAAAGAAATGATGTTTTACTTTTTGGTCGTGAAACAGCTGGCGTTCCCGATTATGTTCATGAAGCGGCCGATTACACATTGAAAATTCCCATGCAACCACAGGCACGCTCTCTAAATCTCGCCATGAGCGTAGCCATAACAACAGGAGAAGCATTACGCCAAATTGGTTATCATGAAAGAACCTGTAATCTATAAAAACACAACAATTCCACTAAAATTTTTAATAGAACGATAAAAATACATAAAATATGGTTTTAAATAATTAAAAAATATTTTTTATAGCGTATAATAAGTAATTAAAAGCGCATACGTTTCAATAATACTTTTGGAATAACTTACAGAATTCCTGTAAAAAAACATAAATTATTACGAAAAACAATATACAATATATAAAAAACAGTTAGAGTGTATAATGCCTATCATTTTCCAACAATTAAGTGCTGATAAAATAAACATTTCTTAGTGCCCATCATATCCATTTCATATCACCACCTATAAATGATTAAATACTCCTCCTAGTAAAAATCCATTAGATATCCCCCTCTTCATGCTCATACAAAGTGCAAACCGCTATCACTATTCTCTTTATTCGTTCTCATTTTCGAGAATCCTTATCTTTGAGATGGTTCATAAGAGACATTTTTCCTCTCTGTAATCATTTTTCCTCACTTGTGACATCTAAGGCAAATAATTTTGATTGATCTAATATGAACAGGTTTGAAATAACCTTACAATATTTGGAGCTCTTATTTCACATGAAAAATTACTATTATAAATTAATATGTTGACTTAAAAAATATAAACAACAGTGGGTTTGTAAACAGATATATTATAAATCAATTTTTTCTAATAGTGCATGACGATCCATTAAAAATCCGCTTTCAACCCATATCATTTCTAACTCTTTAAGCTTTTTTCCTAAAAGTACACCTTTAGCAAAACCTTTCTTTATTAAATCGTTACCATTAATGGGAAAAGTTGGAATCTGCCATTTTTTGGCAAGCTGATGAAGCTTGACATAACCCTCTGCTTTTTGCAAAGCATCACTTTTTTCCAGATGATCAAGATGTGATGCAGCGACAGACAACGATAATTGATCTAAAACTGGCTGTCGTCCATGAAAATAAATCAGTTTTTGCACAAAATGATCAGAACAGTTTTGGTTTATTATTTCTAACTCTGCCCATTCTTTTAATCGCGTTCTTTCTTTATGGGAAAAATGCAAGCGCTGTGCCATTTCATGAAGACGTATGGGGTCAGGAGGAAGAAGGCTTTCTAGCCGTAATAATGGATCAACTTTCCAACCAAGAGTCTGTTCTGTCTTCACCAATGCGTGAATTGCATCAATGCCCCATCGTTCTGTTTCAGGAAAAATGAGTGCCAAAACTCTGCTTTGTCGCATCCATAAAAGAGCACGCGTTGGATCAAACGCCGCAAGAAGCTTTTTCATTTCTGCCCAAATACGTTCAGAAGAAAGTTTTTTTAAACCGTGTTTTAAACGAACACATGCCTTCAATCCTTGCACATCAGGTCGCCCTGCTCCATACCACGCAAAAAAGCGAAAAAACCGTAAAATACGCAAATAATCTTCGCAAATACGATCTTCTGCAACCCCAATAAAACGAACTGTTCGGCTAGCAATATCACTCAAACCTCCCACATCATCATAAAGGTTTCCAGCAGCATCACAATAAAGTGCATTTATCGTAAAATCCCGCCGTTCAGCATCTTTTTTCCAATCACGACCAAATGCCACTTTTGCATGACGACCATCTGTTTCAATATCGCAGCGAAGCGTTGTAACCTCATAAGAACATGAATGAGCAATTACTGTTATTGTACCAAAAGCAATCCCTGTAGGAATAGCTTTAAATCCTGCTTCTTCTACACGTGCAATAACCTGTTGCGGCAAACAGGTTGTTGCAATATCAATATCACTAATAGGCTGCCCTAGCAGTTGATTGCGCACTGCTCCCCCTACAATACGCGCCTCTTCCCCCTCCTCAGACAAAACACGAAGAAGTGTTTGAATATCACTTTGTTGTAACCACGCAACCTGTTTGAAGTTCTGTCTTATATTCACCCTTTAACCTTTCAAAAAAGTTGTCTTCACTGCTTTAAAGAACTCTCTTCATAAAACAAAATTTTTAAGACATCCCTTATAAAACACGTCTATTCTTCCAAAGAAACTTTTCTCTTCTATACGAATATGAAAAAAAACGGCATATGATACTTCATTTCTTCTCATTTTCTGTTACAAACAATAAGATATCCATTATCATGCAGAGAAAATTACCATTTTTGCGACAAACGCCTTAAGGAAGAAATATGAGTCAACATGATCCATCATCCAATTCTATAAAAAAGGTCAATATCAATCATGAGGCTCAAGTCATTATTGATGATATTGATACGACACACAAAGAATTGGATATTTTACAACAAGAAATTGACAAAGTTATTTTTGGGCAAAATCAGGTAATCGAATATGCTTTAATCGCTATTTTTGCTGGTGGTCACGCCCTTCTTGTCGGTGCTCCAGGACTTGCAAAAACACGTCTTGTTGAAACATTGGGAACAGTCTTAGGGCTTGATGAAAAACGCATCCAATTCACTCCTGACTTAATGCCATCGGATATTATTGGTTCTGAAATTATGGATTCCGATAAAGACGGTAAACGTTCTTTTCGATACATTCAAGGTCCTATTTTTACGCAACTTCTCATGGCCGATGAAATCAATCGTGCTTCCCCACGGACACAGTCAGCCCTTTTACAAGCTATGCAAGAATATCATGTTACTGTTGCAGGTACCCGTTATGATTTGCCACAACCTTTTCATGTTCTTGCAACGCAAAACCCTCTCGAACAAGAAGGGACATATCCACTTCCTGAAGCACAACTGGATCGCTTTTTGATGCAAATCGATATTGACTATCCTGACCTCACAACAGAGCGACGGATTATTTTAGAAACAACAAAAGAAAAAAAAACAAATGCAAAACCAATTTTATCCGGCAAAAAATTGCAAAAAATTCAAAATATCGTTCGCAAAATGCCTCTTTCAGAAAATGTGATTGAAGCTATTTTAAAAATTGTCCGCTCATCTCGCCCTCATAAAGACAATAGCCTTGCTAATACTTATGTTTCTTGGGGACCTGGTCCACGGGCATCACAAGCCCTTTCACTTTGTGTTCGCGCCCGTGCTCTTTATTATGGACGCTTAGCCCCTTCACTTGATGATGTTGAAGCATTAGCCTATCCCGTATTACAACACCGCATGGCTCTTAATTTTTCTGCCCGTGCTGAAGATATAACCGTAAAAGATATTATCAATAACCTTGTGAAAGATGCTCTTTGAATGGCATTTGGCAAAAAAGTTTTACAAAAGCCTCCATTGTCGCTGGCAAATGAACTGCATAAGGATACTGGCAAAATGCCATATTTCCTTTTGCAAGCGCGTCATATCGCTAATACACTGATAACCGGATGGCACAGACAACGTAAAAGCGGTAATGGGGAAAACTTTTGGCAATTTCGTCCCTATATGGAAGGAGAATCCATTACCCGCATTGATTGGCGTCGCTCAGCGCGTGATGAAAATACGTATCTGCGCGAAAACGAATGGCAAATGACACAAACCGTTTGGCTTTGTCCTGATCAGAGCGCATCAATGCATTACTGTTCGCGCTTTTCTAAAATCTCTAAAGGTAATCATGCCATTATTCTTACCCTTACCTTGGCATCCCTTCTTGCACGCAGTGGCGAACATATTGCTATTCCCAATTTAATGTCCCCCACAATGACATCCAATGTCGTAGAACGAATAGCCTTTGCTTTAGAAAATCATTCAGATGAAAATTCATTTCCGGATTTTTCAATGATTACACGCTTTTCACATGTCGTTATAATGAGTGATTTTCTCGACTATCCTGAAAAAATCATCCAACATTTAACCGTTTTAACTACAAAACAGGTGACAGCTCATTTAATTGAAATTTCTGATCCCGCAGAAGAAAGCTTTCCCTACACAGGTCACACAGAATTTTTGGATCCTGAAACGAAAGAGAAACATGTTTCCACTAAAGCAGAAGATCTTCGTAAGAGCTATTGTAAACTATATCACGCAAGGCGACAAGAATTGGTAAATTTTTGCGCACGCCAAGGATGGTCTTATCACGTTAGTACAACGGATCAACCTTTAACAGAGACCATTTTTCATCTTGCAAATACAATGAGCGACTCTCCATTGCAAAAAAGGAGGGCACTTTGAGTTTTGCTGCTCCCTTTCTGTTACTAGGGCTTTTGTTCCTACCGGTCATTTGGTGGCTGTTACGGATAACTCCTCCATCTCCGCGCAAAGAGCTTTTTCCCCCTTTTCGCTTCTTACCCAAACCAACTCATCAACAAGAAACAGCAAAACATACACCTTGGTGGTTGCTCTTGTTGCGTTTAACCATAGCGGCACTTGTTATCATAGCTCTAGCACGCCCCACTTGGAATCAAAAACCAATCAGCTTTTCTGGGTCTCAACCCCTTGCACTCATTATTGATAATGGTTGGGCTTCTGTAAAAGAATGGAAAAAGCGCATCTCTATCACTGAAATGCTTCTTGCACAGGCAGAAAAACAGCAAAAAAATATTTATCTTGTTGCAACGGCTGAAAATGATATCTCCAATATAGAGCCCCAACCAGCCAAGGTTATAAAACAGCATTTAATGCATTTGCAACCGCGTCCTTGGCCTGTCAACCGTGTGCATGCCTTCAAAAAACTCAGCGAAAGAACCAAAGGAAAACCTCTTGATATTGCTTATTTAAGTGATGGATTACGAACAAATGAAGATGAGCAAGCTTTTGCTCATCTTGAAGAATTAAAACCTAGAAACTTCTTGTGGTATTTGACTGATATTTCCGATTTAACCGGCATAACATCCATAGAAAATAACAATGGAAACATGGGCGCGCGTATTATCCGCTCAACAACACACAGCAACACTCCCGCTATACTCAGCCTCTACGATTCAAATAATCAACTTCTCGGTCAATTTACGAACATTTTCTCTGAAGGAGAAACAACAGCACTTGTTCCTTTTAATGTACCACTTGAACTACGCAATGATATCGCTTGGATAAAAATAAACAATCAAAACCATGCTGCTGCAACCTTCTTGGTAGACAGCCATAACAGGATAAGCCGTGTTGCTCTTCTCTCACCAGATACCAATGAAATGGCACAGCCTTTACTTGCTCCATTTTATTACATTATCAAAGCCTTACAAGGTCATACACAGCTTATAACAGCCGGTGGAAGAGAACTTTCAACGGATATTGATCATTTGCTTAAACAAAATCCATCTGTTTTGATTATGGGTGACATTGTTAACATACCCCCAAAAGCAGAAAAAAAACTTTCTGATTTTGTGAATAAAGGGGGAACACTCATCCGCTTTGCAGGAGAAAAACTCAGTAGTGCAGAACATTACGATAACCTCCTTCCGATACCACTACGCCCAGGTCAACGTTCCCTTGGAAGTATTATGTCTTGGACAAAACCACAAAAGCTTGCCCCTTTTGCAAAAAATAGCTTTTTCTTTGATCTTCCTTTTCCAAAAGATGTCACTGTCTCGCGCCAAATCCTCGCAGAACCAACCCCAGATCTTTTTGAAAAAACGTGGCTTAGCCTTTCGGATGGAACTCCTCTTATTACCGCAGCAAAACGTGGTAAAGGAACCCTCATTCTTATTCATGTTGCTCCTGACCCAACATGGTCTAATCTTCCTCTTTCTGGCTTTTTTGCACAAATGCTGCAAAAATTAATCACATTAGGTTCTAACGAAAACACAAACCTAACACACAGAGAAAAAAGAACCGTGGTACAAAGCCCTTGGCGAACTATAGCCGTTGACGGACAATTACAAGTACCACCCTCTGATGTTGTTCCTTTGATCTTTGACTCTCAAAATCCACCCCATCCTTCCTACCATACTCCCCCAGGACTTTATGGTGTCAAAAACAATTTTTATGCACTCAATCTCTTAACTCATTCGTCGCACTTGATGAAACAATCATCATTGCCAACTTCTCTTAATAAAAGCCCTTTATCTTACGATACAAAAGAAAAAAATCTTATTGGTCCACTTTTAGGATTAGCCATCTTATTATTCGCCTTTGACAATTTTCTCATTTTATGGATGGGAGATATTTTTTCTTTCATGAAACGGCGTAATATGTTTCTCCTCCCCTTTATAAGTCTTATTGCCTTGTTTTCATATGATCCAACTCTTCATGCACAAACGAAAGAAAACCATCATGATAGTGTACAAGCTGCCGGCGCAACACATCTTGCCTATGTTATAACCAATAATCATGAAATTGATACAACGAGTAAAAGTGGTCTAGAAGCGTTAAGTCAATTTATCGCAGAGCGCACAATGCTTACCCTCGGCTCTGTTACAGCACTTGATCTCGATAAAGATGAACTCTCTTTTTATCCTCTTATTTACTGGCCAATTGATGTTAAAAGTCCTATACCAACCCCCAAAAGCCTTGAAAAAATAAATAACTTTATGAAACATGGGGGAACAATTTTATTTGACACGCGCGATCAGATAAAGAGCAATCTTAATCTTGAAGGAGATGCCACTCCAGAAACGCAAAGATTACGAGATATCTTAAAAGAGTTAAATATTCCATCCATTGAGCCAGCATCAACAGATCATGTTGTTGCACGTTCTTTTTATATTATGCCAGATTTTCCTGGTCTCTACCGTGGTTCACCTTTATGGATTGAATCCTCCTCAACAAACAAAAAAAATAAAAATTCTCTTGCCAGCGGCGATAATGTAAGTTCTCTTCTCATTACTGCCAATAACTTTGCCGGTGCTTGGGCACTCGATGAAAAAGGGACATGGAAATATCCCCTTGTTCCCAATGATCCCATGCAACGTCTATGGGCATTTCGTGCAGGTTTAAATATTGTCCTTTATGTTCTTACAGGAAACTATAAAGCGGATCAAGTTCATGTTCCAGCACTCTTGGAACGCTTTAAAAGAGAAAGAAGGCAATGATATCATTTTTCACTTTTCAGCCTTTTTTACCACTCATTTGGATTCTGTTCTTAAGTGGAATATCGATTCTTTTTGTCGTTGTTGGTCTTGTTACGCAACGGCAAGGTTCTTTATTTCGTCTGATGGCATTAAGCGCCCTCATCCTTGCTTTGCTCAATCCAATGATCATAAAAGAACAGCGCGAACCACTGAAAAGCACAGTGGGAATTGTTATTGACCGCAGCAAAAGCCAAACATTTGGAACACGTACAAACGACAGTGATGAAGCGCGCGCGCAATTAACTCAAGCATTGGCGCATTATCCACAATTTGAACCACGCTTTATTGAAGCTGGAAAACTTGCTGATAATCAGTATGCGCCCTCAACGAATTTGTTTGAGGCTTTAACACAAGCAGTATCTGATGTACCGCTCTCTCGTTATGCAGGAACCATTTTTATCACCGATGGACAAGTGCATGACATTCCTGACCTATCAGACCTTCATCATGAAGCCCCTCTCAATGCCCTGATTACAGGGCACTCAGATGAATTTGATCGCCAAATTAAGTTTATCTCTCCTCCACGATTTGCCCTTGTCAACAAACCACAAACGCTCTCCATTTTGGTAGAAGATAAAGGCCCCACCAAAAAAACAATACCACAGAAAGCAAATATTACATTAAGCGTCAATGGACAAGACATTGGCCATTATTCTGTGACTCCTGGCGTGATTTTTCAAACTGAAATTACCCTTCCTCATGCTGAAAAAAATATTATCCAAGTTATAACCGATCCACACAAAGGTGAACTAAGCTTTGAAAACAACCGCGCCATAACAATTATTGAAGGAATCAGAGAAAATTTACGCGTTCTTCTTATTTCAGGTGCTCCTTATAATGGAGAACGGACATGGCGAGACCTTTTGAAAGGTGACTCCAATATTGATCTTGTTCACTTTACTATTTTGCGTCCTCCCACCAAAGCAGATAATACGCCCTCAAGCCAATTATCCTTAGTGGTCTTTCCCACAAGAAAACTCTTTGTTGAAGAAATTAATAACTTTGATCTCATCATCCTTGATGGCTACCAGCACTCTACTGTTCTCCCCTTAATCTATTATGATTATATCGCCCAATATGTACAAAAGGGGGGGGCATTGTTGATGGTAACAGGACCTGAATTTGCCCAAAAAAACTCACTTGCGAAAACACCTTTAATAAGCATTTTACCGGCATTACCTAATGGAACTATTATTGAAAAACCTTTTCGCCCCACATTAACCAAAGAAGGTGAGCGCCATCCTGTCACAAGAGGTCTTACAACACTTAACCTTCCAGCTTCTCAATGGGGGCAATGGTTGAGACAAATTGCTATTCAAAACATAAATAACGGAATCGCCCTCATGAAAGGAGCCGATGAGCAACCACTTTTACTTCTCTCTCATGTTGATAAAGGACGTGTAGGCATGTTGCTTTCTGATGAAAGTTGGCTTTGGGCTCGAGGTTTCGAAGGCGGCGGTCCTTATGCTGCTCTTTATCGACGAATTGCTCATTGGCTCATGAAAGAACCAGAACTTGAAGAAGAAAAATTAAGTGCGACCAGCAGCCATCATCATTTAACAATTCGCCGCCAAACTCTAAAAGACCATCCAGAACCCGCTGAAATAATCTTTCCCTCTGGAAAAAAAGAAAATATTACTCTGACCAAAGAGCAAGAAGGCCTTTTTACTGCAACTGTGACCACTGATGAGACAGGAATTTTTACCATTAAAAATGGCGATTTAACAATACTTTCTTCTGTAGGGATGCTCGATAATCTTGAGTTGTTTGACTTGACTTCAACACAAGAAAAACTAGCCCCCATTATTAAGCACACAGGCGGCTACATCGGACGTTTACACCCTGAGGGAAAAGAAAACATTCATCTTCCTCCATTCAAACTGATTCAATCAAAAACAAGTCCGTCCTCTTCCCCAGCACATTCAATTGTTCTGAAAGAAGCAACAGAAACCCGTTTAATCAATACCTTTTATTTTTCGATATTTTCTGGTTTTTTTGCATTGCTTGCTTGCCTTTTACTGTTGAGCAGCATGTGGTATTATGAAGGACGTTAAAAGGTTTGAGATTTCGTATAATAGTTTTAAAATTCAGCTTATCTTTTTACGTATTTACTTGTCTTTTATAATTAGATAACGTATTGATTTATAACTAAAAATACAGTATAATTCTCCTTATTTCAAATATCCTCATATTAAAAAAATAAAAAACATTCTCTTGCGTATTATTAGAAGAGATGCAGTATGGATAGAAACCATCGAAGAAAAGAATGAAATACCTCTTATGAATCCTCTTAAAGCAAGGATTTTCATAAAATTGGAGGAAAATAGTATGATGTTTTTTATTTGCACCTTGTATAAGCGTAGAGATGGTAGTGTACAGTAAGCCCTATATACTTCACAGAAGCTTTCTATTATAGCATCGAATACCGGTCGTGAAATTAGCTCAAACGCATTGAGAAATGTTTTTTTTACAAATATGTGAATGTACAACACAATGATATTCTATTGGGGATATTCTATTTGGAACATTCCGCTTGAGGCGTTCTTTTTTGCAAGCTAATTTTTATTTTACAATCTTTCTTGCCTTTAAGCACTAACTTATCTTATGTTTATTCTTTAAATCGTTTTTAATACTCTACGAGCTTTTATGTTTTATCTTGCCCATATATCGGATGTACATCTTTCACCTCTCCCGCAACCTTCCCTCTTCGAACTTTCTGGGAAACGTCTTACCGGTTATCTGAATTGGCAAAAAAAACGTAAGAGTCAGATGGCAACAGATGTCCTAGAAACTTTAATAGATGCCTTGAACAAAACAAAACCTGATCACCTTGTGATCTCTGGTGATCTTGTAAATCTTGCTCTCGATAAGGAATTTGAACAAGCACGTCGTTGGCTACTTAACTTAGGACAACCTCAAGATATTTCTTTGACATTTGGAAATCACGATGCCTATGTCCGCGGCGCTTTCCAAAAAGCATGCACTCTCTTTAAACCTTGGATCACAGGTGACATCCCTCAAAAAAATGCCTTTCCTTATATGCGCATTCGCAAAGATGTTGCCATCATAGCAGCTTCTTCAGCCATTGCGACACTGCCTTTTCAAGCTTCTGGTTATTTTGGTAAAATGCAAGCGCAAACTTTACCGCTCTTTTTAAAAGAAGCAGCACAGCGCAACCTTTTTCGTGTCGTCATGATTCACCATCCCCCTTTTCCCAATGCAACGTCTTGGCATAAAAAACTACGGGATATAAAACGTTTTCTAAACGTTATCAAATATCACGGTTGTGAGCTTATTCTTCACGGACATACTCATTTACCCACATTGAATTACATTGAAGGACCAATTAAAAAAATTCCTATTGTTGGTGTTCCTTCCGCATCACAAGCTTTTGGTGATAAAAAACCACCCGCAGGCTTTAATTTATTTTCCATTGAACGCTTACAAAATCAATGGCATTGCCAATTACAACGTTATAGCATTATCAACCCCAAAAACGAGATTGCATGTACTGAAACAATTAATCTTTAAACACCTTCATAGTTGCCAAAACAACCAAAAACGAAAATATTTTTATTTCATATCCCTTTGGAAATCATAATTCTTATTTCCCTTTTTCTCCTTAAAAGACAAAGTTTCACCTTCTCTGTTAATAGATCAATTTTTCTCAGAGAATTCCATCTGCTGCCCCACTTATGTAACGAGCTTTTTACAAGCTTATTGGTTTTCTTCCTTCCCGCCCTAAAGGACGAAAATTCTACCCCATCTGATTTATAAATAATCCGGATTCTTGTCGCACGGGTTCCAGCTGCTAATTGCGCATGTGATTTACTTCACAAAGCTCTACACATAAACCCTGCTTTAAATTTCATCATACACTCCTCCAAAAGCATCTAATGCGTAAAATCCTTATAATATTACAATGATGATATTTTATAGAATAATAGAGAAGCTCATTCAGCTTCTATACCTGAAAATAGATGACTAAAAAAGCCAAATAATAACTAAAGTATATAATTTAAATAACCCAACCTACTTGTGATTTATAAACAAATAATGTTGATTGATTTATCGTAAATAGATTTGAAATAATCCCTTACTATTTTACTCGATATTTATTATCGTACATTTAAAAAAATATAAAAAATAATAGATTATATTTCGATAACAGATATAGGTAATAATGTTTTTTATGTCTCGATAAATTCCTAATTTGCTATCTATTTTTTCCTATAAATAAATTTATAATACTCTTTATAATTATTTTATTATTATAAATTATTATTTATAATATCACATAAAATATCTAATAATAAAAATTATAATATGAATTTTTATTATTATTGAGTTATATTGCGGATGTAATTTTACATGCTTTAGAATTTTTTTGCGATCTTTTTGTTATTAAATAAAATATTTTACGATAACGCAAAACAGAAAAGTCGATTGTATCAGAGGTCTTTCAAATAAAACAAAACGCCATTAAGTTGCCAATTCATGTGTTGGTTTAAAAAAGCATCTTTTACAGCACCCAAACTCATTTCCCGACGGCACCTATGAATGATGTAATGATAAGTCCATTTAGCATCACCATCTTTACGTTTATGGAAAAGCAAGCTAGCATCAAACCTCACACTTTGCCAATCCCCTATGTAGCGACAGCTTTTGGCACTTAAGATGATTCATAAGAGGCATTTTTATTCTTTCTTTAATGTTGTTTATCTCACTGCTCTCCCTCCTTTTGACGTACAAAAGACGCGGTTTTGATTGGTCAACATGGTATAGGTTTAAAATGAGAAAATCTTATGATCCTTGGATCTCTCACTCAACATGACAAAAAGTAAATTATATTTATAAATCAACGTATTGTTCGAATAAAATAGTAGCTCTTTTGAGTGAAGAATATTTTCCAGCGCATATCTGAAAAATAAAAGCCTCATTCGAAAATGAGACTTTTGAATTGTTTAATTCTGCAAAAAATTAAAATTTATAAGCTACACCCACGCGGAAATCATTTGTTTTGTAGCCCATTTCAAATTTATCCTGTATGAACTTTTTTTTGCCAAAATCTGAATAACGATATTCTGCACGCACAATAACATTATCAGTCATTGCAAAATCAATACCACCTCCAAAGGTGTAACCAATCATGGTCTTTTTTTCATCATGCAACCAATCAGAAAAATCAACTTCTCCATTTTTGCTATCAGTAACTAACCCAAAAATATTCTGAAGCTGCGTATAAGCAACCCCTCCGGAAATATAAGGCATCATACGCTCAATCGCAAAACCAACTCTCACCCGTGTAGCACCAGCCCATTTTTGTTTTAAGGTATGACGTACAGCTTTAATACGCCTTGTTGAATCATTCTCATGCAAATCTCTTGTTAGACTTTTTTCTTCTGTAGGTTGTGGTTTTTCTTCAGTTGGACTTTTTTCCGGTAGATCGACATCTTTAGAATCCTTTTTACCAGACCACATAATATCCGTATCAATACCTATAATAAAACTATTATCGATATCAATATTGGAACCTGCATAAACTCCCCCTATAAAACCAGAAAGTTTAGGTAAATTCTCCTTTCCAATTGGATTCCATATCCTTGTCTCATCTTTTAAATAACTTGCAGTTGTTTTACCTGAAAAGTTACCAATCTGTCCTCCAAGATAAAATCCTGTCCAAGAAAAAGCAGGCGCTGCAATAACAGGAACAGGCTGTTCAGGAATAGCGATATCCGACGCCTGTACTACAGAAATTGAAATTAAAGAAAATATAGATGTTGAGGCTAAATACTTTGTAATCATAATTGCTCCCCTAAAAGCTAATGTGATACATAAATAATAATAAATCGTTTCACACTTTTTTCAAAAAATCTATAGCAAAAATGACACAGTTGAAAAATTAAAATCTTATTTATAATTTCCTAAAACTATTAATCTATAGTAGCTTTTATAGCTTCATATTGATCATTATTATCCAGAATTATATAAATAATTATAATATCAATTTTTTGAAAAGAATGAGATAAGGCTCATAAAGCATATCATTCACTAAACTAGTCACTCATCGCTTTTTGTATAAAGAATAATACCTAGAATAGCACATTTAACAGAGAAATTTTTTCATCACACTTGAAAAACCACTAGAGAACTTCACTCTAACCCTCTCAAGCGTGTAATGAAATAAAAGACAAAAATTAATATATAAAAATGGAATTAATAATTTTTATTATTCTTATAGAATTATTTTAATGTTTCATGATTTTTGTAAAAACTGAACAGACCAATTGCCCAGTTTCTGCAATTAATTTTTCAACACGAAGCAAATCAGGTTCCCCAACACTATTTAACAAAAGGTCACTTAATCTAGGTGGCATGTCATTGGGATCAAGAGAATCATTTAAGCAAAGCCGTATAATTTGACTCAAATTTGTATAAAGACGATAGGCATAATGTAAATCAGCAATACATGACTGATTAAGAAAACTGTTTGGTAAGTGATCTAAAATATCCGCTGTCGTCGCTCCAATTTGAAACTCAATGACATGCGTAATAAGAGAAAATTGAGCAATAAACTCCAAATCCATAATGCCACCAGACATCGTTTTTAAATCCCATTGATTTTTTGGCGGCTTTTCTTTTGCAATCAAGGAACGCATTTCACACACTTCTTTTGCAACTTCCTTCTTATCACGAGAAATAGCAATAATTGCACACACTTCATTTTCTAGCTTTTGTAAAAAATCAGGATCTCCTGCAATGCCTCGAGCCCTTGTTAAAGCAAGATATTCCCATATCCATGCTTCTTGGCGATAATACTTTTTAAAAAATGGAAAAGAAACAGCAATAGGTCCTTTATTGCCTAACGGCCGTAACCTTAAATCAACGACATAAAGAACACCTTGGCTTGTAAGAGTGGATAAAGCAGAAACGAGGCGCTGTGCTAAACGCGTATAATATTGAGAAATATAAAGAGGCTTTTCTCCATCAGATACTTCTGCATCATCATCGTGTTCATAAAGCAAAACGAGGTCAACATCGGAATCTGCTGTTAATTCACGACTTCCAAGTTTCCCCATACCCAATATGCCAACACGCCCCCCTTTAATACGACCATGAAGACGAGAAAATTCCTCTTGAACGGTAGCAAATGTTTTTGTAATCATAAGATCAGCAAGCGCAGTAAAAGCAAAACCCGCTCTTTCTCCTGTAATTGCACCATTCAAAATTCGAATACCAATCAAAAAACGTTGTTCATCTGCAAAAATCCTTAAATGGTCAAGAATCTCCTCATAAGAAAGAACATTTTCAAGAAAATATTCAAGCCGTTTTTCTAAATACGTTTTTGTTGGTAATTCTGAAAGAATATTTGGGTCTAACATTCCATCAAAAACGTGGGATCTGCGTGTAATAATTTCTGCAAGACGTGGAGCAGCACCCATAATAAGGACAAGCATATCCAAAAGAGAGGGATTAGACTGCAAAAGACTAAAAAGCTGAATTCCTGAAGGTAAGCCCTGTAAAAAACCATCAAAACGCAACATCGCCTCATCAGCTCGTTTTGTCCCACCAAAAGCTTTCAAAAGAGCTGGTGTTAATTCCGTTAATCTCTCGCGTGCTTCGGCTGATTGCGTTGCTTTATAACGACCAAAATGGAGCGTGCGCATAATACGACAAATATCACTTGCTCTTTCGAAGCCTAAACGGCTTAACGTTATTAATGTCTCCGGATCATCTTCTTCACCGGTAAAAACTAAATTACCAATTTCTAAACCAAGTTCTTGCTCATTCTCAAACAGTGCTGCATAATGTTTTTCAACAACCTGAAGTGTTTTTAATAAATCACGGATAAAACTGCTACTGTCTTGATAACCCATTAAATAGGCAACACTTGTGAATTGAGCAGTATCATTTGGAAGAAGATGTGTTTGTTCATCGAAAAGCATTTGAATACGATGTTCCACATTTCGAAGAAAAGCATAACTTTTTATAAGGCTATTTCTCGTTTTCTCACTGATCCAACCAAGCGTGTGAAGTTCTGCTAACATTGCAACTGTCTGACGTCCACGTAATTGAGGAAAACGTCCACCAGCAATGAGTTGCTGTGTCTGAACAAAAAACTCAATCTCACGAATACCACCACGACCTAACTTTATATTATGCCCATAAGCTGCAATTTGACCGTAATTTTTATGCGCATGAATTTGACGTTTGATCGAATGAATATCAGCAATAGCAGCGTAATCTAAATATTTCCGCCACACATAGGGAAACAGCTCTTTGAGAAAGTTAAAACCTGCCCTCTTATCACCAGCAACTGGACGTGCTTTAATCATGGCTGCTCGTTCCCAATTTTGCCCACGCCCTTCGTAATAACGCAATGCAGTCCTTACTGGTAAGGCCAAAGGGGTTGAACTTGGATCTGGACGAAGACGAAAATCAAGACGAAAAACATATCCTTCCGCAGTGCGTTCTTGAATGATACGGATTAATCGGCGTACCATTTTAGAAAATACGTCAACACTTTCAGAAAGATTACCAATATGAGGTGATGTTTCATCAATGAAAACAATAAGATCAATATCAGAAGAATAATTAAGTTCCCCTGCTCCTAACTTTCCCATCCCTAAAATAATTAAACCACAGTCTTTTTCTGGATTCTCACGGCTTAATAAATTGATCTTACCATGATCATGCGCTTCTCTTAATAGAAAACGTAGTGCTACACTTAATGCTGCTTCGCCCAAACGTGTCAACCAAGCACATGAAACTTCGTAAGTAAAAACACCTCCCAAATCAGCTAAAGCAATGAGAACATGCGCTTCTCGTTTTTTGCGCCTTAAAGCAGCCATCAATGAAGTTTCATTTATAGTTTCATCCTTATCGATAGCCGTAATATCATCTATAATTTCGCTCAGCCTTGTTTCTACATCAACATTTAATAAAGCACTAAGATATGATGGATTGGCAATTAAAACCTCACGCAAAAAAGGAGATAAGGTCATAACCGAACTGATAAAATCAATCTGCGTTCCACTCTCTGAAATGATGGAAATAAGCGATTCTAAACCTTCTTTCCTTGCTTGTTCTTCCATGTCTTTTAACCATTGGGAACTACTTTTATCGAGAGGGCATAAAGGGAGAAGCTGTGTTTTTAAAAAAGCTTGTTTCGTCTGCGCTCCCTTGAAAAGCATTTTGCTTTCCTTTCTATTGCTTTATACTTTTAAAATAGTTGTTACGTATGAAAAGAGAAAAGTGAAGAAAAATATCTTTAAGGAAATAACAAAATAGCCCTAAGCCCTGGATTTGCATTTTCAAGTAACAATTCACCCCCGTGAAGCTTCATAACTGCTTTTGCTATACTTAACCCAATCCCAAACCCAGGTTGTGTGCGGCTTTCTTCAAGACGAACAAATCGTTCTGTCACTTTTTCACGTTTATCCTCTGCTATTCCTGGTCCATTATCGCTCACAACAACTAATAAATGTTCATCACGATATTCCATTGATAAGCAAACCTCCGCTTTCCTTTCACCTTTAGAGGCATATTTAATGGCATTATCTATAAGATTAAAAATTGATTGTGCAACAAGCTCACGATTCAACTTAAGCTCTTTATCAAATATATTCCCCAACCGAAGTAAAACACCTGACTCTTCAGCAAAAGGTTCGTAAATCTCAACAGCATCCTCAAGGATCAGTTTCATATTCATCATTTCAAGATGCTCAATTGCACTGCTGGCCTCAATACGTGAAATCATTAAAATTGCATTGAACGTACAAATAAGTTGATCTGATTCTGCAATAACCCTATCAAGAACCTGACGATATTCAAGCTTTGTCTTATTTCCTGAAAGTGCTTCTTCAGCACGATTTCTAAGACGCGTTAACGGCGTTTTCAGGTCATGAGCAATATTATCTGATACTTGACGTAAACCAATATTTAACTCTTCAATGCGGTCTAACATAACATTAAGATTGGTTGACAATCGATCAAACTCATCCCCTACTCCAGAGACAGGTAAACGCCCACTGAAGTCACCATCCATCAAGCGCTGTGATGCAGCCGTTACATGATCAATCCTTTGTAAAGCTCTCCTGCCAACAAAAAACCATATGAGTAAAGCGCCTCCAACCATTGCAGCAAGTGCAATGATCACAGCTTTGCGAATAACAACAGCAAAACGTTCTGGCTCATCCAAATCACGTCCTATAAGAATCTTCATAGCATTAGGTAAATCAACAATAACCGCCAAAGCGCGATGTTCACTTGTTTTGCCATGTTCTCCAAAACGGGAATATAAAAAAGAGGTAGAAATAAAACCACTCTGATTCAAAAGACCTAATTCAATACGTGCTACATTTCCTGCTAAAATACGCCCCATAGAATCCGTGACAAGATAAAGAAATGCTCCTGGTTGTCTTGAACGATAATCAATAGTGCGCATTAATAAGGATAATCCCCCATAATTATAAGCATTTTCAATATACTTTAATTCTTCATGTAAAGCCTGTTCAGTTTGCTCTGTTAACAATGAAGCAGAAAATGCCGTCATATAAATAGAAAGTCCTGTTGCCACCAATCCAAACAATAAAATGTAAAGTGCTGAAAGCCTTAGCGCCGTCGTGCGCATTATATTAATCAAACGATTCATGCTTTGTTATCTGGTACTTTTAGCATATATCCAGCTCCACGCACTGTATGGAGAAGGGGAACATCAAAATCTTTTTCAATTTTGGCTCTCAAACGGGAGATATGGACATCAATGACATTCGTTTGTGGATCAAAATGGTAATTCCAAACATTTTCCAAAAGCATAGTGCGTGTAACAACCTGCCCGGCATAACGCATCAAATATTCAAGTAAACGAAACTCTCGTGGTTGCAATAGAATGTTTCTATCACCTCGTTTTACCGTATGTGCTAGCCGATCAAGCTCAAGATTACCTACACAGTAAACAGTTTCTGCTTCTTTAGGATTTTTCCGCCGTTGTAAAACTTCAACACGCGCAAGAAGTTCAGAAAAAGCATAAGGCTTTGTCAAATAATCATCTCCCCCTGCACGCAGCCCCGTTACACGATCATTAACTTGCCCTAAAGCAGACAGGATAAGAACCGGTGTTTCATTGCCTTTAGCGCGCAATTCAGCAATAATAGAAAGACCATCACGATGTAAAAGCATTCGGTCAACAACCATAACGTCATAATTTTCCGTGGTTGCTAAAGCATATCCCGTATCCCCATCATAAGCAACATCAACGGAATGCCCTACTTCCAAAAAAGCTTTTTCGAGATAATGCCCCGTCTCATGATCATCTTCAATAACGAGTATCTTCATAAAACGTATCTCCATTATTTTATTATGTTGTAGGACAAATATTTAATAAACATTTGTCCTACAAACTAAAGCCTTACTTTTTGAAAATTGGAAGAGCAACAAAACGATTTTGATCATTTGTCCGCACTTGTAAGAGTATAGCCTTTCGTCCTAACTGCTGAGCATTTTTGATTGTGTTAATAATATCAGAGACTCGTTTAACCGGTTTATTATTTACTGTCACAATGACATCACCAGGGCGTATCCCTTTATCTGCAGCATCTGAATCGGTATCGACATCCGTTACGACAACCCCTACACCATCATCAGAAGGCATAACAATCAGACCATAATCTTCCAATGTTTCATCTAAATCACTCTGTCCATTTGAATATTTTGAAGTCTCTTTCTTACTTTCATCTTCAGACATTGAAGCGAGTTTAACCTTGATGCTCTCCTCCTTACCTGATCTCCAAATCCCTATGGTTACCATTTCTCCTGGTTTAATATTTGCAATACGTTTCGCCAGCTCACGCGCATCAGCAATTTTTTCATTATTCACTGAAATAATTACATCACCCGCTTTAATACCAGCCTTTTCTGCCGGTCCTTTTAACGGATCAGTAACCAAAGCACCTTTGGCTTCTTTCAAACCTATTGAATCGGAAATCTCCTTTGTTACCGGCTGAATCTGAACACCTAACCAACCACGTTGAACTGAACCTTTTTCAATAAGTTGTTGTACAACCTGTTTTACAGTCGCAGCCGGAATAGCAAAAGCAATCCCAACATTTCCTCCAGAAGGAGAAAAAATTGCTGTATTAACCCCAACAACCTTTCCATTAAGATCAAACGTTGGACCACCAGAGTTTCCTCTATTAACAGCAGCATCAATCTGAATAAAATCATCGTACACACCAGTGCCAATATCACGTCCACGTGCAGAAACAATACCTGCTGTCACAGTTCCACCAAGACCAAATGGATTCCCAATGGCAACAACCCAATCCCCAACACGAAGCTTTGAATCATCACCAAAATCAACATAGGAAAATTTTCTTTTATCATTCACTTTTAGTACGGCAAGATCGGTTTTGGGGTCTTTCCCAATGAGCTTTGCATTCAATTCTGTACCATCATCAAGAACAACAGTATAACTTGTTCCATCAGAAATCACATGATCATTGGTCACAATGTAACCATCAGATGAAATAAAAAAACCCGATCCAAAAGCAACAGGACGGAGTCTCTGCGATTGGTGCGGAAATTTATTTTTAGGTTTATCAAAATCATAAAACTCTTTAAAAAATCTTTTTAAAGGATGCTGATCTGGTAATTGATCAAGTCCTGGACCACTAAAAAAGTTGCTAAAGAACCTATCTTCTTTCTTTTTATTGCTCTTTACTTGTACTGCTACAACGGCTGGTTTCACTTGAGCAACAATATCGGCAAATCCCTGTTGTTGCATTAACGAAGTAAATACAGAACTTGCATGAGCCTTTGTCATCCACAAGCTTGATGTACATCCACTAAAAAACAGTGCACTTTCCAATATCGCAGAAAAACTCACTGCGACAAATGTTTTAAAGAAAGCCTTTTTAACCATTTACTCTATGCTCCTATTCAATCATACCTTTATTCCAATTCCGACCACTTATAAAATACCAGACCTTACCGTTTTCTGTCTAAATTATTAAAGTTTTGTAAGGTTTCAGTATTCCCTAATATAATTACAATAAGATTGTATGCTCATTGCAAATGATCTGATTTCTTTTATGTAACATCTTTTTTAATGCAATGACATTTTTGACTGTTCTTTTTCATTCACATAACGCATGATTATTCCGTTTGAAGTGGAAAAATATGATACTTATGCCAATGATAATAATGATCAAAGGCGAGAACCATAAAAACCAAGTTATTTTATTCAATGGTGGCTTCAAGAGAATAAATTCACCATATCGCTCAACAAGAAAGTCAGTGACTTGCTGATTACTATAGCCCATTTTTAGCCTTTCCCGAATTAAAAGCCGTAAATCACGTGCTAAAGCAGCATCTGAATCATCAATTGATTGATTTTGACAAACCGGACAACGTAAATGCGATGAAATATGGCGTGCTCGCGCTTCAAGAATCTTATCCTTTAAAATCTCATCCGGCTCTACTGCTATTGCTAATTGAAAAGGAAACGTTGCAATTAAAAAAAATACAATCCAAAGAATTTTTTTCATCTCAATGTCTTTTCCAAAAATTTAAAGCAAGCACTACCCTATTGTACATGCCAATGCGAAACCAATACCCCAGAAGAGAAAGACATCCCCCCATAGCCATCATGAATGCCCCTAACCAAATACATATTACATAAGGCTTCCACCATACGTGCACAACAAGACCCCGATTATCGATATGTCCCGGTACAATATATAGCTGCGATAAGCCATGATTTTTCAGACCAACTTCTGTTGTTGATGTATTTTGACTTGAGTAAAATCGCTTTGAGGCTGTTACATGACCCACAATGTTTTTATTTTCATATATTTTAAAATAAAACTCCATTGTCGAATAATTCGAACCAACACCATCATACACTGCATCAAAATGAAGCGTTTTATCCGCTATCGTCACCCTATCCCCTATGTTCATGATTAAAATACGTTCTTGCCCAAAACTTGCCACACAAACAATACCAAATAGTGTAACGCCTAATCCCATATGTGCTATTGCTGCACCAAAAGTAGACCATGGCAATCCAAGAAATCTCTTAACGCGTACTGAAAAAGCTCTTTTGCCATATCCACTCTTTCCCCATAGATCCGCTAAACTGCCTAAAAAAACAAACGCTGAAAGCCCAATCCCTAAAACTGCAAAAATATCACGCACAGATGCCGCATAGAATATTATAAAACAGACGATACCAACGAATACAAAAACAAACCATAACCGTTCAAAAACTGCAAGAAAATCACCGCGTTTCCATGCCATCATTGTCCCAAACGGAACAAACAACAACAGCAAAACCATTAGCGGTCCACAAGTAATGTTAAAAAAAGCAGACCCTACAGAAATTTTTTGCCCAGTTAATATCTCAATAAAATAAGGATAAAGCGTACCAATCAATACTGTTGCTGTTATTGTTGTAAATAACAAATTATTTAAAACAATAAACCCTTCACGTGAAATTGGTTGAAAAAATCTTTCTGTTTTTAAAATAGGGGTGCGCAAAGCAAAAAGAAAAAAAGCCGCTCCTGTAAAAAAAAAGAAAAGCGCAAGCATTGCCTGCCCCCGTGCTGGATCAACAGCAAAACTATGAACAGAAATTAAAAGCCCAGAACGCACAAGAAAAGTTCCCATCAGAGAAAGGGAAAAAGTAAGCAGCGCTAAAAACAAAGTCCAACTTTTCAATATTTCTCGTTTTTCGAGAACAAGAGCAGAATGTAAAAGAGCCGTTCCTGAAAGCCAAGGCATAAACGAAACATTTTCAACAGGATCCCAAAACCAATAGCCGCCCCATCCTAGCTCATAATAAGCCCAATAGGAGCCAACCATAATACCCAATGTCAAAAAACACCAAGAAAGTAAAAGCCACGGACGAATTCCACGCGCCCAAATTCTATCAACATGTCCCATAATCAATGCCGCAACGGCAAAAGAAAAACAAAGTGAAAAACCAACATAACCTAAATAAAGTAGCGGTGGATGAATTGCTAATGCGATATCTTGTAAAAGAGGATTGAGACCATTTCCCTGCAATGCTGGTGGATTCACGCGTAAAAATGGATTGGATACAAAAAGAATAAATAAAAGAAAAGCAGTTGTAATCCAACTTTGGCAAATTAAAACAAGCGTCTTAAAATCTTCTGGCAAATGTTGGCTAAAAAAAGCCATCAATGCGCTAAAAAAAGCAAGACTTAAAACCCATAACAACATAGAGCCTTCGTGATTTCCCCAAACACCTGTAATTTTATAGAGCATCGGTTTTTCTGAATGAGAATTCTCAACAACGTTCAAAACAGAAAAATCAGATACGACATAAGCATAAATTATCACTAAAAAAGATAAAAGTAGTAATGTAAAAGTGATATATGTTAGAGGAACAGCTGTTTGCATTAACAAACGCTCTCTCCACCAAAAACCTAAAGCAGGTAAAAACGCCCCTAATAAGCTTACTGAAAATGCTGCAGCTAAAAAAATATGACCCAGTTCGACAAGCACAATCGAATTATTTCTCCATAATGTAATGTTTTTTCAAACGATCAGCTGTTTCTTTAGGCATATAAGTTTCATCATGTTTTGCTAAAATACGCATCCCTATAAAAAAGCCCTGTTTATCGAAATGCCCTTCTACAATCACCCCCTGACCTTCACGAAAAAGATCCGGTAAGGCACCATTGAAAACCACTTTTTCATGTTTTTTGTTATCCGTTACAAAAAAAATAACTCCTCTCTCTCCAACATATTGAACGGTTCCCTTTTCAACAAAGCCACCCAAACGCAAAGGGCGCTCCGTTAAAATATCTTCTCTTGTAATTTCAGAGGGCATTCTAAAAAAACTGACCGCATGACGCATTGCATACACTATGAGACTTGCTGCAATTGTCATAACCAAACAACATAATAATATGATCAGTAAGCGCCTTTTTTTTCGCTGCTCTAAAATAACCTTCCATGAGGCAGAACTCTTTAAAGATTGACTGTTCATAGACACTCTGCGAAAAAAGTTTAAATACGTTATAATTAAGTATCAATATTTTATTTTTTAAGAGCTTTGCACATCTTCTACATAGGTGCAAGATTTCTTTTCTCTGTATGCTCACTCGATAAATCACGTAACTGAATCATCATTTTTTTAACACGTGATTGTCCTGAAAAATTTTCAGGCATTGTATCAAGAAAGCTTTGTAAAAATTGCACTGCCTGCGCAGTTTTTCCTGCTTGATGCAATGCATCGGCCAACAACAAACGTGGATAAAAATCTGTTGGGGCTAAATCTGCTGCTTTTTGAAAGGCATTTTGCGCTTCTTGCGTTATCACCCCCCCTTCATAACCAACCAATGCTAAACCGTATCCGACAAGCCTTGGAGCTGTTTCTCCATTCAAACGAAGTGCATCTAAATAAGTATTCACAGCTTCTTGAAAAAGGCTTTCTTCGAGATACCCTACCGCTAACGCATCTGCTAGCTTGCCATCGTGAGGTGCACGGAAAAAAAGCACTTGTAAACGAATAAGCTTTTCTTGCTTACTGAGAGTTTTAGGATCCTTATCCATTAATTCGCTAAAAAAATAACTTTTCACTTCTGGATTGCCTGTCAGCCCATAAATACTCCATGTCATCAGAAGAACAAACAAAATACTCAAAGCCTTAAGAATATTTCTTTTTTTATAATTCATATAAAGCTTGTTAAACTCAATCATACGCTTATGGCTTCTATAACCATCTACGGTTTCAACTGTCCATTCTTTCTTTATCTCATCGTCAAAACGTAGTGAAAGAAAAAGAATACTTGCCAGAAAAGTCAGAAAAAATGCTGCAAAAATTAATAAGAGCATATCGTTTTTTTCCAATACGAACAGAGAATAACTCGCTTACATTTTATCCTCTTCATGAGAAAAGTAATGTGAATTAATAAAAATTCATTTTTTCATGGAGAATATTATAAATATCTATCATATATATCAATTAAGCAAAGAAACTAAAAACAATGTTTCCCTACTCTTTATGTATTGTCTAAAATACTGCTTTATAAACTTTATAGACATTTCTTGCTTAAGAAGAAAATATGTTATTCTCCCATCTTAGGTAACAAAACTTTTGCATACAATCCACCCAAATCAGAACGTGATAAAAAGAGATTGCCACCATATTCACTGACCATATCTGAAACAATTGCTAACCCTAAGCCTGCCCCTAGTTTACTTTCATTAAACCGCCGCCCTCTTTTTAATGCTTCATCAATTTTGTCTTCTGTTAAACCAGGACCATCATCTTCTACAAAGATACTAAAATATTCTTTTTCTTCAACATTTTCTTCTAAACAACAAGAGATCAAAACCTTTGCTCGAGACCACTGAGTAGCATTTTCAATCAAATTCCCTACAATTTCTTCTAAATCTTCCTTCTCTCCAGAAAAAACAATATCATCAACATCCATAATAAATTGAATTTGTTTTTCAGGATTAAGCTTTTTCATAACCCGCACCAAACGTTCAAGCACACTGCGAACAGACGTATGATAGACAATACTATCGCATTGTGCTGCAATCCGTGCACGCTGAAGATAATGATTGATTTGAGCTTGCATTATTTGCGTTTGCTCTCTCAACAAACAAGCCTTTTCTCCGCGCATCTTATCTGTCTCATTCATAATCACGGATAGAGGCGTCTTCAATGAATGCGCGAGATTACCAACTTGTGTGCGAAATCGCTCAATAATACGCTGATTATTATTAATGAGAGCATTCATCTCTTGTACAAGCGGCATCACTTCGCTTACTAAATCCGTATTCACATAATGAACTCTTCCTTCGCGAATATCATTCAATGCGCGTCGAATAAGCTTCAACGGTTGAAAACTAAAGAAAATAATAGCAATATTAATAAGAACACTCCCGATACCGAAACTCCAAAGAAAAATTTGCAAAGTTCGCGTAAATTCCTTTACCTGGGCATGAGCTTCATCGATATTCCCAACAAGCCGAAAACGTGCAATATGATTTTTATTATCAAGAACAACATCACTCTCAATCACTTGTAACTTTTGACCATTGTTCCCCGTTATCCGATAAGAGCGAAAGAATTTATTGTCAAAAGGTATATCAACATCACTTGGTGTAAATATCTCGCCTGTTCCCAATGAGGGGGATGTCAATCTTCCTTTTAAATTATGGGATATCGCAACAACTTCCCAATACCATCCTGTTGTTGGATCAGAATAACGAATATCATCAATCCCAGCCCCTCCTATCAAAGTACCTTCCGATGACACCGTCACTGTTGCAATAAGACTGTAGAGTTGAGCAGAAAGGATACGCTCTAGGCTTTGTTCAGTTGAACGCTGATAAAATAAAATACTTACTGCAGAAATCGATAAAAGAGAAATAACAACCCATAATGTTGATAAGATCATAACACGTAAACTGAGAGATCGAGTAATTACAAAAAAGAACCTCCTACACCAATTATTCTCTTCAAAAACATTCATTAATCACCTAGCATTCTCACGCGATACCCCATTCCTCGAATAGTTTCAATCAAATCCACTCCAAGCTTTTTCCGTAACCGACCTACAAAGACTTCCACCGTATTCGAGTCCTTATCAAAATCCTGATCATAAAGATGTTCTGTAAGCTCTGTTCTTGAAATGACCCTGTCACAATGATGCATGAGATACGAAAGCAGTCTGAATTCATAAGATGTTAGTTTAATCAATTGACCATCTACAAAAACACGAGACGTCTTTGTATCCAACAAAACATTTCCGCAACATAATGCACTTGTCGCATGTCCCGTAGTGCGACGAATTAATGCTCGCAAGCGCGCCATCACTTCCTCCAAATGAAATGGCTTCACAACATAATCGTCAGCTCCAGCATCAATACCGTGCACCTTATCAGACCAACGGTCTCGCGCCGTTAGCATTAAAACAGGCATGGAGAGCCCTTCTTGACGCCACTTTTCAACAACACTAATACCATCAATCTGCGGTAAACCTATATCAAGTATCACCGCGTCGTAAGACTCTGTGCTCCCTAAAAAATAAGCCTCTTCACCATCGAAAGCACTATCGGAAACATATCCTGCACGTCTTACAGCTTCTACTAATTGATGGTGAAGATTCCGATCATCTTCAACGATTAAGATACGCATCACAACACCATCTGCCAAAAACTAATCAGCAGGAACAAAAAACTCAACACGACGTAACTTTTCACCATTACGGGCTGGTACAACAACTACAATTGCACACATGTCCTTTCCATCCTGAACAACCGGTTTTGAACGGACGAGAACCCCGCTCTCTTGCGCGGCAGCCTTCTTACCTACTTCAGCACACCCAGAAGCTAGAACAGAATCTGCTCCTAAAAAAGCTGCTATTATTACGAACAAGAATTTTTTTTTCATCATAAATATTTCAATAACCCATCTCTTCTCCTTGATAAAGGATAAAAGAAATAATGGTTTTTTTCAGTCGATTTAAAAATCACAAATGGAAATAATTTATCCTCTATCTTACAGAAGAACATATTAACATTACTCCAAATTTTTAAAAAATCAAAAAAATATTTTTAATAATGAGAATAAAATTTATTCAATAAAATAATAAAATATTAATACACTATCTTACGAAAAATGAATAATTCTAAAATAAACTCTTTCTCTGTTAGCACTATAGCAAAAAAATACTTCTACTCCATATAATTATTGTAGATTTGTTTGGTTGTATTTCTTTGCCATAGGCTCTCTTTAAATGTTTGATTTTTTTAAAAAAAAGAAAGGGCAACATCGTAAGCCATTTCACAGTCCTGCTCTCATTGAATTAGACGCACGATTAGACACAGCGCTTTATCACATTCGTTCTGCTAACAGTTTTTTCTGGAAAAAGGCAAAAATCGTCTCACAAAATTTTCATCTTCAAGGATGGAAACGTTTTATCGTTGAAGTTCTCGATGAAATACTGACATTAGGGTTGATGGGATTTACTCTTTTCACTATTTTGGGCATTTCTGTTTTTGAAGTGACCAAAACAGATTGGTCTTCTCCTAAAAACTTTTCCATTCTTTTTCTAGATCGCTATGGAAATTCCATTGGGCACCGTGGTGCACTGCCGGCGATCTCTGTCCCCGTTGAAGAAATGCCTGACACTGTTATTAAAGCGGTTCTCGCTACAGAAGATCGTCGTTTTTTTGATCATTGGGGCATTGATTTTCAAGGACTTACACGGGCAATTTCACAAAATATGCAAGCTAAAGGTGTGGTGCAAGGTGGTTCAACTCTCACACAACAATTGGCTAAAAATTTATTTTTAACAAACGAAAGAACCATAACACGTAAAATCAAAGAAGCTTATCTTGCTCTTTGGCTAGAAGCAAATTTTAGCAAAAAGCAGATTTTACAACTTTACCTTGACCGAGCCTATATGGGAGGAAACAATTTTGGTATTGCCGCAGCAGCAAAATTTTATTTTGGAAAAAACATACGTCATGTCTCTTTAAGTGAATCTGCTATGTTAGCAGGACTCTTTAAAGCTCCAACAAAATATGCTCCTCATAGTCATCTCTTTGCGGCTCAAACACGTGCCAATATCGTCCTTTCTAATCTTGTTAATAGTGGCTTTATGACGAAGAGCCAGATTATCAATGCGCATCGCCACCCTGCTAGGGCACTTCCCCAAATAGAAAATAATCAGCCTGATTATTTTCTTGATTGGGCATTCGAGGAAGTCAAAAAAATGCGCAATCAACTTCCAAGCCATAGTTTAATTATTCAAACGACTCTTGATCCAAATATTCAAAAAGCAGCAGAAGAATCAATTGCATATCATTTACATCAGTATGGTCAACAATATCGCGTAACACAAGCTTCCACTGTTATACTCGATAATAACGGTGCCGTATGCGCAATTGTTGGAGGACAAGATTATAAAAAGAGCCAATTTAACAGAGCAACACAAGGCGGACGACAAACTGGTTCTTCATTCAAACCTTATGTTTACGCAACCGCACTGGAACACGGACTTTCTCCCTCGACAATCGTTTTAGATGCTCCGATCAATTGGGGAGGTTGGACACCAAAAAATAATTCTGGCCGTTATTTGGGGAAAATTGATTTAGCAACAGCTTTAGCTTTTTCTATTAATACAGTCCCTGTGTATCTCACCTATCAATATCTTCACCGCGATACCCAACCTATCATAGATCTCATCAAGAATATGGGGATTAACGCGCATATTTTATCACACAAAACGATGGTTCTTGGCACTTCCAACATGACCCCCATGGATCAAGCAACTGGCTTTAATGTCTTTGCGAATGGTGGGATAGCTGGTAATCGTCATGGGTTCACGCAAATCAGAACAATTGATGGGCATGTGGTATGGGATTTCGAGCATAACGGAAATAAGTTACACCGAGTTCTCAGCAGACAATCAGCTGCTTATATGAACCAAATGATGGTGGGTGTCACAACACGAGGGTCTGGTAAGCGTGCTGCTCTGCCCATGACTCTCGTCGCTGGGAAAACTGGAACATCACAATCCTATCGTGATGCTTGGTTTGTTGGCTTTACTGGCAATTATACTGGAGCGGTATGGATGGGAAATGATAACTTTTCACCGATGAATCGTGCTTTTGGGGGTGGAGTTCCTGCCATGATATGGCAACGCATCATGCTTGCTGCACACCAAAATATTATGCTCAAACAACTCTATGGTGTTAAAGATTCTCTTCTTCCTTATCATCCCCCAATACTTTCCTCCCATGCAGATTCTGAATTTTTTTCCCCAATACCCTCTACGCTTTCTCCTGAAACATTGAATATTGTGCGATTGATTAACAAAGATCTGAAAAAACCATCTGCAATTTCTTTGAAGGTGAAAACAACTGGAGATTCAACATTTTGAATTCAAGATATTCACTGATGTTTTTTAATATCACCATTTTCTTTTTTATCTTCGCTTTTTCCATTTTATGTGGAAAACTGAGTGTCGATTATGTGCTCAATTCCTTTCCTCATTTTGAACGCTTTAGAATTGGAAAATGGAGTGCTTATCCAAAAATGGGAACCGCCAATATGGATCCTTATACCCGCGCCCGCACGACCAAACGAGGCATTGTTTCACTCGGACGCACTGAAGGTCTTCAATTCCAGATTTGGCAAGACAACCAAGGGCGTCCACTCCACCCCCACTGTCATTATTTACTCAAAGGCACCATCCCTGAAACTCGTCTTTTCACCCTTTATACAGCTGACAAATCCCTAAAACCCTATACTTCATCCAAAGAAATACCTTTTGAACTCCACACGAATGCTATTATTTATGAGCATGATGGCTCATTGCGCATCAATATTTCACCTACACCACAAGCTGGCAATTGGCTTGCAACAGTTAGTCAAAAAGAATTCGGGCTTATTCTTACCTTATACGATACCTCAATCATCTCTGCAACGGCATTACAAAAGCTTACAATGCCATCAATAGAACAAATTCCATCAGGACAAATAAATTGTGACTAGATTTATTCATACCGCACTTCTTGCAATCATTGGCGCTATTATCGTTCATATTTGCGTTCTCTTTCTGATCCCCTATTGGGCACAAAATAATATATGGACAGCACTTAAAAAATCCGGAGCCCCTTATCAATTTGTTGCTTTTACTCCCGATAATCCTATTCAACAATCTGCTGATCCCCTCTTTCTTCTTAAAGTCTGCAGATTTAATCTTGAAAATGGACCTGTTCATTTAAAAGCTTTGAAAACACGACAATTTTGGTCACTAGCAGCCTACTCACACAAAGGAATTATTTTCTATAGCCTTAATGACCGAACAGCCCCTGATAATACACTCGATCTTATTATTGGAAAACCAATACAAATCATAGAACTCAAAAAATCAAAACCTAAAAAAAATGCCAATTCAGTTTTGGTTGCTAAAAATTTGAATGAAGGTTTTGTCATTTTACGTATTTTTGCCCCTTCTTCACTTGCAAAAAAAGAAAGTGAATCTTTTCTTTCATCTGCGACCTGCCGCATATTTTATGAATAAAAACGGAGTAACCTCTCATTTGTACAATACCTTACTTTCTATACAAAATACATGAAGCCTATCAAAATGGTTATCTTTTTCTCTATTAATTGAATCTTCGAATTCAGATTTATCTGATTATAAATCCCTCAATTTTTTATTGAGATAGAATGAAATCTCTATTGCACATCATCATATCCTATTTGATTACGCATTATCTGACAGAAAAAACTCCCAGCAATCAGAAGAGAAAATCAAGAGTAAAGTTCTAGAAAAATATGCTGCTAACAACCGTAAAACTTGTTATTTGAGTTTATTTCTTTTTATTTACAAACATTCCCATAAAATTCGCATCAATGACATGATAAACTATAGAAAAAATACTGATTACCTTCAATGAAGTGCAAAAATAATCGCTGGAAACTTATAAGACATTATGCATCCTTGACCTCAAAAATAAGTGCTTTATTTTTGTTTTATGAGCATAAGCTTTTTGTAAGATATGCACTCTGAAAAAACTTGGCTTATAGTTTACAATTGAGGGGAAAAACTTCATGAAGAAGAGATATGTTCGGTTCATTTCAAGAGCAGCAGTATGGTCCCCTCGATTTGGTGGATTGTCGTTCTTTGTTTTATTATTTTCATTCATTTTACAACGTTTTTCCGTCATTAACGTAACCGACTTCATAATTTTGATCGGAATCTCTACCGGCTGTGTGATTATTTCTCTTTTTCTTGCTTTAAAAGCACTTTACAGCTTATGGGTCTATGGAGCCCTAGGGGGAATGAAAGCTTTAAAAGGGATCATTTATTCGGTAATAACGGCTACACCACTGATGTTATTTTTTGGACTTTGGTTTACCTTACCGGCTCTTTACGATATTTCTACCGATACACAAAGCCCGCCGGCTTTTTTTCGCACAATACGTCCCAGCGATGCTTTACCGCTCAAAAGTGTTTTGACTGAACAAGCAACATTACAGATGTCACAATGGCCAGAAATATCGGGGCGCCGTTATGATGGCTCACCTGATCGTATTCGCGAATCTGTTCTCAATGTTTTAGCAGCCTATGATTGGCCTGTTGTGGCTCAACGAGAGTTTAAAGGTGAAGAAAATGCGCTTTATATTGAAACAATGGCAAAAACTTTTTACCTTGGTTTCATTTCAGACATTGTGATACGCTTAACCAATGAAGGGGATACAACCTTCGTTGATATGCGCTCTGCTTCTCGTTATTTGCCAAGAGATTTGGGGACGAATGCTGCTTTTATTATCGATTTTATGGATGCCCTTGATACAGAAATCGCGTCACTGCCTCTTTCTCAAGATGATGAATAGAAGTTAGAGGTATAATAAATTATATTTGACTAAATCAGCTTATTTCAAAAATAACTTTTGAGACGTGCAAAAGCAAATAAATCAGTTATTATTTCTCAACAGCTATAAGCATACTGACAAGTTCTTTGACCATCCCCTGGCAACTTATAGCCTATTTTTAGCTCGTCATATGTAGATAAAATATCTGAATTCAAATTCTAAACTTAAATACCATAATTGAATTTACGTATATTTTTTATGCTCAGAAATCTCATCATAAGAGGAGGCAAAAAGACTTCTCTAATAAGGAAATTAAGCATTTCGTACAGGCTTATTTTTCCAATGAGAGTAGAAAATCATATCTCCATCAAGATAGAGAAATCTATTTATCTAATCTGATGTAAACTCACATAGTTACAGAAAAAATCAAAAATAAAAACACACTTATCATCGATGATAAGATTTTACAGATTTTTTAAAATCTGCAAGCATTAAATCTTCAAAAAAAAACATTACAATACATACAAATTCACCGATAATTGTCACAATCAATGATAATTGCAATTTTGTAAACAAAAATAATAATAAAATAAAAAACTAATATCTAATATATTTAAACGCAAAATAAATAAAACAAAACGCCAAAAATAACAAAAAGAACCAACAAAATGTCTTAAGCGACTCCTTTATACTATTTTTCCAACTATCACTACTGTATCTATAAATTAATGCAAATGAAAATATAAAAATAAATATTGAAAACAACATATCAAAAACATTACCAATTAATAGTAAAAAATATTATTACCAATATACATAATGTATAATATAATTTTATAAATAATTCTATTTACAATACTGTTGAATTATGAGACATAATAACTGTTTTTTCTTAACAAAATAATAAAATTAAATGAACAATTCACCTGAAAATCTCGTATCCTTCTCGTGGTTTACTAAAACTACCAAGAAATATATTCATTATGTCATTGAACTTAGTCTTGTGGCCATTGTTTTGCGCTTACTTGGCTTGGTCAATCCTTTTATTTTTCAAGCGATTATTGACCGTATTTTGCCCTTTCAGCGCATAGAAAGTCTTTATGCTATCGTTTCCTTATGATTGCTATCATGCTGTTTAGTACAGCTCTGAGTACTCTATCGGGATATTTAGGAGCTTATTTAGCAAATCGGCTAACTCTAGAATTTGCACGTCGTATTTACACCCATGTGTTAAGCCTCTCTTTGCCTGTCTTACGCACTTGGCAAATAGGAGAGTTGTTCACACGTATTGGAGAGGTTGATATGTTGCTAAAAGTTAATATATTTAAGGAAAAAATTCATAATATAAAAAATAATAATTAATTTCAATATTTCTTTTTTTAAGTTTTTTTCCAATCATTACCTTTGAATATATAAATAAATCTAAAATTCTAATCATAATTGTTGTTAAAAAAGATTTAAAATATCCATAATAAAAAACCCAAATAATTATATATTCACAAAATTACAAAAAATATATAAGCTATAATTTATTCTCATATAACAAACATAATATATTAATAATTATTAACAAAATAATTATTAATATAAAATAGAAAAAATAATATAATTAATCCAAATAATGTTGCTTTTATAGATTCTTTCCAAGTACAATCACTAATTTTTTTAAAAATAATAATATATATGAAGGATCCTATAATTATAAAAAATGGCCATTTTATAACTTTATAAAAAATATCCATTATAATACACCTTAAATTATAATGTATCTCTGAAATTTGTTGTAAAATACTGAATTCAGAGATACTTTTATATTATTTAATAACTAAAAAGGATGACACTCATTATACTTACTTTCCAAACCGTACGCAAACCCTAGCGCATAGCCTGCCATTGCGTGTCCCCCTACAACTTCTAGAGTTAGTGGTCCCGCTACCCAACCGTACGTTAACCCACTTATAATTCCATTAGCCCCACCTACAAGCGCTGTCGAACTCCCAGCAGAGATATAGTCAAAAGGACCACATTTGTCAAAGAAACCTCTTGAACCAAACATATTATTTCTCCTTAATTAATTATTTAAAAAACGTATCCATATGATACACTTTCTATAAAAAACGTGTCTATATGATACATATTCAAGAGAACCTTACCATATTTAGAGCTAACCCACTATAAATAAGTGTTTCTCAACTTACCAGACTTGCTATGAATAGCAACAGAGGTTAAGAAGGCTAATCCACTCTCAAGCTGAACTTTGATTAACTAATTTCACTAGAATTGGCTGGGGTACCTGGATTCGAACCAGGGAATGCCGGTACCAAAAACCGGTGCCTTACCGCTTGGCTATACCCCAAAAAAACACGCTTTATAGCGACTCCTGCACCTTATAGCGATTCCTGTGATTGGACGCAATATCTGAAAATCAAAGACTTTACTTTTTTATCATAAAATTTCTGAGTCTTGTATGGCATTGCCATCGATACAAATTCGTAGCAGAAACTGATATACAGTTGTAATTTTAACATAAGAAGGAACCATTTATCCATCAATTATTTTGCTCTTTGTATTGATTTTCTAGGAACAGAAAATGAAAATCTTGCAGTTTACTCATGTGTCTAATAAATTTGCATATGATTTACTTTTCTTGATATATTAAAATCCCATCTTGCTCAATTTAAGAAAAAAGCTGTCACCACATTGGCAACCGGTAAGTGTATGATAGTGCTGCAGTGCTCTTGCATTAAGCATAAAGATGGTAATGTCCACTAATTTTTACATTATATTATTCATGGGTAGCACCATAAAATAAAATCAAGCACATTGAAAAATATTTCCTAAAAAATAACACTTAATATTCTGTTGAAAACATTATGATACACCAATAAACTGGAAGAGTTTTGCAAAAATTAAAAACATTTTATATGGTATTTGAAAAAATAGAGATGCAAAAACAAGGAATAATAGCTATTTCCATTTACTTTTTATTCAAAAGATAATGATATTTATTACCCACTCATAGATGTAAAAAATCTTCAGAAGCAATCTTTATGTAGACCAATACCCTTTTTGATTGATGAATATACATTTCCTAAAAGCTTCTTTTACAAAAAGAGAGACATTAAAACTATTTCATACAAACTAGGTATTCAACATTTGCTTTTAAATGCGGTAAATGGCAAATTAGGCTTATGAAATAAGCTTAACAATTAGAATCGAGGAGATTTTTAAATGGCTTTTGAATTGCCCCCATTGCCTTATGATTACGATGCCCTTTCGCCTTATATGTCACGCGAAACGCTTGAATATCATCATGATAAGCATCACCTCGCTTATCTTACCAACACCAATAATTTTGTGAAAGAGTTAGGCTTAGAAAATGAAAGCCTTGAAGATATTGTTAAAAAAAGTTTTGGAAAAAATATTGGTTTGTTTAATAATGCAGCGCAGTATTACAATCATAACCACTTTTGGCTTTGGATGAAAAAAAATGGTGGTGGCCAAAAACTTCCTGAAAAGTTAGCAAAAGCTATTGACGCTGATCTAGGTGGTTACGACAAATTCCGCGCTGATTTTATTGCTGCTGCTAGTGCCCAATTTGGTTCTGGATGGGCGTGGGTTGCTGTTAAAAATGGCAAGCTTGAAATTATGAAAACGCCTAATGGCGAAAATCCCTTAGTGCACAATGCTCGACCTATTTTGGGTGTCGATGTGTGGGAACATTCCTATTACATTGATTATCGCAATACTCGACCGAAGTACCTCGAATCCTTTGTAGACCATTTAATTAATTGGGACTATGTTTTGAAACTTTATGAAGAATGTGAATTTTAAACTGTCTCAATAATTTTTTAGTGTATGAAAGTCCCTATAATCCAATAAATTATCGGAGACTTTCATACAGAGGTATTATGGATTAGCAAAAGTCTTTTCCTGCTATCTTTAGAATATATGCATAGATATAGGCAACTTCTTCTAGCTTTGAAAAACGTCCAGCTGCACCAGCGTGCCCTGAATCCATATTAATACGTAATAAAACTGCATTATCGTCTGTTTTTAGGTCTCGTAATTTTGCCACCCATTTTGCAGGCTCCCAGTAAGTTACACGAGGATCTGTTAATCCTGCCATCACAAGTATAGGGGGATAGTTTTGAGCTTTGACATTATCGTAAGGGGAATAGGAAGCAATAAGCTTATAATCTTCTTCTGATTCAAGAGGATTCCCCCATTCGGCCCATTCTGGAGGTGTGAGTGGCAATGAAGCATCTAACATTGTCGCTAAGACATCAACAAAAGGCACATTTGCTACGATCCCAGCAAAATCCTGTGGAGCTATATTGGCAATGGCTCCCATCAACATCCCCCCTGCTGAACCACCATGAGCAATCAGCCGGTCGTGAGAAGTGAATTTATTGTTTACAAGGTAACGCCCACAAGCAATAAAATCTGTAAATGTATTGTGCTTAAAGAGATGTTTTCCTTTCTCATACCATTCTACTCCCTTTTCTTTTCCTCCGCGAATATGAGCAATAGCGTAAATAAAACCTCTGTTTACTAGAGAAAGTACATTACTATTGAAACTGGCAGGTATAGAGATCCCATAAGCACCATAACCGTAAAGCAGACAAGGCGCACCACCATCAAGGGGAGTATTTTTGTGATAAAAAAGTGAAATAGGAATCTTCTCACCATCGTCTGCTATTGCTGTAATACGTCGTGTTACATATGCATCTTTATTATGCCCAGAGGGAATTATTTGTGTTTTTAAAAGCATTCGTTTACAATTTTTCATCTCATAATCAAACACTTGATCAGGTGTTGTCATAGACGAATAGGAAAAACGAATAGTTGGACTGTTATATTCTGCAACTCCTTGCAGACCTAAAGAATAAGCCTCTTCAGTAAAAGCAATGGAATTAACTTGTTTAGTAGTACGTTCCATTACTTTTATACGTGGAAGCCCCTCAAAACGTTCGATCCAGACAAGAAAATCTTGATAAGCATCATGGGATAATATTAGGCACCCAAGCTGATGTGGGACAAACTCAGACCAATTTTCTGATTGTGGAGATGTATATGGCGCTACCATAATTTTGAAATCTTTTGCATTATCTAAATTGGTCAGAATATAAAAGACATCACCACCTTCTGTAAGTGAATATTCAATACCTTTTTGTCGTTTCCGTACACATTGGGGAATAGTGAAAGGCGCCTCAGCAGGAATTAACCAGATCTCGGATGTTTCATGATCATGAATATTAATATAAATAACATCATTAAGCTTAGAACCGCTTACATCTAAGAAAAAACCTGGATTGTCTTCACGAAAAATAAGCTTATCTTGTGATTGATCTGTGTTTAATTGGTGATAATAGAGCTCTGAAGGTCGGTGGTTTTTATCCATCTTAGTATAGAAAAAACCTTCAGATCTAGCATCCCATACAATTTGACCAGATGTATCAGTAATTGTGTCCATACAGTCAGACAATGTCTCAAAATTACGAATTTTAGCTGTATAGAATTCTGATCCTTTGTCATCATAGGTCCATACCACATGTGTATGGTCAGGAGATTCTTGAACTGAACCAAATTTGAAATATTCTTTGCCTTCTGCCAAGACATCACCATTAAGGTACACGTTTTTTTCTCCGCCATTCCTTGGTGTCCGAAAATAATGTGGTTGTTGGCCTCCGGTAACATAAGAGAATCCGTAAGCAAAAGGACCATGTTTTATAGGAACAGAACTATCATTCTCTTGGATCCTGTTTTTCATTTCGGTAAAAAGCAAATCTCGTAGTGCTTTTGTATCAGCCATTTGAGCTGATTGATAAGCATTTTCTTTTTCAAGATAATGTCGAATATTGAGATCAAGACAGTTAGGATTTTTAAAAACATCTTGCCAGTTAGACGCACGTAGCCAATGATAGGGATCATCACGAAAAATACCATGATATATTTCCTTATGAGTGATTCTAGATGCTTTGGGAGGAATTGCAAAAGTGCGAGTCATACACAATCCTATATTAAAATATGTTAACAGCTTCATTTATATGTTAGAATCACAATTATTGATGCAAGTGTACAAATCTATAAGTTCTATTCACTTGCAAAAATAGTGCCATGATAATTTTTAAAACTAATACCTTTCTGTTCATTACATATCACAGCTATTGTTTTCTAGGGATATAATACCACTTTTATAATGAAAGTGACTGGTAAAACAATTAAACTATGAGAAAAAGAATTGATTTTTTTTGAAACAGTATAATCGCATAATTTTATAGAAATGAATAAATATATCAGAAATATTATTGTTACTTTATAAAAAATAAAAATATTCTATGTCGTTTTAATGAATAGTTTTATATTATAAACAATGCTATTGTGTCATGTTTGTAATATATATTGTTTTTTATTATTAAATTTAATAAATATAAATAATAAAAATAAATTTGAAATTTATTAAAAATAAACTTACTAAATTATAAGTATTCAAAACAAAAAATAATAATTTATATATTATATTTTTATAATTAGTAATTTTATTTTTACGTTCTCAAAAAAATAAATAAATTTCATCCTATATCTTTTTATATTTGTGATGTATTATATATTATGTATGATATGTTATAGGCTAAAAATATATTTTAGCATGTAATAATTTCGTTTTTCTTATTGTATATTATGACAAAAAATGGGTATTTATTTGATTTTTTTGTGTTTTGGCAATTTTATAGAATAATTGAATTGACAAAAAAGATTTTTGTACAATATGAAACTCATGTGCATGAGATCTTTATATCATGAGTATATGCACTATATCTCGATTTTGAATTACTCAATTTTAAATTAAAGGAAACAAGAATGGAACATCGTGCAGTCTTAGAGACTGAAAGCAATTTAGTTATTACATTGGTTGCTGATATTGTTGCTGCCTACGTGAGTAATAATTCTATTCGACCGACTGAAGTGCCAAGTTTAATTGCTGATGTCCATGCTGCTTTTCGTAAAGCAGGGAATCTAGAATTAACAGAAGTCGAAGTTGAAAAACAAAGGCCTGCCGTTAATCCAAAACGTTCAGTATTTCCTGATTATCTCATTTGCCTTGAAGATGGAAAGAAGTTTAAATCTCTAAAGCGTCATCTCATGACGCATTATGGAATGTTGCCAGAGGAATATCGTGAAAAATGGCAGTTAGATAGTTCTTATCCTATGGTGGCGCCTAATTATGCAAAAACACGATCGGCTTTGGCCAAAGAAATGGGTCTTGGACGCAAAAGCAAACGGAAAAAAACTAAATAATCTTATTTTGCGAAAAAATGGTTTCGTGTATAAAGTTGATTTTAGTATACATGTGTTGTGTGAAGCTTTTGTATATATAGCAATTTCTACCAAGGGGATTACGTATAGCTTTCGTTACGAATCCGTTTAATCATTGATTTCAAACCATTTGATCGTTGTGGTGTAAGATTTTCATTTAAACCAAGTTTTTCAAAAAGCTCTTGAGCATCAGCATTGCGAATTTCAGAAGCTTTTTTGCCTGAATAAAAAGCAAGAAGTATATAAATGAGTCCACGCACAATATGAGCATCGGAATCACCTTGAAACGTCAATATTGGATCTTCTGAGTTATTACGTGAAGATAAAAGCCACACTTGGCTAACACAACCAGGAACTTTGTGAGCATCATTTCGAGCGCTTTCCGGAAAAGGTGGCAATTCATAGCCAAGCTCGATGACATAACGATAACGATCTTCCCAATTATCCAAAAGCGAAAAGTTCTCTATAATAGTACCGATTTTTTCCGCCATTATTTTAGTCCTGTTTCGTTTGAATAATCATTCTTGAATACACTTATAAAAAATAAATATTTATTCTTCCTAACATAAATAACACGAAGAACGTTAAAAATCCTTATTTCAAGATAACATTTCATGGTTTTGTAAGAACTCTTGTATTTCTATTTTGTAAGAAACATTAGGGGAAGTCTCTGATATTATTTTTGTTCCCTAATATGTTCCCTAAATATTCATAAGCAGCTCTTGCACCGTAATATGCGCGTTCGCCAAGTGAACTTAAAAAAGATTTTCCTACTTTACAGGTTTTTATATTACGGTCACAAAATGCGCCTAAATCATTTAAGGCTTCCTTAAAAGCAATAATCACATCGCTCGTTGTTGTCTCATTATTTTTGGGGCTAGAAGAATGATTACTGCTTGGATCTGCTACAAAAAATGAAATAATGACAAAAATAAAAAATAATAATAATAATAATTTGATTAAAAAACGTATCATGGATAATCAATGTAGCGCAGTGGTAAATACAATAAAAGAAGCATTTTATATACTGTTGCTTTATAAACAATTTATAAAATGTGCTTTTTATAAAATTGAGTATTCATGTATTGGGTCTATATCATTGGCTTTTTTATAAATATGGCACAATTCCGCCGTATAAAATAGGATACATTGTCTATTCAGTAAAAAATTAACATCAAAATTATACACTTACAGGCTGATCATGTTAATGAACATACTATGGTAAAAAATGAGAGATATAATTATGTCGTGTACATACTTATTTTAGATAATAGCTCACCATCTTAGCTTAGTTGAAAAAGCTAAAAAGAGTAAAATTCTGTTATTCTGACTCTAGTGTCGATAAAATATTTATATTATCTATAAAATTTTTACTAGCACATCATAAACATGATCAACATGTCGATCAAAATATTAAACAATAGATGCATCTCTTACAACTCCATCTAAAGATCTCAAGACCAGTTTTTCTATAACATTGTAAATCAATTTAATTGATACGAAGTTATTTACACTAAAATATAATTATATTAAGAGATAATTATATTTTACCAAACCGTTTATGGATAAGTAACCATCTATATGTAAATTATAAAGAATAGATAATGATTGTCATCTGTTTATTGTTATAGGCAAATATTTTCAATTTTATTTTAAATAATAGGCAAACATATGCCCCAAAATGAAGAATAACGTGGCATTATTGTTTAGATAATTATATGTGATAATGCAGTTTGCAAACACCAAAATGATCTTGAATGCTAATCATTTGGTGCTCTCTTTATACACATTAAAGACTTGTCAAAATGAAATGAATAAAAGTTGCCAAGAACTCTTGTTGATTTATCAACTTATAAATTGATATAATGAAGCTGCTCATTTTAGGAGTTTGAAAGGAAAAATCAATAATATCAATGCACTTCTCTCTGGCTGGAAGTAAGAACTGATTCATATTCGTTTCCTAATTTATATTTGTTTCTTTGTAAAAAATAAACGCAACTGAAAATAAAAGTAATGGCAACAAAACGAAAGACATACCGAAAAAAAAATGTAAAACACCGTAAATACTATAGTAGTATTGTTATAACACTTCTTCTTATAATTTTTCATTTTATTTTTTGGAGTGCAAAAACTCTTTATTTCTATACGCGAAAAAATACTTTATTTTTTGTTGGATCTCTTCTTTTTAGCATTAGTTTTTTATTTATTTCATTTAATGCTTTATTTTCGCAAATGACAACGCATCAAAATATTTTAACTCAAATGAAATTTTCCTCTGTTCAAAGTATAGGTAAGAGCTCTACTTTATCGGAAAAAGAAGAAAAATCACAAGAACTCTCCCGTGTAACTTCTGTACATTCTCAAAATCATAACCACACAAATTCATCTTTATCCTCTCAATCAGCAAGCATGCTGGAAAAGCAAAAAGAACTAGCAAAATTAGGCCTTTATGATGGACCCTTAGATGGATTGGAAGGACCTAAAACACGCCGAGCCATCACTTTATGGAAACAGCAAACTGCTCAGAGAATGCAAAAGAATGTTCTATCTAATCCCGCAACAGATGAAATCGCGATATTAATTAAGCAAAGCGAAATAGAAACAAACAATACAAAAAATATGACACACTTAAAAGAAGCTATTTTAGAACCTTCTGTTGAAGATATTATACAAGTGCAAAAAGCTTTACATATTTTTGGGAATGAAGAGGTTATTGTCACAGGAATAGAAGATCAAAAGACGATAGAAGCTTTAAAACAGTTTCAAAAAATATTTGATCTTCCTGTAACAGGTAAAATTAATCACACAATTTTAATGAAAATGCGTGAAATTGGTTTATTTAATTGAAGCTAATCATCTACATTATAAAAATAATCTCTTAATTTATAATGATAATTCATCTTTCGTTTGTTTAATGCTCCCCTCAAACATTCCTTCATCTCAAGCCCTCTTATATTCAATCAATCAGAATGGTTTTCTTACACATTACATATTGAGCCGTATAATTTGCTGCAAGAAAACCACAACCGATTGCAGAAAAAAGAAATATTGCAAAATAGAAAACGCGCTTGTTCTAGCATTTTTATTGCTTCTGATGATAAAAGGACACAAAATTTTTGTAGTATCACGTAAACCTTTCATATTATCGAACCACGAATTGTCCATATATTATCGTCAATTTGATCTTTATAAATATGATGCAAAGAATTTATGCAAACACCTGTAAGGATAAGTAGACGTAAAGCTAGTTGTGTTATGGTTGTTGTTTTGCAAAGTATCTGAAAAAAACAGCACTTCTCTCCAATCTATTGCTGGAAAATTATGTGTTTTATGACATTGTTTTCCTAAAATAGCGTGTGTGTTTAATATTGCCTATAAATCAACATCTAAATTTAACGCAGCAGTATATTTGAAACAAATGTTAAGACAGTTTAGTACTTTTCTCAGCTGTTATAGCTTTTGTATGCCAAATGGAGGCAAGAATATTGCGCATCTCTGTTTGTATAATCTCTTAAAACAGGGAGACAGCCTAATTTGGGAAGAATATGAAATTTTAAGGTAAAAACCAGTTTTCATCTTTGCCATTTCCTTTTAATTCAGCTTTACGCCTTTCAAAGACATCTAAAGCAATATCTTTAAAATAATGGAGATTACCTATTGCCTCATGCTTTTATTTATCACATGTCTTTTTGAACTCACTCCCCCCCTCACGCAAAACAAAATGTCCCAAACGAAATACACTTGGATTGTCATTCACGGGCTTTCTTAAAAAAACATCTCTTAAAGCACCCAAGAGCATTTCACAACAACGCCCGTGAATAATAGCAGCCCCTACTGCGCGCGCGCTATCATTTTTACACTTGTGAAAAAGCAAGCCAGCACCATTACACACTGTACCTACCTTCAATTTGTGACAGCTCTTGACACTTGAGACGATTCATAAGAGGCATATCCTTGCTTTATTTTTTATCCACAGACGCTCATCCCGCCTATAACATGCAAAAAACATGGTTTTGATTGATTCATTATAAAAGAAGTTGAAATGAGAAGATCTTATGATATTTACAGCTTTTGTTCAATATAAGAAATAAAAAAATATCATTATAAATCAACATATTGTATAACTTTGATATTCCTTCATAAAGGTAAAGATGGTAGCGTATAGTGGAGTTTATAAACTTACGGGGAGTTTACATAATCCCCATTCCACGAATGTCAATGTGAAATGGACATCCACTGAAAGATGTCTATCTCAAACAGCATGATGTGCAAAAAAATACATTTGTTTGGAGCATTCTATTTTGCGTGAGGAGCTCATTCCCCCATAAAAAAGCAAACGCGTAAATTGACTGCACAATAACACGTTTCTCTCTATCAAGAGGTTCTTCAATAGAAAGTGTATTAATAATACATCTTTGTCTATCCTGCTTTATATTTTTTCTTATAAACTTCTAAAAAAAGCACTTTCTCGCGTAACATAACTTATCGTGCATTTTAGAAGCATTTTTATTCCCTTTATTAAAGAAAATAAAAGAATATATAAAAATTTATTTCAGTAATAACGATACAACAAAAAATATTAACCCATTACATCCTTTTTGCTATTGCGGCCTGAGCTGCTGCTAAACGAGCAATTGGTACTCGAAAAGGAGAACACGAAACATAATCTAGGTTATTTTCTTCGCATAAAGTAATAGAAGCAGGATCGCCTCCATGTTCACCGCAAATTCCCAATTTTATTTTTGCACGCTTTGAACGTCCACGCTGTGCAGCAATGGTAATAAGTTCCCCTACTCCATCACGGTCAATAGACACGAAAGGATCTTGCTCTAAAAGACCTTTTTGAAAATAGGTTGCTAAAAAAGGAGCAGCATCATCACGGGAAATCCCAAAAGTAGTTTGTGTCAAATCGTTTGTTCCAAATGAAAAAAATTCAGCAGTTTCAGCAATTTCATCTGCTCGAAGTGCCGCCCTTGGAAGTTCAATCATCGTCCCAACCATATATTGAATAGTGCTTCCCTTTTCTTTCATCACTTCCTCAGCAACCTGATCAATACGCGCTTTTACAAAATCGAGTTCAGATTTAAGCGCAACCAGTGGCACCATAATTTCAAGCATAACAGGAGATCCAGATTTTTGGGCAGCTTCTGCTGCTGCTTCAAAAATCGCCCGCGCTTGCATTTCTGCAATTTCAGGATAAGTAATAGCTAAACGGCATCCTCGTAATCCAAGCATAGGATTAAATTCGTGCAACTGCTGAGCGCGTTCAGCAAGCACTTCAGCAGAAACCCCCATAGCTGTTGCAACATCAAGAATTTCTGCTTTCGTTTTAGGCAAAAATTCATGTAATGGTGGATCTAGCAAGCGGATAGTAACAGGTAAACCACACATAATTTCAAATAATTCACTAAAATCTGAACGCTGCATTGGCAAAAGCTTATCTAGTGCTTTACGACGACCACTTTCATCATGACTTAAAATCATTTCACGCATAGCAACGATACGTTCATCAGAAAAAAACATGTGCTCCGTACGGCAAAGACCTATACCTTCAGCCCCAAAAGATCGCCCCATACGGGCATCAGATGGTGTATCAGCATTAGCGCGAACTCTTATACGTCGCATCCCATCAGCCCATTCCATTAATTTTGCAAAGTCTCCGCAAAGCTGAGGCTGCAACATTGCAACTTTCCCTTTGAAAATTTCTCCACTTCCACCATCAATTGTGATAACATCACCCTTTTTTAAGCTTTCTCCTGAGGCAAACAACGTATTTGTGTTATAATCAATCCGCACACTGCCAGCACCAGAAATACATGGTTTTCCCATCCCCCGCGCAACAACAGCAGCGTGACTTGTCATACCGCCACGCGTTGTTAAAATTCCTTCTGCAGCATGCATACCATGAATATCTTCTGGGCTTGTTTCTACACGGACCAAAATAACTTTGCGACCTTCCGCCGACACAGTTTCTGCCTCTTCTGAAGTAAAAACAATTTCACCAGTTGCGGCTCCAGGAGAAGCAGGTAAACCACGTCCTATAACAAAACGTTCTGCTTTAGGATCAAGTGTTGGATGCAAAAGTTGGTCCAGCGACTTTGCATCAATACGCATCACAGCCTCTTCACGGTTTATTAACCCCTCCTCAACCATTTCAATTGCCATCTTGAGAGCCGCACGAGCCGTGCGTTTTCCTGAACGAGTCTGAAGCATCCATAATTTACCTTTTTCAATGGTAAATTCGAGATCTTGCATATCCCGATAATGCTGCTCAAGCTTCTGCGCAATCTGACATAATTTCAAAAAAGCCTCAGGCATAATTTTTTCTAACGATGGTCTATTTGAACCAGCAACAATACGCGCACTTTCTGTAATATTTTGAGGCGTTCGAATGCCCGCCACAACATCTTCCCCTTGCGCATTAACTAAAAATTCACCATAAAGTTCTTTTTTCCCTGTCGATGGATTGCGTGTAAAAGCAACACCTGTTGCCGAATCTTCTCCCATGTTACCAAAAACCATAGCTTGCACATTAACTGCCGTTCCCCAACTTTCAGGAATGCTATGTAAACGGCGATAAGTAACTGCGCGTGCCGTCATCCAACTTGAAAAAACGGCTCCAATTGCCCCCCATAACTGTTGTTCAGGATCTTGTGGAAAAGGGGTTCCTAATTTTTCTTCAACATAGGCTTTATAAGAAATAATAACATTCTTCCAATCATCTGCTGTCATTTCTGTATCAATAGTGTAACCATTGCATGCCTTTGCTTCATCAAGAATCTCTTCAAAATACGAATGGTCTAGCCCCAAAACAACGTTAGAATACATTTGGATAAAACGCCGATAACTATCATAAGCAAAACGTTCATTATTGGCTTGTAAAGCAATGGCTTTTACAGTCTCATCATTCATGCCAAGGTTAAGCACTGTATCCATCATCCCTGGCATAGAAGCCCTAGCCCCTGAACGAACAGACAGCAAAAGTGGCTTTTGCTCACTCCCAAATTCACGTCCTGTTTGTTCACCAACACGTCTTAGTGCTTGCTTAACAGATTCCTGTAGCTCTTCTGGATATGATTTGTCATGGGCGTAATAAAAATTACAAACTTCTGTTGTCAGCGTAAATCCTGGCGGTACGGGCAAACCAAGATTACTCATTTCTGCCAAATTAGCCCCTTTACCTCCGAGAAGGTTACGCTCACTTGCACTTCCTTCTGCCTTTCCATCTCCAAAACTATAAACCCATTTTTTCACTGTACAAATCCTCCCATATCAGCATCAAAACATCATTCAACCGAGGCTCATTTAAAAGCAATGATTTGATTCAAAATTGGCTCAAAAACAATATCGCTTCATAAATGCATAATATTAATCCTTCCAAAGGAGATAATGGCCAAAAGTATCACTATCCATCTTCTGGAAGATTAAGATTCAGTTTTTAAGAAAACTATCAATCACCGAAAAAAATTCTTCTACTTTCATGGCACCTTCATATTTACTACCATTAATAAAGAAAGTAGGTGTTGCTGTGACACCAAGCTCTTTACCGCGTTCAAAAGATGCATTTACTTCATCTAAAATGGACTGATTTTTCAAACAAGCAGTAAAACTTTCATCTGTAAAACCAGCCATTAAGCCAATTTTTTTCAATGGTGTTAGAGCATTTTTTCCGAAAGCCCATTCATTTTGTTTTTGAAATAAAACTTCTATCAAAGGAAAATAGCGATCTTCTGGTGCACACCGTGCCAACATAAAACCTGCTGTTGCCCGAGGATCAAAAGCATATTCTCGGAAAATAAGTTTTACTTTTCCTGTTTTGATATATTTTTTACGAATTTGGGGAAGTATATCATTATAAAAATGCGCACAATGGGTACATGTCAACGAAGCATACTCAACAATGACGACTGGTGCATCCGCCTCTCCCTCAAAGCGATCCTTTACTTTACCCGATTGGAGAAGCTCTGCCATATCAACAGTTGTTGCCACTGGTTTGGGATCACGCGCTAAAGCAACTGTTACACTGTTTTGTACAATCGTTATGAAGAGAAAAATTATCCCGAAAGATAAAAAAGAACGATATTTTACCATAAATAATACTTTTCTGTTGTTATTAACAAATAGGAATCCAATGCTTTCTCATATATTAAAGAAAAATATATAAAATATCTTTCTATTTATTATTTTTTTCCAAGAAAATGCAACAGCCAAGTTTATAAAGTGCTTGGTGCAAGCTTTTATCTTCAATTCCTTCAAGCATTTTTTCCACGCATTTTTTGTCTTGTTCACTCAAAGGCGGTTTTAGAGGCAAGTGATTCATAAAAACCGACATACTCCTTTGCTCAATCTTGATGCGATCAATAGCAATATAGCCAAAAAATCCGTTAATTCTATGAAGTAATTCCTCTGTTTCATGCATCAATTTTAACGCAGCAAATCCTTCACATGCGACAACAAGTGTTGCTGGCTGAAAAACTTCATCTTGATCTGCACGACGTTTCCAAATAATTTTAAGCGGCATTGTATGTTCACTGATATCATAGCCCGCAATCTGTGGCCAATGTTCTATAAGCGCTACATTAAGCCCTGTCCGTTTGCGTAAAACTGGATCAAGTATTTTGTATACCGTCTCAGAAAGAGAATAAAAGATACGTTTTTTAAGTTGTTTTCTCATTTTTAGATCATTGTTCAACCGCTTACTAAATTAAAATCATTTGTTTCATCTAAAAATTGTTGCCTCCTCAATTTATGAAATATCAACAAAATAAAAAGCCTTTTCTCACCAGAGCCTTGACAATAAAAGAGCAAAAAACATGAATTGCAAAATAAATAATTTTTTCTTTTGCATTTTATATCTCCCTATGCTTGAAAGCAATCATGTATGAAATTTCTTCGCACCTCCTTGCTTGGTACGATCAAAATCACAGACATCTTCCATGGCGGATTACCCCTGAAAAGCAAAAACAAGGTATCCGTCCTGATCCTTATCAAGTTTGGCTTTCTGAAATCATGCTTCAACAAACAACCGTTGAAACAGTTAAGCCTTATTTTAAAAAATTTCTAAAACTATGGCCTGATCTTTTCTCTTTAGCAAAAGCCTCACAAGATGATATCATGAAAGCATGGGCTGGACTTGGTTATTATTCACGCGCACGTAATCTTAAAAAATGTGCGCGACAGCTTGTTGAAAACTACGCGGGACAATTTCCACAATCTGTAAAAGAATTGCGAACTCTAGCCGGTATTGGAGATTATACTGCCGCAGCCATTGCTGCGATTGCTTTTAACCACCCTGTAGCAGTGGTTGATGGTAATGTCGAACGTGTGGTAGCGCGACTTTTTGCTATCACTTCAATATTGCAAAAAGCAAAAGTTGAAATTAAAGAAAAAACACAAAAAATTACTGCTTTAAATCGTCCTGGTGACTTTGCTCAAGCAATGATGGATTTGGGAGCAACAATTTGTACTCCACGCAAACCATCTTGTTATACCTGCCCTCTTCAATGTTTATGCAAAGCAGAAAAGATGCAACAACCGGAGTCTTTTCCAGTTAAAGCCCCTAAAAAAGAACGCCCTTCAAAAACAGGTATTGCTTTTGTGGTCCTTAATAAAAAGAGACAAATTTATTTGGAAAAACGACAGACGCAAAAGCTCCTTGGTGGAATGACCCAAATTCCTAACAATATTGGCTTAAACAACGAAAATGGCCTCCAAAACGCACCCTTTACTGCCAATTGGCAATTCAAAGGACAAATTACGCATGTTTTTACTCACTTTTCTCTAAAACTCGATGTTTACTATACCGAAGATGTTCATGAAATGAATTGTGAAAATGGTTGGTGGTGTAACATTCAACATCTTACCGAAGAAGCATTACCTACTGTTATGAAAAAAGCCATTTCCGTAGCACTTCCCAATTCTTTCAGATTTAAATAACCTTCCCTATTCATAAAAATGTTTTCTAACAGAGACTTTTGTATCTCTAGCGATTATTTATTAATCTGCAAAAGAAAAATTAAAAAAATGAAATAACCAATTTTTTCTACAGATAAGAATTAAGGAGGAATAGAAAAGCTTAGAAATCTTAAATTTAAATTTCAGGTTCTATCCTTTTTTCGCTTATGAAGGAGTAAGTCGGCTCCATCGTTATATTTACCAGCCCCCTCAACATCCCTTGGTACGTGAAACGGTTCATAAGAGGTACTTTTAGTTCTTTCGTTAACAATTTTTATTCACACGCCAACCCCGTTTATGACATGCAAGCAAGTAATTTTCATCGATTCAATATGGAACAAGTTTGAAATGAAAAAACTTGACGATATTCCGAGGGCAATTCAATATGAGTTGCGTTAAATTATCTTTATAAATAAATACATTTTACGCACTTTACAGATGTACGTATTCAAAAAAGCACTTAATTTGGAACTTCTGAATGAACCTTTTAATTCTGATATTTCATTTTTATAAGCTTATATTGAAATTTTACTGTCTTGGAACTAAAACTAGAACATAGAGTGAAAATTTCTCATTTTAATTTCTTCTACAAGAAGCATAAAAATACTCGCTTGCCGCTTACAAGCGAGATTAGTGTGTCAATAAAAAACATCTAAGAAAGGCATAAAACGCCCTCACGTCCATCTTAATCAAGATCAGGTACATTGGTGGTCAATAGAATGAAGCGATCAGCTTAGTTCATAAAACACCCGTTTTTAACATTTGTGAACGTATGATCATTCTTAAATGATCTATGGACTTCAACCGTCCATTTTCCTCATAATACCAAAAGGTCCAACCATTACAACTCTGCGAATCTTGAGCCTTTCTTCCCATTGCGTGAATTGAACCCGCTTCACCACCATGCATAATCGTACCATCAGCTCTTACAATAGCAGATACTTGCTTCTTACGATCATAAAGAACTTCTCCAGGATAGAGTAAACCTGCTTCAAGCAAACTGTTGAATGCTACGCGCGGTTCTGCTTTTTTTCTATCCAAAATCGCTAGTTCTGGTTGCGCTAAAGGTTGAACCGCCGCAATTCTCTCACATGCTGCATCGATGTAATCTTGCTCGCGCTCAATCCCAACAAAATCACGCCCTAAAAGCTTGGCAACAGCACCTGTTGTTCCCGAACCAAAAAACGGATCGAGAATAACATCACCAGGTTTACTAGAAGCCATAATAATACGCGCTAATAACGCTTGCGGTTTTTGTGTTGGATGCAATTTACGCCCTGAATCATCCTTTAAACGTTCAGCTCCAGTGCAGAGAGGGAAAAGCCAATCTGAACGCATTTGTAGATCTTCATTTGCCGCTTTTAAGGCATCATAATTAAATGTGTACTTTTTATCTTTTTGATCTCGCACGGCCCAAATAAGCGTCTCATGAGCATTTTGAAAACGGCGCCCTCGAAAATTAGGCATCGGATTATTCTTGCGCCAAATAATATCATTAAGCATCCAAAAACCTAAATCTTGTAATGCCGTCCCAACCCGAAAAATATTATGGTAAGATCCGATAACCCAAAGTGTTCCGTTGGGTTTTAATACACGACGACAAGCAAGCAACCATGCACGGGTAAAAGCATCATAAGCAGCAAAACTCTCAAACTGATCCCATGCATCATCAACCGCATCAACAAGCGAATGATCTGGACGGTATAAAGCTCCATCCAATTGCAAATTATAGGGTGGATCTGCAAAAATCATATCAACAGAATGTTTTGGAAGTTTTTCTAGAACGGAAACACAATCTCCTTTAAAAATTTTATTGCGCCATGGCATTTGTGAGGGGATACGAAGGAAATCTTTTTGAAGCTGAATAACTGTCATGAAAAACCCAACAAAATTAACTAAATTTGCCCTATAATCAACTAAAATAGTTTATAGGCCCGCATTACCAATCCATATTTACAAAATAGCGTAAACGTATCGTTAAAATTCTACAAAATTGATAATTGTTTTTGTTTTTTTAGTAAAAAAAACTTTCACATGAATGAAACCTTAATTTTCTTTTTTTCAATGTACTGTTCCCATATCTTTTATTTCGTAAAAGAATTAAGAATCATTTTCAAAACTTATTTTTATGAAATAAGATCCTCTCAATATCGTTTTCATGAAAGTTGTCCATCTCGTAACATGTAAAGGAATATCTTATGCCTCAGATAGATCTTATTATTTTTGATTGTGACGGAGTTCTCGTTGACTCTGAATATCTTGCAGCAAAAATTGGATCACAATTGCTCAAACAAGCAGGATATGAAATATCACCCGAAGAATTGAGTGAGCGTTTTGCAGGGCTTATCTTTCGCGATATTCTTAAACACGTTGAACAGGAAACAGAAAAACCAATTTCTGCTCATCTCATAGACCAAATGACTAATATTTTTCGTACACAAATAAAAACTAAATTACGGGCTATTGATGATGTAAGAGAAGCTGTAGAAATTATTCAAACACGCTATCCCTACTGTATCTGCTCTAATGCAAAAAGCGTAGATATAAAAGAGATGCTCACCACGGTTGATCTCTATGACCTTTTTGAAGGTAAAATATTTTCAGCACCTGAAGTTGGAACAAAAAGAACGAAACCGGCCCCTGATGTTTTCCTTTTTGCCGCACAACAATTACAGGCAGAGCCCCAAAACACTATCGTTATAGAAGATTCACTTCATGGTGTACACGCAGCCGTAGCAGCAGGCATGCGTGTCATCGGCTTTACGGGAGGATCACATAGCTATTTTGGCCATTCTAATGCACTTGCAGAAGCTGGTGCAGAAACAGTTATTGCAAAACATGCTCATTTAGGAGAAGTCTTAGAAGCAATGGCAGTATGGCGAGATCTATTATAAAAAATCTCTTGAATATATCAATTTGTAAACTCTTGTAAGAAGCATTTTTATTCAAATGTCCTTCTCTTCTCGCTGCTCCTTTTATAATAACTTCAATAAATGCGTAATTCACGACACGGGTGAATTGCATCTCAATGTGAAGGAAAAATATAGCGCCTCATTGAAATCATAAGTCTGTTAACCATTGCACGTGCTTTTAAAAAAGCAAAAAACAGGGGTGCCAACTCATAAAAATTAAACCCTACTTATCTATCTCAACTCCGATATCCCACTCCCAACCTCAGCAGCTCATCCTGATAAATTATTATATTTGTCAAAAAAGGAATATTACGATGCCTTGCTCGATAAGATGTGAGAATTGCTAGCCTCTTTCATCTGATCAAAAAAATCACATACTATGGTAAAATTGTAAGGGATGTGCCTATTGATCATGGAAAAAAATATTAAAATTCGCGGAATCTATGGAACACAAGAGTTTATTGAAAATGACAAAAGCGTCCTTGTTGAGTTACACGGGCTTATATTTACTCAATCCAAATCTCGTAAACTTGTTGAAGGCTTATTTACTTTGCTGCTCAAACAGTATTTTAACAGCATCAATTAGTACAACCTCCCTAAGATTACAAAAAACAAAAAGAATACATTTTTATGAAAAATGTGCCTTTTATAAAAAACATTTCATACCAAGTAATTTACAGACAACATGTTGATTTATAATCAATAATTAATCATTATTCAAATTAAGCCAAAAAACCGAATATTGTAAGATCCTCTCATTTAAAATCTGGATATGCTGAATTAAAGAAATAAAAATGCCTTTTAATGAATTATCTCAAAAGGCAAAAATTAGTAGCAACATTAGGAGCGAGCAAAGTGTATGGCACTACCATCTTTCTTCTTTATAAACGTCAAAAATTCTGATGTCCTAAGAATTTTATATTATGGGACTTTATCATCATATATAGCGTTGCAAAATAGGCTTGAGTACCTTGAGAACGGTTTCTTTAAAAAAGCACTTAAATATGAAACATACAATCATGTTAAACAACGTACAGAGATACCAGTAGTTGCTCAAAATTTTCCAAAAGCACTTAATAGACTTTTTAAATAAGCAATGAAATCAGATCTTTTCAAAAGTAATCCAACTTTAGGAAAAACACCCTTTCTAAAAATAAAAGCGGCTTTTCAGTTTGGAAAGAAGAACATGTCGAAAAATATTATCCAATGCTGATCTTTCGGCACTCATAAATATGTCTGAATTGACATTCTTCTATACACTTTACATCATAGTAATACGCCGCTCACATTGGCGAGAAAAAGATAATATCATTTATCTCTATCCAATTCGAGCTCTACTTTCCACTATGAGAGAGCTGTATATTTTTTAGTATCTATAACATATTATTGTCTATAAGATAAATGTATATAATTAATAGTTAAGTAAGCAGTAGTATTATGCTATCATGATGCAATTAATAATCATTGAATAATAACTTAATAATATCTATATAACACATATTATTACAATAATGACTATCTATAATAACTCATATAAATAATAATATTTTAGCATGTTCATTAATATTTTAATTTTTAATAATATTTTTATAAATACATCATAATTTTTATGTTTTTATTATAATATCTATAATAAATAAATTTATATATTTATTATGTAAAAAGTTTGATCAACTTTATTATTTATAATTGTATTAAAAAAAATAATATTAATATCATTTTATAAAAATCATACGATAACCACGTGTTGTTTTATATATAACACATAATAAGATATTTCATAATTTTTTTAAAAAATATTTTTGTAATTATTACTGTTACTTTTTTACAATAATGTTTATAAAAAATTACAGTTATATTTTTATATGTATTTTTATTATTGACTAAAAATACATATTGAAATATATAAATTATATATAGTGTGAGATACATAAACATTATGTATATTTCTTACATATATAACTTAAAAATATTTGAGGTAAAGTTATGATAAAAATATTTAAAAATTATATCTTAAGCATTTTTATAGCGAGCACTTTTTTTATTTCACAAACTGTAAATGTTAATGCAAACTATTTGAAAAATGATACTCCAAAAGAGGAACTTTCTGTTTTCCCAATGGAACAAGTAAAATATGCGACATCCGATGTAGTTTCTACGACTGCTTTCTATGTTCCATCTGTAAATTATCAAACAGAAAATGGAACAACTGGTGAAGGAAAATTAGAAAAGGTCGTTGAGCCTATAACTATAGGAATGGGACTATTGTTTACTGGATATGCAATGAGCTTTATAGGATCGATAATAAGTTGGATAAAGGACATAGTATTGATGTTCAAATAATTCAACCTCATCTAGAACTCTAGAATATTAGCTTCATTATATGTCTATAATTTATTGTAAATAATTACATAATGAAGCTCATCTTTCTACAAAATATAAATGTTGTAGATTATATCCAAATATCCAAAGTATAAATTTACGCATATATATAGTATAAAATATTTGAGGTAAATTATGATTAAATTATTTAAAAATCATATATTAAGTATTTTCATTATGTCTGCCTTTTCTCTTTCTCAGGTTGTAAATGTACATGCAAACTCTTTGCAAAATAGTACTCATCGTGAGAATACTTTTGTTTCTGCAATAAAGCAGAAAAGAAAGGATGCAGTCCATACCGTTTCTCTCTATAGACCCAGTCTAAATCGTGGAGTGAGTAATGAAACTACTATTGAAGGAAAATTTGAAAAGGTCGTTGAACCTCTTACAATCGGGGCTTTTGGTATGGGGATGGCACTTGGATATGCATCAAGTACGATAGGCATGTTTTTAGGATGGATAATAAGTAAAATAATATCGTGTTTTAAATCTCGTTAGAATTGAAATTTCATCAGAATAAAACCTTCTCATATGAAATATAAACTATGGATATATTCTGTGTTGATCGATTGTTGATGACACAAAACTAATGAATTATCACACTAAGAATGAAAAAAGCTTTAAATGCTTCTGTTTCTCTCAATGTGCACTAATTCTGCCGACAAATCTATTCAATTCAGATTAAAATAAAAGTAAAAGTATTGGTGAAAAATTATGATTAAAGTATTGAAAACTTACGTATTAAATATTTTAATAGCAGTTTCTTTTTTGCTTTCACAAGTTATAAATGTTCATGCCAATCATTTGAACAATGATACTCAATGGGAAACTGTCTCTTTAATAGAACAAGGAAAGAAAAAAGCTATCGATATAGCGGCTCTTTATGTCCCAAGTTTCACTCATAAAGCAAAAAGTGAATCTGCCTTTGAAGGAAAATTTGAGAAAGTGTTTGAACCAATTACGCTAGGAATTTTTTCTACAGTAGGAGCTTTAGGTTTTGGATTCTTGACTGGATTTGTTATGTCCATATTTAGCGGAATAATCGGATGTGCAATAGGAAAAATTAAAGGAAAATAATTCAAAGATACTCAGTATTTTTTCTATTAAAAATGAGAATACTTTACAGCCTGCTTCACATCATTTAGCAGGCTGTTGTATGTTTTCTATGGATAAACTTTAAGTTACCATACTGTATAGCATAAATATAATATCTATTATTATACAAAATGATAAATTATGCTAAAAAAAGATTATGCAAAGTATAGATTTGCGCACGAAATGCCATAAAATTACCTTATAAATCTTCCAGTGTGAATTCTGAGATGTATCATTTTAATATTCGGTTTAGCAGATGTAATTGTTACAAAGTATATAAGAGCATAAAATAACTATGAATGATTGAGTTTTATACAAAAGTTCTTCAGTAACTACCATTCTATCTATTTAATTTTATTATTTTAGAAGGTGCACAAGTGAAGATACGTTGTAAAATTTAAGTGAGTGAATAATCGAGAGGAAATTTTCGTCTGCAACAGATTTTCTGTGAACATTTGACGTTTATATCTTAAAAATAAAAATGCTTAAGACTATTTCCTTTCATTATTGAGTTAAAAAGAAGAAAAGAAGCTCTATCCATTTAATAATTTAAATATTATGAAAAACGTGAAATAAATAACTTCACCAATTTGCCAGAAATAAAAAAAAGGATAAGACTTATGGAATATATCAGCACGAGAGGTGAAGCTCCTGCTTTAAGCTTTACGGAAACAATCATGACAGGGTTGGCAAGTGATGGGGGACTTTATTTGCCAGATAAATTTCCTCAGCTATCATTTGATGCGTTACGAGCACTTCGTGGTCAATCCTATACAACAATTGCTAAAACTATTCTGTGGCCCTTTGTGAATAACGAAATCGAATATACAGCTTTTGAAAATATGATCGCTGAATCTTATGCAACCTTTCACCATCCAGCAATCTGTCCGTTACGACAAACTGGAGCAGATGAATTTATCCTTGAACTCTTTCATGGTCCTACTTTAGCTTTTAAAGATGTAGCAATGCAGTTTCTTTCTCGACTGATGGATTATGTTTTGACTGAAAAAAATAGATGTGCAACGATTATTGCTGCAACATCAGGTGATACAGGTGGAGCTGCGATACAAGCTTTTGCTGGAAAAGAACACTCAGATATTTTTATTTTATTTCCTAAAGGACGTGTATCACCTGTTCAACAACGGCAAATGACAACCAATCAATGTTCAAATGTTCATGCCATTGCCATTGAAGGAAATTTTGATGATTGCCAAGCCCTTGTCAAAGCAATGTTTAATGACCACAATTTTCGTACAAAAAGAGCACTTTCAGGTGTGAATTCTATAAATTGGGCGCGTATCATGGCGCAAATTGTTTACTATTTTTCATCTGCACTTTCTTTAGGAGCTCCTGATAGAGCTGTTTCATTTACTGTTCCTACTGGAAATTTTGGTGATATTTTTGCAGGTTATGTCGCAGCCCGTATGGGATTACCCATTGCTCAACTGGTCATCGCAACGAATGATAACGACATCCTTGTACGTACATTGACCAGTGGTACTTATGAAACACAACCAATAGTCCATACAACATCACCTTCTATGGATATTCAGGTCTCTTCTAATTTTGAACGTTTGCTCTTTGAAAGTGGCAATCGTGATCCAATCTGGATTCGCAATGCAATGGAAAACTTGAAAAAAACGGGGCTCTTTACTCTTGATGAAAAGCAACTCAAAAATATTCGTTCCCTATTTTCCGCCGGGAAAAGCAACATGGCTACAACAGCTCAAACAATTGATAGTGTCTATAAGGAAAGTGGCTATCTTGTTGATCCACATACAGCGGTTGCTCTTCAAGTAGCGCGTGAAAACAAAAAACCGCATATTCCAATGATCGTTCTTGCCACGGCTCATCCAGCTAAATTTCCTGATACGATTAAAAGCGCTTGTGGCCTTCATGCTCCATGGCCATCTCATCTCAATGATGTAATGAAACACGAAGAACATTTTATAAGTCTTGCTAATGATAAAAAAATAGTAAAAGATTATATTTCTTTAAAATCGCGTGCATCTTATTAAAGTTAGCTGCATTAATTTAAATCAAGAATATTCTAATACCTTTACAATGAGGTATTTAGCTTATTAATGGAGTTGTAAATACATGGATGTAGATATATGTCGCCTTAGTAATGGTTTGACTATCGCCACACATACAATGCAACAAATTGATAGTGTTGCCCTCGGGATATGGGTTAAAGTGGGCTCACGCAATGAAACCTCCACACAGCATGGTATTGCTCATCTTCTTGAGCATATGGCTTTTAAAGGAACCGAAAACCGCACTGCTTTTCAAATTGCAACCGATATTGAAGATGTTGGCGGTGAAATAAATGCTACAACCAGTATTGAAACAACAGCTTACTTTGCACGTGTACTTAAAAGCGATATCCCTCTTGCTATAGATATTTTAGCCGATATTTTAATGCATTCAAAATTTGACGACAATGAACTAGAACGAGAAAAACAAGTAATCTTTCAGGAAATTGGTGCTGCCCATGACACTCCTGATGATATTGTTTTTGATCATTTTACAGAAACAGCCTTTCGTCATCAATCCCTTGGGCGCTCTATTTTAGGAACAGCTAAAACTATTCAATCATTTACATCTACTGATCTCCATGATTTCATCAATAAACAATATAGTGCAGATCGTATGATTGTCGTTGCAGCAGGAGCTGTAAAGCACGAAAGTTTCGTGCGAGAAGTTGAAAGTCGTCTTGGTACTTTTCGCTCCCATTCAACCGCACCTCTTACTAATCTTGCAAATTATGTCGGTGGCGACTTTCGTGAATATCGCGATTTAATGGATACACAAGTTGTTCTAGGGTTTGAAGGACGCGCTTATCACGCGCGTGATTTTTATGCGGCCCAAATTCTTTCAATCATTCTTGGTGGTGGTATGTCTTCACGTCTTTTTCAAGAGGTAAGAGAGAAACGTGGGTTATGCTATTCTATTTATGCTTTTCATTGGGGATTTTCAGATACTGGACTTTTTGGTGTTCACGCAGCTACCGGACAAGAAGGGCTCAAAGAACTTATTCCTGTGATTCTTGATGAACTTTCCAAGGTCAGCAAAAATATTCACGCTAATGAACTACAACGAGCACAAACGCAATATCGTGCGAACCTGACAATGTCACAGGAAAATCCTTCTAGTCAAGCACATCTCATTGCTCGCCAAATACTCCTTTATGGTCGACCAATTCCAATATCGGAAACAATTGAACGCCTCAATCTCATTACTCCTAAAAGATTAACTGATTTAGCACATCGTCTTTTTACAAACTCCACACCAACACTAACTGCTGTCGGACCTGTAGGACCCCTCATAAATTTTGATGATTTAACGTCAACTCTTTCATACAAGCTAAAGTAAAAATTTCTTTTCAAAGCAGCATCACAATAACATCACATATTTTATCATAAAATTTACCACAAAAGCTCTTCTAATTAAATAAGTTTTGGAAATATTGGGCAAAGAGGCGTACAAAACTACCCAATTCATACTTCATGTGATAAAGATTCTAATGAGTGAAGGTATATCCGTGAAATCTGGAAATTTATGGTTTAACTTTGCCCTTTTAAAATATAAAACTTCATTCGCTTCAAGTTCTATTGGAGCAAATGGGTATGTGGTTTATTTGTATATAAAATCACACAACTTAAGAAAAAGTGATAACAATTTATTATGTAAATAAATTATAAAAGGTGGACGTTTTTTCTCAAAAATCGAAATGAAAATTAAACATCCTAAAATATTGAGAGTGGGACATTGTGAAGAGTTTGCGTAAAATAATTGACATCATTTTCATTGTAGTCGTTAGTTCTTTTGTCCATCTTACATCAGCACAAGCAATTGAGCCAGTTAAAATTTCTTCTCAAGATGCTGCTCTTGATCTCTCAAAAGCAATTGAAATTCACCATACAAACAACTCTATTTTTCAAACAAGTACAGCGCCAGGACCAGATGGTATTGTATGGCGTATTGAAGTGCAGGCAAAAAATGAAAAATTTTCCGGAAATTGGGCAGTTTTTTCTCTTGCAAATCCAACAGATGAACAAGTTGATCGTCTCATTGTTGCCCCCCATTACCGCATGGCACGTTCTGGATTTTTTTGGCCAGACCTTGGATCAGCAAGGATTCAATCCATAACGCCAAGCGAAGGTTTTTCCCTCGATCGTCAACTTAGTGCAAACTCTGATATCTTTCGTATTACTCTTAACCCTGGTGCTGTTGTTACATTTGTGGCCGAACTTAACTCTGCAAATCTACCGCAAATCTATTTATGGCAACCTGAAGCTTATAAAGATGCAATTAATTCTTATACGCTTTATCATGGTATTCTTCTCGGGATATCAGGTCTCTTAGCGCTTTTGTTAACTGTTCTCTTCGTCGTCCGTGGAACAGGGCTGTTTCCTGCAACAGCTGCTGTTGCTTGGGCAGTGCTTTTTTATATTGGTATTGACTTCAACTTTTTAAATAAATTCTTTGCAGTTACACTCACAACACAACCAATCTGGCGTGCTGGTACAGAAGTAGCTCTTACTGCTACACTCTTCATTTTTCTTTTTACCTATCTCAGCCTTAACCGCTGGCATTATCATTTTAGTTACGGTGCTATCGCTTGGACCATTGCCTTTTGCAGTCTAGGAGCCTTTGCTATTTATGATCCCATCAGAGCAGCTGGAATTGCGCGTTTGTCTTTTGGCCTTACCGCTGTGCTTGGTATAATATTAATCATCTATTTCTCAATCAGAAGCTATGACCGCGCTATTATGCTTATTCCAACATGGTTGCTCATTAGCTTTTGGTGTGTTGGAGCCTATGCTTGCATAGCTGGACATTTAAACAATGATATTATCCAGCCAGCATTAGCGGGGGGATTAGTGCTCATTGTTCTTCTCATAAGCTTTACTGTCCTGCAACAAACTTTTTCTAATGACGCTTTCCATGAAGGAATATTTTCCGACCTTGAACAACAAGTACTCGCAGCAAAGGGAGCTGGAAATATTATTTGGGATTGGAATATCGAGCGTGACCGTATTGTTGTACATCCAAACATGGCAACCCTTTTTGGTACTGAAATTCATAACCTCAATGGACCTATGCGCAACTGGATTTCAGCCTTGCACCATGATGATCGTGAACGCTTTCAAGCTGTATTGGATATCATTCTTAAAAATAAAAAAGGGCGCATTGATCAAATTTTTCGTCTTTCTTCCGGTGGTGGTTATTATCATTGGTTTTCTCTTCGTGCACGTCCGGCTATGCAAAAAGATGGAAAAATCACACGTGTCATTGGAACCATTGTCAATATTACTAACCATAAAAAATCCGAAGAACGCTTATTGCATGATGCAATCCACGACAGCTTAACCGGACTTCCTAACCAACAAATTTTCTTTGATAGACTACAAAATTATACCTCTTTAGCGAAAGCAAATATCAAAATTAGACCGACTGTCTTTATGATTGATTTTGACAATTTTCGCCAAATTAATCGCAAATTAGGCATAGCAGTTGGGGATACTGTACTGCTTATAATCGCACGTCGTTTAAATCGTCTCATTAACTTTCAAGACACCTTATCGCGTCTTTCAGCAGACCGCTTTGCAATTATTTTACTCAGTGAAACCGAACCACAAAAAATTGCAGCATTTGCAGATCATTTGCACAAAACAATTTCAGCACCTATTTCACTTTCAGAAAACAAAATAATCCTTTCAACCTCTATCGGATTGGTTACATGGAGTGAAAGCCGATCGACGGCTAAAGATATTTTTAATGATAGTGAATTAGCGATGATTCGCGCAAAACAAATGGGTGGAAACCATATTGAACCTTTTCGTCCTAATTTTCGCACTTTGGGTCTCGAACATAATACTCTGGAGAAAGATGTTCATTATGCCATAAAACGTAATGAGATGAAAATCCTCTACCATCCTATTCTTAATTTATCAGACGGACATATTATTGGTTTTGAAACAATTGTAGAATGGCATCATCCCACTTATGGAAATTTAAATGTCTCTGATTTCATAAAAATCGTAGAAAATGAACAAATTGTTATGGATTTGTCACAATTTATCATCGATAATGCCATTATTGATCTTATAAATGTACAAGAAAAGTTTTCCCAACAATCTTTCTTTATTTCAATTAATTTACCAAGCGCAGAAATGATTCATCCTCGTTTTATCAGTCAATTGCGTGCCGCTTTGCTTCGCCATCCGCTCCACAAAGGGCGTCTGATGATTGAAATATCTGAATTTGTCTTAAGAAATAATCCTGAACAATCAGCGCACTTTCTTGAACAAATTAAAACACTGGGAATGAATCTCGCACTCGATAATTTTGGAACAGGTTATTCGTCTCTGACCTATCTCGTACGTTATCCATTTGATATGGTTAAACTTGATCGTTCACTTATCTCAATCGACTCTCTTAAGAAGAAAATTGTTCTAAAGTCTATCATTAATATGGCAACAGATCTTAATTTGCAAATTATCGCAGAAGGTGTTGAAAATGAAAAAGAAGCAATCTTTCTTCGTCAAGAAGGCTGTAAATATGTTCAAAGTACACTTGTGACGAAACCGATTGCCATAGAAGAATTAATTACACTCGTTCAGAGCCATTTCCCTTATAAAATAAAAACATAATGGATAAAATAACGTGTAAAGTTAAAAAGCTTAGAAAAAACTCTACGCGTGTCCCATTTCAGAAGCAAGATAAGTTGGATCGATACCCATGCGTGTTAAACTTTTATCATATTTGCAGCTTAAATCGCTTTCAAAAAGAAAACTAGGTGATGTAGAACTGATTAGCCAACCATTTGTAGAAATTTCTGCCTCAAGTTGCCCCGCTTTCCATCCAGCATAGCCTAATGCGACCAGTGCATGTTGCGGACCTTGTTCGCAACTGATCGCTTTTAATATATCAATTGTCGCAGTAAAACAGATCTTATCTGCAATAAAAACAGTTTCTTCACAAGCATAATCATCTGAATGAAGGACAAAACCACGCGAAGGATCAACAGGACCACCATAGCGAACTGGAAACTGTTTTATTGGTTCAGAAAGACTTTTTTTTTGGCCACTGTCTATGACTCCCAAATGAAGCAAAAGCTCTGGAAAATCAATATGATGCAATTGATTAAGAATGATGCCCATCGCACCGGCATCAGAATGCGCACAAATANAGCAAAAGCTCTGGAAAATCAATATGATGCAATTGATTAAGAATGATGCCCATCGCACCGGCATCAGAATGCGCACAAATATAAATAACAGAACGAATAAAGCGTTTGTCATTCATCCCAGGCATTGCTATGAGTAATTGTCCACCTAAAAAGCCATTACACCGCTTCATTAATCTGTTATTCTCCATAATTTACATGATAAAAGTTTGTTCATTTAGCACACTAGGAAAATAAAACTCCAATGAAAAAAAGTCGTATATTTACAAATTTACAAAATATCGCAACTTTCTTTTATAAAAAGCTTTTCGTTACTTTAAGCTTAACATTCATAGTTTTAGAATTACTTAACATTCCTGTAAATGCTCAAACAGAACAAAAACTCCAGCTTTTCGCAACATCTTGGTATGAATCAGATGGTGGTCGTATCCGATTAGCGATCACTGAACCTTCTCTTTCTGGAATAAGAGAAGGCATTATTGAAATTGAGCTTAAACCAAGATGGAAAACTTACTGGCGTAATCCAGGTAATTCTGGCATGGCACCATTTTTTAATTTCAACCAACAGATTTCTTATGAAATCTTTTATCCTACTCCACAGCTTTTTGAAACAGAAAATGATTGGTCATTAGGTTATAAAGATAAAGTAATATTGCCCTTCAATCTTTCTGGTTCAAGCAAAAATTTAAGTGGTGCTTTCACTCTTGGATTATGTAATAAAATCTGTCTTCCATTTACTATTAACTTTGATTTTTCGCCATCTGCTCTTAAAAATAAACATCTTCCTGCTTCCTTCTTAAAAAAGGCGCAAGATTCTTTGCCCCGCATGATGCAGAATGCACTAAAAATAAGTGCCGAAAAAAATAACAGTACCCTTCTTATAAAAATACAAAATAACAACAAAACTACACCTTCCTCTCTCTTTTTAGATGGAGGAGAAATGCAAATTGGAGCAGCAAGAAAAGTCAGTGATAACGCAGAATATACACTCTTCAGTGCTCCACTCTATTTCGCACCAGAAGAAATAAACCAAAAAATTTTTTATACAGTTTCTTTTAAAGATCACGCCTTAAGTGGAACATTCATATTCCATACGCAGCCAACCCCGCTTGCGACTCCGTGATAAAAGAAAAAGCTCCCAAACAGCAATTATGCTGGAAAACGTCCATTTTCACGATATTGAGTAATTGCTTTGCGAGCAAGGGCATCTGCGCGTTCATTTTCTGGATGTCCCGCATGCCCTTTTACCCAGTGCCATCTGACTGTATGACAAGAACTAGCATCCTCAAGAGCTTGCCATAGCTCCATATTTTTAACAGGACTTTTTGATGCGGTGCGCCAATTATTCTTTTTCCAATCTTCAATCCACTTAGATATACCGTTACGCACATAAACTGAGTCTGTATAAAGATCGACCAAACAGGGCTCTTTAAGCGCCTTTAATGCACAAATAGCCGCCATGAGTTCCATTTGATTGTTTGTCGTATGAACCTTACCGCCATAAAGCTCCCGTTCATGACCATTCCAGCGTAAAATTGCCCCCCATCCTCCAATTCCAGGGTTCCCTGAGCAAGCACCATCTGTATAAATTTCAACGACTTTTTGTTGAGTTGCCATAAAATTTAAAAACCTAATTCACTTAGCGAATTTACATTACTGAAAAAACAAAGCTTGTGCCAATACTCCCATGGATCTTTCTTAATAACAAAGCTATTAGGCGGTGTATTAAACCAATCATATAGACGTGTGAGTAAGAAACGTAGAGACGCACCACGAGCTAATAAAACCATCTTGTCCAATTCTAAAGGGATCAATGGTCTTATTTTTTGATAACTTTCCAATAACTTACGTGCTTTGGTAAGATTATAGGAATGATCAGGCTCAAAGCACCAAGCATTTAAACAGATCGCTAAATCATAAGCAAAAAAGTCATTACAAGCAAAATAGAAATCTATCATCCCAGAAAGACGATGATTCACAAAAAAGACGTTATCATTAAATAGATCTGCATGAATAATGCCTATTGGTAAATTGAACGGCCAATTTTTCTGTAAAAAAGCCAATTCCAACTCAATTTTTTGTCCAAATTCTTTTAACAATGCATCTTCTTTGGTTTGACAACGTTGCCACAAGACCTTCCAATCCATAACAGAAAGAGTATTTTTACGACTAAGTGTAAAATCCTGTCCTGCTAAATGTAATTGTGCGAGCCCCATCCCCACTTCGCCACAATGATCTATATTGGGCTGGCGGATCCACTCTCCTTCCAGAAAAGTAATAATAGCGGCAGGACGTCCTGCTAATTCACAGATCATCATTCCATCATTTTGAATAACAGGTTGAGGACAAGGAATTCCACGCTGTCCTAAATGCTGCATCAAGCGACAAAAAAAAGGTAAATCATCTTTTGAAATACGCTTTTCATAAAGTGTTAAAATAAATCGCCCTTGTGTTGTCTCTAACATAAAATTAGAATTTTCAATCCCCTCCTCTATACCTTGATAAGACAAAAGTGATCCTATTGCATAACGTGTTAAAAACACTTTTAAATCATTTGGGTGAATATCTGTATAAACGGCCATTATTCTGCTTTCGTTGTAGATATGTTTGTATTCTGATTTTCATTTTTTGCATTATTTGCTTGACCATTGACGAAAGCCATATCTTGAGACGTTAAAATGACGTCACGTAATTCGCGACTCACTAAAAATTTTTCCGTTTCTACCGCTGTTTCAGCTAATTCTATTGTGACATCATAACGCTCACGAAATGCTGAAATAATTTCATCAATAATAATTTCAGGAGCCGAAGCCCCTGCTGAAAGACTGACAATAGAAAGAGATTTTAGGTTTTCAAAATTAATTTCATCAGCGCGCTGAACTAAAATAGCTTGCCGCGCACCAGACTTTTCGGCAACCTCTACTAAACGTCGTGAATTAGAAGAATTTGGTGCTCCAACAATCAAAAACAAATCGCTCCCCTTTGCCGCTGCTTTAACCGCATCTTGTCGATTCGTTGTAGCATAGCAAATTGACTCAGCCGCTGGGGCTGCTAATGTAGGAAAACGTTGTTGTAATATATCGATAATTCCTGCAGTATCTTCAACAGAAAGCGTTGTTTGTGTCACAAATCCTAATTTATCTGGATCATTGGGTTGATAATGCAAAGCATCTTCTATCGTTTCAATAAGCGTCACAGCCCCTTCTTCAAGCTGTCCCATTGTCCCTATCACCTCAGGATGACCAGCATGACCAATCAATATAACATGACGACCATGACGTTGATGTCGTATCGCTTGTTTATGCACTTTCGAGACCAACGGACATGTTGCATCGAGATAAAACAAATTATAGCATCGCGCTTCTTCTGAAACAGATTTTGGTACACCATGAGCAGAAAAAACAACCGGTTGATTGCGATGTTCTTCTGGAATCTCATCAAGTTCTTCGACAAAAACAGCTCCCCGTTGCTGTAATCCCTCAACCACGTAGCGGTTGTGTACAATTTCATGACGAACATATACTGGAGCACTATATTTTTTTAATGCAAGCAGAACAATCTGGATAGCACGATCAACCCCTGCACAAAATCCACGTGGACCACAAAGACGTATCGTTAAAGGGGGAAGTCCAGACATAAATCATCCTTAATCTCTATAGTTTTAGCTATGTATTCAAACAACCTATTATTATACATGAATAAGCAATGTAAAAAAACGCGCAATATCATCTTTTGCATAAGAACAGACTCTATCGTGTTTTCTTACAGAATTTTCTTGAAGAAAAGCTCTTTTTAAATTTGCTTTTTCATTTTATTTGCCTAAAGAGCGATAAAATACCAAACAAGAGATTCAATCAAAAGAACTCCAAAGATAGCTGCCAAATAGAGTAACGAAAAGAAAAACGTTTTTTTGGCCATCAAAATAGTTTCATTATGTGTATCAGCTTTCCATAAACGATAGGCAAAATAAATAAAGATAATGCTTAAAATTGTTGAAAAAATAGCATAAAAAATTCCGCCAAGACCAATAAAGCAAGGAGCAGCAGCACATAATGCCATCAAAATAGTATAAAATAAAATCTGTTTTTTTGTTGAATGTTCACCTCGTACATTAGGCATCATAGGGATGCCTGCAGCCTCATAATCAAGAGATGAAAATAAAGAAAGAGACCAAAAATGGGGGGGGGTCCACATAAAAATGATCAAAAATAATAAAAAGCTATCAATACTCACTGTCCCTGTTGCCGCGGCCCATCCAATCATTGGTGGAAAAGCCCCAGAAGCACCACCAATAACAATATTTTGTGGTGTGATACGCTTTAACCAAATTGTATAGATAACGACATAAAAGAAAATCGTAAAAGCAAGAAAAAATGCCGCAAACCAATTAATGAAGCTCCCCATAACCAATACCGAGAGCATAGAAAGAACCATGCCAAAAATAAATGCCTTTTGAGAGCTGATTTTACCCATGGGAATGGGACGCTTTTTAGTCCGTTCCATCACAGCATCAATGTCAGCATCATACCACATGTTCAGTGCTCCCGCACCACCGCCACCAGCAGCAATACATAAAATTGCTAAAAAACCATACCACGGATTGATAGGAACAGGAGACACCATCAAACCAACTAAAGCCGTAAAGATCACAAGAGACATAACACGTGGCTTTAATAATGTGATATAATCACTAATAGTGGATTTTGGTGGCGTTGATTTACCATTCACAACCGATAACTTTTCTGAAACTGACATTCCACTCAAAGCCCTTTTCCATTTCTGTCATTCACAAACCCAATATTATCTGACAAATATTATCTAGCGTATGGAAATGACCAATTAAGACCAATCGTATTTTTGAGAAAATATGAAATATCTCTTTCGCACGTATACCCTAAAAGTAGATGAAAATACTGGCAATAAAAACACATTTTTTCAATCAACGTTCTTTCCCATATTACAAGTGTATCATAAAAATATATCCTATGAATTAATATATTTGGGTAAATACTGATTTTGTGTTATAGTTTTTTATAGGGAATTCATTTTTTATGTAAATCTATGCATGGTTGTGAGTGTTAAGTCGGATAGGATTTTCTGTGATACTTTATAAATTACTCAAAAAAACTTTTTTTATTGGCACTGTTTTTTACACACTTTATAGTAGTTTTATCAGTCATGCATTTGCACAAACACCCTATGCGCAAAGTGTCCCTGCTCCACAAACCTATGGTGCATGGACAAAAGTTTGTTCTCTACCACCAGGTACACCTAACATGCAGTGTGAAGTTGTACAAAACGTTCACACACAAGGGCGTCAAGATATTACCTTGCGCGTTACATTTTATAAACTTCCTCAAAAGCAAGGTGCCTTGATGCGTGTTTTTGTTCCGATTCGCGTTGAATTACGTCCTGGCGTTGGAATTAAAATTGACGATAAAAATATGGGCAGAATGGAATATCGTCGTTGTCTTGGTGATAATTGTGTTGCTGAAGCCTTTCTTAAAGAAGACATATTGCAGCTCTTTTTAAAAGGAAAAATGGCAACCTATTTTATCTTTACAACTCCGGAACAAGGGATTGGAGGTTTTGTTGACCTTCATGGTCTTGGCGACGCCTATGCAACCTTACCAACATGAGTGAAATCAATACACTTTAAACGATTGAAATTTCATCGTATATTTTGAAAGATTCTTAAAATTAGATTGACAAAAATCTTCTAAGCCCCCATAAAAATAGGATAATTCTTATGAAATCGCTGATTGATCATTTTGATATTGCTTCCTCTAAAGTGCAATCACTTGTACAGGAAACACTTCATCATGCTGATGATGGTGAGCTTTACCTTGAGTACACAGAAAGCGAAGCTCTTTTATTTGATAATGGGCAGCTTAAAAACGGCTCATTTCATCAAGATATGGGATTTGGACTACGCGTTGTTGCTGGAGAGGCTACTGGATATGCTCACTCTAGTGAGTTATCAGCTGCTGCACTCAAACGTGCCAGTGAAGCTGCTAAAGCTGTTACCTATAATAATCATGCAGGGCCTTATAGTATAGCACCTCAACAAACAAACAAAAGACTTTATCAACCGCATAATCCCCTTGATGCTCCATCATTTGAAGAAAAAAGTGCTCTTTTGCAAAAAATTGATGCCTATTTACGTGCTAAAAATGATAAATTGCATCAAGTGACTGTTTCTCTTTCCGGCTCGCTACAACATGTTGAAATTTTACGTGCAGATGGTTATTTGGTTCGTGATATTCGTCCCCTTGTGCGACTTTCTATATCTGTGGTCGTAGCTGAAGGCAATCGACGTGAAAATGGTTTTTATGGGTGTGGAGGGAGACAAGCATTTAACCAATTTATTCATGAAGACAATTGGAAGAAAGCTGCAGATGAAGCCTTACGTATGGCTTTAACAAATTTAGAAGCAGAAGCAGCACCTGCTGGATCTTTTGATGTTGTCTTAGCCAACGGATGGCCTGGTGTTATGCTCCATGAAGCCGTAGGTCATGGTTTAGAAGGTGACTTTAACCGTAAAAAAACATCCGCTTTTGCTGGACTTTTAGGACAACAAGTTGCAGCAAAAGGTGTTACAGTTGTTGATGACGGAACAATTCCACAATGCCGTGGCTCTCTCACTGTTGATGATGAGGGGACCCCTTCAGGATATAACGTTCTCATTGAAGATGGAAAGCTCGTTGGTTTTATGCAAGACAGGCTTAATGCACGGCTTATGGGAGGTAAATCAACTGGAAATGGACGGCGTGAATCTTATGCTTATGCACCAATGCCACGAATGACCAATACAATCATGCTAGGAGGAGATAAAACACCTGAAGAAATCCTTTCTTCACTTAAAAGTGGTATCTATGCTGTTTCATTTGGTGGAGGACAAGTTGATATTACTTCTGGAAAATTCGTCTTTGAATGTACTGAAGCATACCGAGTAGAAAATGGTAAAATTTGTGCACCAATCAAAGGGGCAACTCTTATTGGAAATGGACCGGATGCTATGAAACGTATCACAATGATTGGTAATGATAGTAAACTAGATAATGGTATTGGTATGTGTGGAAAAGCTGGCCAAAATGTCCCTGTTGGTGTTGGCCAACCTCACCTTCGAATCAATAATATGACAATCGGTGGAACTGCGCTTATAGAGGAATAAGCTTGCTCATTCCTTCCCCGTATTGCTTCCTTCTCGTCTATTACGACCATTTTGTGAGGGGGTACAATGCATTGATTTATAAAGATAATCTAGCGTTATTCATATTGTATTAGAACCTTGAATACCGTAAGATTCTCTCATTTTAAATCTGTGTCTGTTGAACCAATCAAAATCATTCGTTTATACATTACAGGCAGGGAGAGTTATATGGATAAAAACTGTACAAGAAAGAACTAAAGATTCTTCTTATGGACCGTCTCAAGTACCAAGAATTTTAGAAACATTGGGAGATGGCAAATATAACGATGGAACAGGCTTATTCAGACACATATTCTTCGTAATCCATTAGTCTTTTTTGTGGTTTTTTTTGTGTGGGGTAACTTGTCTTTTATATTTCATAATAAAAAAGCACTTTCTACATTCAGTGCTCTTAGATCAACGAGAAAAAGGTTATTATTATAGATAAATTTTGGAGAGATTTTATAATAATACTCAGGTAAACTTTTAAAAAAAATTAGGCTAAAGTTTCCAACCTTTCTTTTTTTTCTTTTTGCTCAAAACAGCAACAATTTCGACATGTGGTGACCATAAAAATTGATCGATCGGTATGATTTTTTCTACTGTATACCCCCCTGCAACAAGAAGAGATAAATCACGAGCAAATGTAGTAGGATTACAAGAAATTGCCACAACACGTGATACTGTTGTCTTCGCTAATTCACGTACTTGTTGCTCTGCACCAGCACGGGGAGGATCAAAAACAACACTCTCAAAACATTCAAGTTCCTTTACAGAAAGGGGATGTCGGAAAAGATCACGTTTTTCACAAGTGACCGTTTTTAAACCAGTCGCAAAACGTGCTGCTGTATTTAGATTTCTTAATGCATCTTCATTATTTTCTACTGCATGAACATTCATCTTTTTTGCCATACGCAAGGTAAATGTTCCTACCCCTGAAAACAAATCAACAGCATTCTTTGCTTTTTTTAAATGAGTCAAAATAATATTGCCCATTATATTTTCCGCTTCACAAGTTGCTTGCAGAAAACCACCAGAAGGAAATTCAACACGGACATCTCCAAAGTAAATCTCTGGTTTTTCTCGTTCAACCAAAACTTCACCGTCAACAGATAAACGTATAATCCCATATGAAAGAGCAGCACTGATCATTTTCTGACGAAGTGATTCATGGTGTATAATGCAACCGCTTAAAGCAACATCTAAACCATTTTCAACACATGTTATCGTAACATGAAACCGTTTGGCAGAGTTTTTTAGAAAAGCACAGAGCTCTCTGATATTATGCAACTGAGAAATAAGCTCTGGACGGCTTACTGGGCATTCCTCAAGAGCTACAATCTCATGAGAGAGATAACGGTTAAAACCAACTTTTTGCCCCTGTGGGGTCATGGATGCTGTTAGAGTAATCCGCCGTCGGCTATAAGGTTTACATTCTATTAAAGGCGCAACAACATTATTAAGTCCATACTTTTTAAGCGCCTCAACAACCAATTGTTGTTTCCATACGCGATAAGCATCCATATGCCAATGCTGAAGAGTACACCCTCCACATTCTCCAAAATGCTGACAAAGAGTATCAATGCGTTCTGATGATTTTTCTTTTAATGCTATATATGTTGCATATTTTCCATGAACAGTAATTTCAGCACACTCTCCTGGTAAAGTAAAAGGAACAGAAACGAAGCCGTGAGACGTCTTAGCAATACCATAACCATTTGCTCCGATATGATCGATTATGACATTGTCATTCACTCTTGTTTTTCTCCGAATAGTAAATATTCCACGTTGCCATCACCACCTGTAATAGGGGAAGAAATTAAACCTTTTGCACTCCACCCTGTTTGTGTATTTAACCAAACAAAAAGCGCCTCAGCAGTTTCTTTAGCACTTGATGGACTTAATATTCCTCCCTTACTAAAATGTTTACGACCAACCTCAAACTGAGGCTTTACCAGTAAAACAGCTTGGGCACCCTTTTTGGCTAAAGACAAAACAGGAGGCAATGCAAGTTTGAGAGAAATAAAGCTAACATCTGAAACGATAAGATCAATTTCTCGCCCACCTAAATGTTCCTGTTTAAAATCTCTGACATTCAAGCCTTCTAATAACGTTATAGCACTGTTGCCCAATAAACGTTTATCAAATTGATGATGCCCAACATCAACAGCAATGACATGATCTGCTCCACGCTCTAAGAGAACTTGCGTAAAACCACCTGTTGATGCACCAACATCAATGGCTGTCACTTTATCTGTTATAATTGGAAATGCATCAAGTGCAGCAATCAATTTTAACGCTGCCCGAGAAACATAATTCTGCGCTGGATCACAAACGGTAATCTCTGCATCATCAAAAACGATTTGCCCAGCTTTAAAAACGATTTCTCCGTTAACTTTAACAGTTTGGCGCATAACAGCATCACGTGCGCGTGAACGTGTCTTAAAAAAGTTTTTTTCAACTAAAAGAATATCGAGTCTTTTTCTGGCAGCCATCTCATACTCGAATTTTTTATCCTGTTCGAATCTCGCGGTCCAAAGCTGTAAAAACCGTGTTGACAATGCCCATAGCATCAAGCCCGATACGTGAAAGAACTTTTTCTGGTGAGCCGTGATTCAAATATTCATCTGGAAGTTGTAGTGTACGAACTTTCAAACCATGCTCTAAGAGCCCTTCTTGCGCTAAAAATTGTAATATGTGCGCTCCAAATCCACCGATTGCCCCCTCTTCAATTGTCACCAATACCTCATGCTCACGTGCCAAACGACGCATCAAATCCTTATCTAAAGGTTTTGCAAACCGTGCATCTGCAACCGTTGTAGATAACCCTTCAACCTCCAACGCATCAGCAGCTTGCAACACTTCTGACATCCGCGTTCCAAAACAAACCAAAGCGATCTTATTCCCTTCACGCAGAACGCGCCCTTTTCCAATTTCTAATAACTCACCACGTTGCGGTAAATCTATACCAATCCCCTCACCACGCGGATAACGAAAAGAAATGGGTCCCTGATCATAAGCTGCAGCTGTACGCACCATATGCATCAATTCAAGCTCATCAGAAGGTGCCATAACAACAAACTCAGGAAGAGTGGACAAAAAAACAATATCAAAACTTCCAGCATGTGTTGCGCCATCTGCCCCCACAAAACCTGCTCGGTCAATAGCAAAACGTACCGGTAATTTTTGAATTGATACATCATGAATAATTTGATCATAAGCACGCTGTAAAAAAGTAGAATAAATTGCAACAAAAGGCTTATACCCTTCACAAGCAAGTCCTGCCGCAAAAGTTACGGCATGTTGCTCAGCGATACCAACATCAAACATTTTTTCAGGAAATTTTTTCGCAAAAGAATCAAGACCTGTCCCTGTTGGCATCGCTGCTGTTATGCCAACAATCTTATCATCATGGTGAGCTTCTTCTATTAAAGCTTTAGAAAATACCTTGGTATAGGGTAGAATATTACTTGATGCTTTTACCTGTTTTCCTGTCGTGACATCAAAACGATTAACACCATGATATTTATCAGACGAGGCCTCTGCAGGTGGATATCCCTTTCCCTTATGGGTTACAACATGCACCAAAACAGGACCGTTAGGATATTCACGAACATTTTTAAAAACAGGCAATAAATGCCCCAAATTGTGCCCATCTATGGGTCCAACGTAATAAAAGCCAAGCTCATCAAATAAAGTTCCCCCAACCAAAAGGCCACGCGCAAATTCCTCTGAACGACGTGCCTTATCCCAAAAAAACTTTGGCAACTTTTCGCTTAACATCTTTACGCGTTCACGCAAATGACGATAAGAAGGACGAGATACTAATCGTGCAAGATGTGCACTCATAGCACCTGTAGGTGGTGCTATAGACATATCGTTATCATTAAGAACAACAATCAAGCGTGCATTCAAAGCACCAGCGTTGTTCATTGCTTCATAAGCCATACCCGCAGACATTGCACCATCACCAATGACAGTTATGATATTGCGTCTTGTCTCTGCTTTCAAAGCACTTGCCACCGCCATGCCAAGCCCCGCTGAAATAGAAGTAGATGAATGCCCCGCTCCAAATGGATCATACACACTTTCTGAACGTTTTGTAAAACCAGATAATCCGCCCTCTTGACGTAATGTGCGAATTTTTTCTCTACGCCCCGTTAAAATCTTGTGTGGATAGGTTTGATGACCAACATCCCAAATAATCCTATCCTCTGGTGTATTAAAAATATAATGTAATGCAACAGTGAGCTCAACAACACCAAGTCCCGCCCCAAGATGACCACCTGTTACAGAAACCGCATCAATTGTTGCGGTCCGCAACTCATCAGCCAACTGTACCAAATCAGACTCATGCAATGCCCGCAAATCTTGCGGAAAACAAATACGGTCAAGCAATGGTGTTAGGACCTGAGACAAAAAAAATCCTTTCTATTATCTTAACTCAAGAAAACGCAACGATAAAAATACATCTTCTCTACTCTTATTTACAGTTTTGCATCTTTTTTTACTGAAAAATGCTCTTTTCTATTTGAGATGAGCTATAATTTCCTCATTTTTAAATTATTATATAAAAAAGAAATCAATAAATTTTTCTGTTTGTAAACTAAGGTTATTTCATCTCTTAAGTCCCACAATAAATATCCAAAAAGATTTAATATTATTTAGCATCAAGTGGTTCTACTCCTTCTGGAGAACCTTCTTCTGAAAACTGGATTTTTTCAACTTTAGCTTCAGCAACTCTTAAGAGTTTTTCACAATGCTTTTTAAGCGCTTCACCGCGTTCATAAATATCAATGGATTGTTCCAAAGGCACATCGCCACGTTCCAAATTTTCGACAATAACTTCAAGTTGCTTAAGCGCTTGCTCGAAGCTTAAGGTCGTAATATCCCCCTCTTGTATCTCTTTTTTCATATGAACCTCAAAAAATATCTGTTCTGGATATACGAATTCCAAAACCTTCCAAACCTACATAATGACGCTCTTTAGAAGCATAAACAATAACAGAGCCTATTCCTAAATATTTTAAAATTTGTGATCCTAAACCAATTTTGCGCCATTCTTCTTCGCGTTCAATCGCCTGCACATGGTTTTCTGAACTGTCTCTTGCCATGTTTTGAATACCAATAGTTGATTGTATAACAGATCCTTCACGCAAATAAATAAATACGCCACGTTTTTCTTTTTCCATCATACGCCGCATCATCACCATAATATCTGAAGTTTGACAAAAAACGTCATTTATAATGTTTTCATGATGTAAATACACAGGAATATCCTCCCCCTCACGGACATCACCAAAAACAATTGCAATATGCTGAACGGCTTCCCAAGGGAGTTGATAACTTTGAATAATAGCGGGACCTACAAATGTTTCAATAGGCATTTCTCCAACATTTTTGATCAATATTTCCTTACGTTGGCGGTAAGCAATTAAATCTGCAACCGTTATAATATGCAACCGATGTTCTTGCGCAAATTTCATAATCTGATCGCCATGTTTAACGCTTCCATCATCATTAACTAACTCACCGATAACACCAACCGGCGGCAAATTAGCTAATTTACATAAATCAACAGCCGCCTCTGTGTGACCTGAACGCATGAGCACCCCCCCTTCATGCGCAATCAAAGGAAAAACATGCCCTGGACGAACAAAATCATCCGCACTTGCATTTGAATTCGCAAGATTACGTACAGCTAATGTACGGTCATGTGCTGAGATCCCTGTTGTTATGCCGTGTTTAAAATCAACAGTAACCGTAAATTGTGTCCCATGTGCAGAATTATTATCTGGTACCATAGGAGAAAGATTAAACCGTTTTGCTTCTTTTTTTGGCATAGGTGTGCACACAATACCTGTTGTGTGACGAAGAATAAACGCCATCTTTTCTTCTGTACAATGCGCTGCAGCAACAGTTAAATCACCTTCATTTTCACGGTCATCATCATCTGTTACCACAACAATTTCACCGCGTTCAAAAGCTTTAAGTGCAGAAACAATTTTTTTTTCATCATACGCCATTGTTCACCTTCTCAATCACCCAACTTGACCGCGATGTCTTAGATAATGGTCAGCAATAGCACAAGCAACCATCGCTTCACCAACAGGAACGGCACGGATCCCAACACATGGATCATGACGCCCCTTTGTTATAACGTCTATATCATGACCATCAACATCAATAGAGCGACGAGGTGTTAAAATTGATGAAGTAGGCTTTACAGCAAAACGTGCAACAATTGGCTGTCCACTCGATATTCCCCCTAAAATACCTCCCGCATGATTTGATAAAAAAAGCGGTTTTCCATCATTTCCCATTCGCATTTCATCGGCATTTTCTTCTCCCCTCAAGCGGGCTGCCGCAAAACCATCACCAATTTCCACACCTTTTACCGCATTAATCGACATAAGTAACGAGGCAATATCTTGATCAAGCTTTGCGTAAATAGGGGCTCCTAAACCTGCCGGAACATTTTCTGCAACGATCTCAACAACCGCTCCAACAGATGTTCCCTCTTTACGGAGTTCACTGATATAATCACTAAAAATGTGAACCATCTCTGCATCAGCTGTAAAAAAAGGATTATTATTAACCTCTGACCAATCCCAACGATCACGATTAATATTATGAGGACCAATTGCTATCACTGCTCCTCGTACAATCAAACCAGGAACGATTTTACGAGCAAATGCACCAGCTGCAACACGTGCTGCCGTCTCCCGTGCCGAAGCACGTCCCCCGCCTCGAAAATCACGAATGCCATATTTAATATCATAAGTATAATCCGCATGTCCTGGACGATACTGATGGGCAATCGAGCTATAATCCTTCGAACGCTGATCTGTGTTTCGAATCAACAGAGAAATTGGTGTACCTGTTGTCACCAATGTCGTCCCATCGTCTTGAACAACAACTCCTGAAAGGACCTCTACTTTATCTGATTCTCGGCGCTGCGTTGTATATTTTGATTGTCCTGGTTTGCGTTTATCAAGATAAGCTTGAACTTCTGCAAGAGTAAAAATAATTCCAGGTGGACAACCATCAATGACACAACCAAGAGCAGCACCATGACTTTCACCCCATGTTGTTACACGAAACAAATGACCAAATGTATTATGCGACATGAAAAAGATCCGTTTCTCTGTCAAATATTACAACGACAACGCATGTTGTATGCTATACACAAGGTAGCTCTTTGCGCTCAAATACTCTTAGCCACTTTAAATTTGGTCAAATTACTGCTGTCCAATAAAATCCTATAAACCAAACTTTATTCTTTAACGACAGAAATGTCTGGTGCATCAACGGCTTTCATACCTATGATATTATAACCCGAATCGACATGATGGACTTCACCAGTAACAGAACGAGACAAATCTGAAAGAAAATAAAGCGCAGAATCACCAACCTCTTCAATTGTTACCGTACGACGTAATGGAGCATTATATTCATTCCATTTTAAAATATAACGAAAATCACCAATACCAGAAGCTGCTAACGTTTTAATGGGTCCAGCAGATATAGCATTAACACGAATATTTTGAGGACCTAAATCTACCGCTAAATATTTCACGCTCGCTTCAAGAGCCGCTTTAGCAACCCCCATTACATTATAATTTGGAACAACCTTTTCTGCTCCATAATAGGTCAGTGTCAAGATTGAACCACCATCTGGCATCAATTTTTCTGCACGCTTCGTTAGAGCCGTTAGGGAATAAACGGAAATATTCATGGTCATCATAAAATTTGATTCGCTGATATCAATATAACGACCACTTAATTCATCTTTATCAGAAAAACCAATAGCATGAACTAAAAAATCGAGTTTTCCCCATTTCTTCTCTATTTCTTTAAAGACCGTATCAATAGAGACACTGTCAGAAACATCACAATGTCCACAAACAAACCCCTTTAATTCTTCAGCCAAAGGCTCAACACGCTTTTTCATTGCTTCACCCTGATAGGTAAAAGCAAGCTCTGCCCCTGCGCTACTTGCCGCTTTAGCGATTCCCCAAGCGATGGAGCGATTATTGGCCAACCCCAAAATTAAACCACGCTTACCGTACAATAAACCATTACCCTTAGCCATCAGCACTGCCCCATTGTTACTTAAAATTAATATTATTCATCTGCCTATGACACAGGTCAACTTTTTCTTCAAGCAATTGGTTTAAAATCAAACAAAAACTACGCTTTTATATATAAAAAATTTTAAAATTAATCTTGCTGCATTTGCAAAAACTGTTCTAGCGCGGCATTTTCACCTTCCGGCAACATAATGCGAACATGCACATAAAGATCATCTCTTGTACCATTTTTTAAACGAAGCCCTTTCCCTTTCAACCGTAAAACGCGATCAGAACTTGACCACGCAGGAATCGTTAAAACCACACGTCCCTCCAACGTCTCAACTTCTTCTTTCGCTCCCAAAACAGCATGTTTAAGAGAAACTGGTAAATCAAGATGAAGTGCTCTTCCTTCAACCCGAAAACGAGGATGTTTTTGAATCTGAATGGTTATCAACGCATCTCCTGCTTGCCCAAGAGCTACCTCTTCTCCCTGACCTTTTAAACGAATAACCTGTCCGTCTTCAATATAATATGGAAGTTTAATTTTTAACTTTTTTCCATTTGGAAAAACAGCTTCCACCTTTTCTGCGCCAACCATCTGCTCTAGTGTTATGGCAAGATTAGCACGAACATGTGCTCCTTGTTGGGGACGGTTATAGTGTGTGGAATTCGAAAAGCTACCTCCTCCTCCAAACAGATCCCGAAAAATATCACTCGCATCAAAACCTGCACCACCTGAAGAGGAAAAATCAAATCCCTTTGCTCTTCCTGAAAAGGGATTTTGTTTATTGCTAAAATTTTCACCAGTACCATAGGCTTGATAAAGCGGTTTTCCTTCCATATCAATTTCACCGCGGTCAAATTGTGCCTTTTTATCTTTATCACCTATAATTTCATAAGCTTGATTAATTTCAGCAAATTTTTCTTTAGCCTTTGCATCATCTCTATTATGATCTGGATGATACTTCTTTGCTAATCTTCTAAATGCCGATTTAATCTCTTGCGATTTTGCGGTACGTGCCACACCCAGAATCGTGTAGGGATCACGCATATTGCCCTCTTTTCAATTTTTTCGTTTTCAAAATATCAACTGATCCGTTGTTCAATATCCCTTATAGCTTCATCAATCTATTCTAGAGAATAATTTCTTCTTTTCTCTTTATATGTCTATCAATAAACTAAAATACCAGATAAAATGAGATATTTATTTAATATAGCTCCTTGTAGTCTATGCTAAAGTAAAAATAATTAAACTACCATAGAAATACACGATAGCATTGGCTTTTTGAAAATGAGAAAAAATGGTACTGTGACTTTTTGATGATAAAGTAAATGAGAAAATGCCTCACCCATGCTCACTGATATTTGGAGAAACTATGAGCAAAAAAATACCAACAGATGATCATTTTATGCAAATGCAAAAACCTTTTGAACTTTTCGCAAAGTGGCTTGAAGAAGCAACGATAAGTGAAATAAATGATCCGAATGCTATGGCATTAGCAACAGTTGACGAAACAGGACTCCCTAATGTTCGTATGGTTCTCCTCAAAGACTACAGTCCCCAAGGCTTTGTCTTCTATACCAATTATGAAAGCTGTAAAGGACAAGAAATTTTAAAATCAATGAAAGCATCCTTAGGTTTTCATTGGAAATCGCTCCGTCGTCAGGTAAGAATTAGAGGAATTGTTGAAAAAGTAAGTCAACAGGAAGCCGATGCCTATTTCCAATCACGACCACGTGGTAGTCGAATTGGTGCATGGGCATCTAAACAATCTCAACCTTTAGACAATCGTTTTGTGCTCGAAAAAGCAATTGCTCAATATACTGCGCGTTATGCTCTAGGTAATATTCCACGACCACCTTATTGGTCTGGGTTTCGTGTTAAACCCCTTTCTATAGAGTTCTGGTGTGATCGCCCATTTCGTTTACATGATCGTCTGCTTTTTACACGAGATTGTGTTGAACACAGCGATTGGAAAAGACAAAAACTTTATCCCTAATCCTTCAAATTTCATCGTTATGAAGATTTTTTCTTCCCAACAGTTAAACAAATATTTTTTATTTGAAAAATTCTAAAAGAAGATGATTTATTTTATTTAAATAGAAGAATTTCATTTCCACTGTAACAGTTGATTAGTAATATTTTCTACTGTATCGCTTAAAAATAGATTAGCAACAAGCTTATTTTAAAAAACATACTGTATTCAGTAGAAACTATGATTTTAGCTAACTTATTTTTAGACCGCAGGATAAAATATCGTCCATATACCCCCACATACTAAACCAGCAAAAATCACAAAACCAATAAGCGAATTAGATTTGAAAAGCCTGAGGCATTGTGAACTGTCATCTATATCAATGACTTTAATTTGAATAAACATATGGATGCTTGCCACAAAAATCCCCAAAAAACTAAGAACAGGGACTCCAGCTAAATAAAATGCTAGACTAATGAACATCACAAAACCACCATACAAAAATACTAAAGCACGCTTGGTTGCTTTACCAAAGAGAAGAGCCGTAGAACGGACACCAACAGTAACGTCATCTTCTTTATCTTGATGTGCGTAGATTGTATCATATCCTATGGTCCACAAAATTGATCCCACATAAAGCAAGATTGGTGCCCAGCTTAAACTTCCAAAGACAACAGCCCACCCCATTAATGCCCCCCAATTAAACGCAACGCCTAAAAAAAACTGCGGCCAATATGTTACGCGTTTCATAAAAGGATAAAATGCAACAGCTATCAATGACGAAATACCTAGAAAAAAACTAAACCTATTAAATTGTGATAAAACAACTAAACCAACCAAACATTGCACAAGTATAAAAACTCTTGCTTGAAACCGACTCACATGACCTGTCGGCAATGGGCGAGAACGTGTCCTTTCTACCTGAGCATCAATTTTATGGTCAATAAGATCATTCCAAGTACATCCTGCCCCTCGCATAGCAATAGATCCCAGAAAAAAAAGAAAAAGATACCAAACCCAATGAAGAAACATTGATAAAAGAGTATCGTAATGCATTTTATAAGAGAAAAAAGCCATTGTTGTTGACCAAAAACAAGGCCACATCAACAATTGCCATCCAATAGGCCGATCCCAACGCGCCAATTGCGCATAAAACCATAAAGAACAGGGAAGGAAATTGTAGACCCATTGTTTGGAAGATGCATCCATAACCCGTCCTTGGCTATCATAGGACTGAACATGCGCGATATTTTTATTTTTTTTCATCAAATGATTTACCTTTGGTCTTGCGATAGAGACATTTCATTCTTATGAGAAGGAGATGAGATTAATCATCTTTTATGAGAGGAGCAAGCAATGAATATTCTTCTTATTGGCTCAGGTGGACGAGAACACGCTTTAGCATGGAAAATAGCAGCATCACCACTGCTAACAAAGTTATACTGTGCTCCTGGAAATCCTGCAACAACAGAATTTGGTGAAAATATTAATTTAAACATTGATGACCATTCCCTTGTTATTGCTTTTTGTAAAGCACATTCTATTGATCTTGTAATTGTAGGACCAGAAGCACCATTGGTTGCGGGTATAACAGACTCCCTTAATAGCGCTAACATCTGTGTATTTGGTCCTACTCAAAAAGCTGCTCAACTAGAAGGTTCAAAAGCTTTTACAAAAGATTTATGTCGTAAGAATAACATTCCTACAGGAAGTTACCAATGCTTTAATGATGCCTCTAAAGCTAAAGCTTACATTCAGCAACAAGATGTTCCCATTGTTATTAAAGCTGATGGCTTAGCAGCTGGCAAAGGTGTCGTGGTTGCAACAACTATGGAAGAAGCATTTAACGCAGTTGATGCCTGCTTCAAAAGTACATTTGGAGATGCAGGAAACAAAATTGTTGTAGAATCTTTTCTTGAAGGTGAAGAAGCAAGCTTCTTCTGCCTTTGTGATGGTAAAGTTGCTCTTCCTTTTGGATCTGCTCAAGATCATAAACGTGTAGGTGATGGGGATATTGGAGCAAATACCGGTGGTATGGGTGCTTATTCACCAGCGCCCATCATGACCAAAGAAATAGTGAATCGTACTCTCAAAGAAATTGTTGAACCAGCTTTAAAAAGCATGAAAGAAATGGGCGCTCCCTTTAAAGGTATTCTCTTCGTCGGATTAATGATAACGCAAAAAGGACCCGAATTAATTGAATTTAACGTACGATTCGGTGATCCTGAATGTCAAGTTTTAATGATGCGCCTCAAAGATGACATTTTGCCAATTTTTCTTGCTGCAGCTCAAGGAAAACTTGAAAATAAGCCTCTTCGGTGGTCTGAAAAAGCTGCTCTCACCGTTGTTATGGCTGCTAATGGTTATCCAGACTCTCCCCAAAAAGGTACTGTTATCCGTAACGTTGATCAAGTAAACTCTCTTCCCGATGTGAAAGTTTTTCAAGCTGGTACAGTGTTGCGTGATGGAGAACTCATTGCAAATGGTGGACGTGTTCTCAATATAACTGCAACAGGAAAAACGATTACGCATGCACAAAAACGTGCCTATGAAGCTGTTGATTGTATTGATTGGCCAGAAGGTTTTGTTCGTCGTGATATCGGATGGAGAGCCGTTGCGCGAGAAAATAAAATCCTTTGAATATTCTTTTTTACGATTTTATTATTTTATATAAGAGCATGACACACAAATTTTCTCACTGTTTTACGTTGACCATAATTTTGAAAAAATGAGTGTGCTTTCCTTTGAACAATCAAATATTATAAATAGAATATCTACTCATGATAAAATAGGAAAATTTTTTGAATCTGAAAATGTAATATAAAATGATCATTTTACTGTTACTTTAAACGTATTTTCTCATCATTTTTATAAACACTTTCTTTCTTATAAAGTCCTGAAGAAAAACATATATACTATCATTTCTTTTATCTATCGCGTTTTTAATGAAATTCCGCTTTTACAAAAAATAAAATGCCCAAAAAAGATAGTTATATTATTCACATACAAATTCTTAAACAATACCTCTCATGCTCATCACTCCCATTTTACGACACTACCTGCAAATAGTATAAATCCATTCTGCCATCTTTCTGGAATCAAAATAAAAACCGATACCATCTTTGTATTTTCCAACTCTCAATATTACGATCACCCTTTCTATCTAAATGATTTTGATTATAAAAGAGAGATGAAATAAGAATATTCTGCAATATTCAAAGCTCTCATTCAACATGGAGAAATGATTTATAAAAAAATTCAAAAACACTTCCAGCAATCTGCTGGTGTTTTTATGATGTGGCAAAAACCCAAAATTATACCGCCAAAAAAAGCGTTTTACATAATCAATTCCTGCTGCCAATGTATGGTGTCAAAAAACTCTCATTTACAATCATTGACTTCCTCTTTGTTTTCAAGAACCAAAAGTCACACCAAATCTCGTCTGTAAAGGTCTGGATTCTCATTGAGCGGGTTCCTCTTGCTTCCCACTCCTATGCTGCACTTACACAAATACCTACAAGCAAACTTAAGAATATTTGCCATATCTTCTAAAACACTTCATGTGTGAAGTTTACACGCCTTATATTACCGCTCCAAACAACGATGTTTTACAGCACCACAAGATAAATGCTGACGGTAGTACAAAAATAAATGCATGTTAATATTACTGGAGTGCAATTCGATTCGCAATCACCAAACGCAAGCCTAACGGATTGCTATAACGAAGTAAAAAACGCTTTTGTTTAGAATGTGCTGTTGTACCAAAAAATCGATGTAAATCAGAACGATCTTTTACAACCAGAATGCGATTATCTTCATTGATCATAAGCATGGGAAGGCCATAAGTATCCGCCCATAACCGCCAATCCAGAAGAACATTATTCAAATCTCTGGAAACCAAAAGCGGTATACAAGCTTCCTCATCGGCATGAAGTAATTCTAATGCAACAGCTCTTTCTCCTGAACGCGTTTTTACGGTACGTGCTGCAATTCCTTGGAAATGATAAGGGGGTATTAAATGCGATAAACTTGAAGGCATATCCGTTTTAAAAGAAACACCACGCTCATTTAACGAACAAATAACCTGATTACCCGTTTTGGATGAAAAATATGTCGTCGTTTGTGGCAAATGGCACGGATCTAACCGAAATTCAAGCACCGCTTTTGCCTGATTAAAGCATTGATTAGCCATATACATTATCCCAATTTATCTTAAATAACATACACCCTTTAGCAGCTTTTTCTCATTGGATTATTAAAAGTTTGAATAAAAAACAACTGGTTTCTTTTTTGGTTATTAAAATCTAAACAAAAATACATGATCACCATTCTTGAATTATAACACTTTTCCAGGATTCATTATCCCTAAAGGATCGAGCGTTTTTTTAATCCCTTGCATAATATCCAATGCGACAGGCGATTTAAAAGAACGAAGTTCTTCGCGCTTAAGCTGACCAATTCCATGCTCAGCAGAAAATGCACCTCTATAGTCCACCACTAAACTATGAATGCGATGATTCATTGTTGACCATAACTGCAAGAACACTGTCGTATCAGCTCCTACAGGTTGTGTAATATTATAATGTAAATTTCCATCGCCCATGTGTCCAAAACAAATCACCCGTGCTCCTGGAGCAATATCTTCTACAATAAGCGCTGCCTCAGCAATAAAATCAGGAATAGAAGCAAGTGGGATTGCAATATCATGCTTAATGGACCCTCCTGCTAACTTTTGTGCTGATGATATACTTTCTCGTAATTGCCAAAAAAAATCTTGCTGTTTTAAAGATTGCGCAACAACTGCATCTTCTATCACCGCATTCTTTAAAGCTTCTTCTAAAATAGTACTCAATACCGATAATGCCTCATCATTGCCTTGCAACGATGAAATGTTCATTAATACATACCATTCATGTTTCCGCTGAAGAGGAGGCTTCTCACACATCTTATAATCTAAAGCCATTTGCAAACTGAGATTTCCCATGAGCTCAAAACCTGTCAACATCCCTCCTCCATATTCTTGAGCCAGAGATAAAAACTCTAAAGCCTTCGCCGGACTATATAATCCCACCAAAGCAACAGCTTTTCCTTTTATTTTTGGAAACATCTTCAAAACGGCTGCGGTTATAACTCCCAATGTGCCTTCTGCACCAATAAAAAGATCTTTTAAATCGTAACCGCTATTGTCTTTTTTAACAAAACGCAAATCATCTAAAATACGCCCATCCGGTAAAACAACTTCTAAACCAAGACAAAGATCACGCATATTGCCATAAGCTAAAACAGCTGTCCCTCCAGCATTCGACGAAAGATTGCCTCCTACTTGGCAAGAACCTTCAGATGCCAAAGAAAGAGGGAAAAAACGACCTGATTCATCCACTTTTTTCTGTAAATCCTGTAAAATAACACCAGCCTCTACAACAACAAAATTTCCCTCAAGATTTATAGCTCTAATCTTATTTAATCGCTCCATGGATAAAAGAACGCTCCCTCCTCTTTCATCTGGTTGTTGTCCCCCCACAAGCCCTGTATTTCCACCCTGTGGCACAATCGGTGTGCGCGTTTTGCTCGCTAACTGCATAATCGATGAGATCTCTGCGCAAGAAGATGGACGTAAAAGTAAAGGTGTTTTTCCATGAAAAAGCCCACGCTCTTCAAGCAAATACGGCGCAATCAACGCTTGATCTGTTATAGCATGCTTAGCACCAACAATTTCCCTAAACCCCTCAATTAATTCCTGCTCCATGTTCATTTCTCCTTTGGAGCTGCAGCCCGTATAAGACGATCATTGATAGCCTCCCCTAATCCGTATGATGGAATAGGTTCTACTGCGATACATCTCACTTTAAATGAATCTAATTCCTTCATATATTGAAATAAATGAGAGGCTGCCTCTTCCAACTTTCCATCTTCGCTAAGGTTTAAAATAGAAACGGCATTTTCAGCCCCCATAACACGCTTTGAACCAAATGCTAAAAGCGCTTCACCATTTTCCACCTTTTCTACATTCAAACGAACCGTGGCATTGGGGGCATAATGCGATTTTAACATCCCAGGAGCTTCAATCGCCGCCCTTTGATCTATCCGTTTTAAAGACTTCCCCACAACTTCTTCAATTTTATCAGCCGTAAGCCCCCCTGGACGCAAAAGATAAATATTTTCACCACAAATTTTAATAATCGTTGATTCTAGTCCTATTTTAGCAGGTCCTCCGTCCAATATTAAAGGAACAGATTCCCCCAAAGATGCAAAAACAGCCTCAGCTGAAGTAGGGCTAAGACGCCCCGATTGATTCGCACTAGGAGCAGCAAGTGGACGGCCAAAATGTTGTACCACTTCCGCAAAACGACTGTCTGGAAAACGAACAGCCAAGGTATTCAAACCAGAGGTCGTTAAAGGATGGATATTATGCTGTTCCTTTAAAGGCAAAACCAATGTCAAAGGCCCTGGCCAAAATTCCTCCATTAATTGGCGTGAAAGAAAGTCAATTTTAACATAACGTTGTGCCATTTCGATGCCGCTAACATGCGCAATAAGAGGATTAATTTGCGGACGACCCTTTGTAGAATAAATAGAAGAAATTGCCCTCCCATTGGTTGCATCGCCCGCTAATCCATAAACAGTTTCCGTTGGTAACGCTACTAACTTCCCTTGTTCAAGAAGCGCTATTGCCTCTCTTATCGAAGCACTATCGAGTGGTAGAATCGTCATGACACATCATTTCTATAACACTCTTTTAGTGATATTATGCTCTTTTTTATTCATATATCACATTGATTTTATATAGTTTTTTTAAAATGCGGGGTTCATAAATAAAGGTTAGGGAATAAGACTTTCCAATATTCTTCTACAAAACATATCTTATTCTGCCAACTTTCTCTAATAGTTTTTTGAATTTTGCTAAGTTCTCTTGTGAAAAGCTATTGTTGAAACTCTTAACATAAACTTAACGTGTAGTACATTGTACTACAATTGAATAGGAGGTTTAGCAATGGGAAAAATTCAAGCCCGCATACCTGATGAAGTTCAAGAAATTGCAAGTGCAGTTATTAAGTCTACGGGTTTAACTGTATCGGATGCAGTACGCATGTTTATGACCCGCATTGCTAGAGATCGAGCATTACCGCTTGATCTATTCCAACCAAATCCGGAAACATTACGAGCTATCGAGGATGCTGAAATGGGACGCATCGAACATACATCATTAGACGGCTTAAGAACCATGATACGGGAAGATAGAACCGAAATGCGTAAATCTGAAAAGCAAACCTAAGCTTGCTATGCGGGAAATTGTCTATACGCGTTCATTCCGGTGTGATCTTAAACGTGAAAGCAAAGGTAGATATGCTAATGCACTAGAGGAGAATTTGCTGCTTGTGGTCAAAGCGTTAGCGGAGAATGAACCGCTAACGGCGCATTAGAGAGATCATGCACTAACATGTCAATGGCGCAATTGTCGTGATTGTCATATCAAGCCAGATTTAGTTGTGATCTATCGAAAGCCAGATACCAAAACACTAGAGCTCTTACGACTTGGTTTGCATTCTGAACTACGCTTATGATTAGATCTCCAATTCATAGTAGAAAGAATTTTTCGTAGTTTTGCTTGTATGACAGTTTTTCTAATTCTTTAAGAACCATTGTTTTAAATGTGCGAAGATGTTGTCTATTGCATCCATGAGGCGTGCAAAATCAAGGATAAGCAAAAAAAGAAAAAATGCTATCCACTTCATCAAGCGAGACATCATTTTCACGCTTTGATAGGTGATGATCATTTCTTGAAGCATTTCTTTTCTACTTCTGTAAGCTCTGTGTGTTTTTTGGATTTTTTTCTAACCATGTTTCCACCCACACAAGCGTTGACCCTGCTTGTTATGCTTTAAGAGCTCTCTTCCTAAGTTTGAGCTAATGGTGTTCAGATCTTGCCGGCTTAAATAAACAGGTAACCAACCAACACAAGAAAAAGCATATTTATTTGTCGCGCAATCAATCAAAGAGAGCAGCACGCACATCAGCATCACTTTTTTGATTAACTTCACTTTCCACCTCCAGCCGTGTTGTGGCTGCTTTTAAAGCTTTTTCTGTTTGCTTTTGTTGTTCTGCTTTTTTTCCAAGAGTAAAGGCTCTTGCTAAAATCATAAAAAAAAGCGTCTAAAGCCGCACCTGTTAGCATCAGATTTCTTTTCATCCATAAGATTCATAGGCAGTGCTCCTGAAAACGTTTAGCAACAAAGAAAATGCCAGCATATGCGGCTCAAACCATAATGGCGGCTAAAGCCCATTGAACTAGACCATTGCCCGCTAAAAAACCGCCAAGACCTGAGAAAGAACCAATAATGGGTGCCAATGCTTCTGCTTTACCCCCCGTTTCTACTGTTTGATAATTAGCAGAAGCATAAGCCCCTTTCGTCCATAGCCCTGCCTCTGATACACGCCGGAGTACAAGACCTTGTAAACGTTTGCCTCTTGGCTTTGGTCCATTTTCTGCAATTCGGTTGGTACAGCTTCATAATCACCCCGATTAAGCCTTTTAAGCAATGTTCTATAGCCTTTTTGAGAGCTTAACGTACTGCCTATGATTTTCATGGCAAGGTCTGGATATTGTGTGAGTGCTTGCGCATCTTCATCGCTATACCCTTTAGAGCGTAAAAATTGCAAAGTTTGTTTATATTGTGCGCGTTCCTTGTTGCCCTGCCGCATAAGGATAGATGCATTTGAAAAACTTTCTTGTGGTGTCTTTCATAACGCAAGCCCTGCAAAAAAATCCATTAAATGCTCGGAAAATTCTGATTTTCTAAAACGCTCCCATAAGCTACTTAGATTTGCTCCTGTCTGAACAAAATTATCAAGTGACTTGATATAATCTGTTTTTTGTTCAAGATCACCACTTGCTTTTAAATGCTCCTCTTCTGGTAAGTGTGCATTCAAATGTTTTTCTTCTTCTATAGGTGCATCAAAAAGCTTTTCCTCATCATTTCCAGAATCATTTTTCAAAGAGTTTTCCGCTATAGATTTCTCATTAAGTTGAGCAATATAATCCATCACATTTTTTTGCTGTCGCCCAGCTTCATCCCCACTAGACTGATCAATGTTCCCAACAAGTGGAGATTGAGAGATCATTGATGCAACGCCTCCCTGCTCTGAGAAGTCATGCTTTTGTTGCTCTGGCGCCTCTTGTATCTTAACAGTATCCTTTGAAACATCCGGCAATGGAGGCATTTAGCGCTTTAAATCATCCGTAGACATAATCAATTCTGTGGGCGTTTTTTTCCCAGCTTCTCCTCCTCCTGTTTGAGAACCGCGAATAAGCTCTGTAGGACTCAATTTTTGTGGAGTATCAGCCCCATTGCTCGCATCAAAAGGGTTTGTGCTAAAAGCAACACGTTCTAAAAAACTTTGCGTGTATTGCCCTTACAACGGCGTGCTTAGAGGGGTAGAGAGTTGTTGAAATAAATATCTAGGTAACTGCGGTATAACCTGATACATAAAAGGACGCAAAAATTTTGGATCAAACAACTTTGATAGAGAATTCGTGTTTTCTTGTTCCATCACTGCACCCTTTCCATCTCAAAGCCAAGCTTGCCATAATCCACATGCAAAAAGCCTGTCGCCTTATGCAAGAAAACAGCTTCAGGTTTTGACTTCAAAACATCTTGCGCCATCACCCCGCGATAGCGCTCTGGATAGCCCTTGTAATTATACTCATAGAGTTTGTGTCCATCTCGCTGCCCTACTCGTACAATATTTTCTTTCGATCTGATGTCGCTAAGCCCAGCAAAAGTACCAAGGATAGTTCCAACATTTCCAACAATCTCTCATGGATTAGGTTTTGGCTACAACAATATATTGATTTATAATGATAATTTACTGTTTTGTATATTGAATTAGACCCCCGAATAACGTAGGATTCTCTCATTT